>CASFBL010000019.1 GCA_949292775.1 uncultured Eubacteriales bacterium
AAGCTCAAATAATGCAAAATAAAAAGCCAATGCAATGCATTGGCTTTCTGGGAAATAGAATATAAGATTTATATTTCCGGCAAACACCGATCACCACTTCAGCGGAGCCGAAAAAGAAAAACGCTGTAAAACAGACCGCTTTCCTAAAGCATCTAAAGTATAACGGCGGATTATTGCAATTTGCGCACAGAAGTGTGAACAAATTGTTAACTTTTGTCGAAACCGGTGGGCCTGAAGACCTGTTTATTTGATTTTTCTATAAAAAATTATAGACAAAGTGTTGTTTTGGCTTGACATGGAAAAACGGTTGCTGTATAATTACACAGTATCTCAAACAGTAAAGGGAGGGAATAAGATGAGCCAGGTCAAGGTCAAGGAAAATGAGTCCTTGGAAAGCGCGCTTCGCCGCTTTAAAAGACAAACCTCTCGTGACGGCGTGATTCAAGAAGTTCGTAAAAGAGAGCATTACGAAAAGCCTTCTGTAAAGCGTAAGAAGAAATCAGAAGCAGCTCGTAAAAGAAAGTATAAGTGAAAAGAAAGCGGGCAGTTTGTCCGCTTTTTCTTTTTGCAGTACACGGAGAGAGTTATGAAATATGACCCCCTGTTAATGCCGAAATACCGGTTCCGCAGCGTTTTAGACATCACCCCCGAGGACCTTCGCAAAATGGGCGCCAAAGCCGTGGGGCTCGATATCGACAATACGCTGGCGCCGGACGGCACCATGAAATTTATAGACGGCGCAAAAGAGTGGATTGATTCCATTCAGGCGGCGGGTTTCCCCATCATGCTGATTTCCAACGGAACCATTTTTCGCGTCGGGCCGATTGCCAAACGATTCGGTCTGCCGTTTGTCAGCCTTTCCATGAAGCCGTTTGCAAACGGTCTGCACCGGGCGGCAAAGCGGATGCATGTGGATATTCACGAGCTTGCCATGCTCGGCGACCAGCTGTTTTCCGATGTGAAAGCGGCGAACCGCTGCGGTGCAATCGCGGTGCGCATTGACCCGATTCCGATGAAAAGTCTGTACCCGCATTATTACGCGTGGAAAGAGAAACGGGAAGCCCCCGTTTTAGCTGAATTTGAAAGGCGGCATGGCTATGGCGTATACGAGGATTGAGCGTTTGCAAAACGCTATGAAAAACAGCGGCTTTGACGGCGCGCTGATTGTTTCTCCCGAAAATCGCCGGTATTTTACACAGTTCCCCTCCAGCGACGGCTATTTGCTTGTGAGCGCAGAAGAAGCGACGCTTGTCACCGACAGCCGTTATGTGGAAGCGGCCGAAAAAAACGCGGTGGGCTGTTCGGTGGTGCTGCAAACGACAGACAGCACGCAGCTGTTTGACTTGTTTTCCAAAATGCATGTGACACGCGTGGCGGTGGAAGCTTCGCGAATGAATCTTGCGCAGTACGCGCGCATTTGCGCAGCGCTGGAACCGATGGCGGTTCTGGCGGACAGTACGCTCGACAATCTGATTGCCGGGCTTCGCAGTGTAAAACAGATGGATGAAATTGAAAAAATCCGTGCGGCACAGAAAATTGCCGAGCAGGCTTTTGCGCATATCTGTGATTTTATAAAACCCGGCAGGACCGAGCGTGAAATCGCTTTGGAACTGGATTTTTACATGCTGCATCACGGCGCGGAAGCGCTGTCTTTTGAAACGATTGCCGTCAGCGGCGAAAACGGCTCCATGCCCCACGGCGTTCCCGGCGACCGGCAGGTTCAACCGGGTGATTTCGTTACAATGGATTTCGGCGCGGTGGTAGACGGTTACCACAGCGACATGACACGCACCGTTGCGGTCGGGCAGGTTAGTGACCGGCAAAAAGAAGTTTATAATGTGGTTTTGTCCGCACAAAAAGCGCTTCTTGCCGCGCTGCGCCCCGGGCTTTCTTGTGCCGAAGCGGACAAGATCGCGCGGGATGTGATTGAAAGCGCGGGTTACGGCGCATATTTCGGGCATTCGGCCGGCCACGGCGTCGGCGTGGAGATTCACGAATTTCCGAATCTTTCACCGCGCAGCAAAAGTGTGCTGACCGTCGGCAATGTTGTGACCGACGAACCGGGGATTTACTTGCCCGGCGAATTCGGCGTGCGCATTGAAGATATGGCACATATCACGCCTGACGGCTGTGAAAATTTGACCGGTAGCCCCAAAGAACTGATAATTCTGTAAAAAACTCTTGAAAAAAGCGGGCTTATCATATAAAATAAAATAGATAAATTGAAGTGCCGGGCGTTCTTTCGCCGGGCGTTAGAAAAAACGGAGGATTACAAACTATGATTACAGCAGGTGATTTCAGAAACGGCGTCACATTTGAAATGGACGGCAATGTCTATCAGATCATCGAATTTCAGCATGTAAAACCCGGCAAGGGCGCGGCATTCGTCCGCACCAAAATCAAAAATGTCATTGCCGGCAGCGTGGTAGAAAAGACTTTCAACCCGACCGAAAAATTCCCCACCGCTTTCATTGAGAGAAAGGATATGGAATATTCCTACAACGACGGGGAACTTTATTATTTCATGGACCCCGAATCTTATGAACTGATTCCGATCAACGAGTCCGATTTGTCTGACAACTTTAAGTTCGTCAAGGAAAACATGACTTGCAAAGTCCTTTCCTATAAAGGCAAGGTGTTTGGCGTTGAGCCGCCCACATTCGTGACGCTGCAGGTTACCAAGACCGACCCCGGCTTCAAAGGCGACACCGCGACCAACGCGACCAAGCCCGCAACTTTGGAGACCGGCGCTGAAATCAAGGTTCCGCTGTTCATTGATGAAGGCGAAATGATCAATGTGGACACCAGAACCGGCGAATATATGTCCCGCGCATAAAGAGTAAGGGTCCTATTTTAAAAACGGAGGAGATTATTATGACAGTGACCGAAAAAGCTGCATATTTAAGAGGCCTTGCCGAGGGCTTGGATCTCGACGAGAAAAAAGAAGAAACCAAGCTTTTCAAAGCAATGCTGGATGTCATCGACGACCTTGCGCTGACCGTTTCCGATTTGGAAGACGAACTTGCGCTTGTCACGGAACAGCTTGACGCTGTTGACGAAGACCTTGACGAGCTCGAGCAGTTTGTTTATGACGATGAGTGCTGCGACGAAGACGACGATGTCTATGAAGTCGATTGCCCCGCTTGCGGCGAGACCGTGTATTTTGACGGCGAGGATATTGACGCCGGCTTTGCTGAGTGCCCGGCCTGCGGTGAAAAACTCGAATTTGACCTCGACGGCTGCGACTGTGGTTGCGACTGCGGCTGCGATGATGAGGACGACAAAGACTAATTTGTCAAATGAAACGATTGCCCTGTTAGCTTTCAATGCTAACAGGGCTTTTTGTTTACAAAAAGTTTAAAACTTTTTATTGTCACGCCCTTGCAAAATGGAAAAAACAGGTGTATAGTATTTTTAGCACTCAAAGAGATAGAGTGCTAAAATCAGGACGGAGGCATGGAAACATGGCAAAAAAGCAGTTTAAAACCGAATCCAAGCGCATGCTGGATTTAATGATTAACTCAATTTATACCAACAAGGAGATTTTTTTGCGCGAACTGATTTCCAATGCGAGCGACGCGATTGACAAGCTTTATTTTAAGTCGCTGACCGACCAAAGCGTGCAGATGAACCGCGACGATTTTAAAATTTATATTTCCATCGATAAAGAAAATCGTCTTTTGAAAATTTCTGATAACGGCATCGGCATGACCGAGGAAGAGCTGGACAAAAACCTTGGCACAATCGCCCAAAGCGGCTCTTTGCAGTTCACCAATGAAAACGAGACCGGCGAACACGATGTCGACATTATCGGGCAGTTCGGCGTCGGTTTCTACGCAGCGTTCATGGTTGCCGACCGCGTCGAGGTTGTAAGCCGCGCTTACGGGTCGGAGAAAGCTTTCAAATGGCAGTCCGCCGGTGCGGACGGCTACACCGTGACCGAAGCCGAAAAAGGCACCGTCGGCACGGAAATCACCCTGCACATTAAAGAAAGCACCGAGGAGGCGGACTATGACCGCTTCCTCGACAGCTATACCATTTCTTCCCTTATCAAGAAATATTCCGATTATATCCGCTTCCCGATTTGTATGGATATGGAGCGTTCCCGCCTGAAAGAGGGCAGCGACAGCGAATATGAAACCTATACGGAAAAGGTGACCGTCAACAGCATGGTGCCGCTGTGGAAGAAAAATAAAAACGAAATCACCGGGGAGGAATACGAAAAATTCTATCAGGAAAAATTCTTTGCTTATGACAAGCCCCTGCGTGTCATTCACCAGAAAGCGGAGGGCACAACCAGCTATCAGGCGCTTCTGTATATCCCCGAAAAAGCGGATTACAACTATTATTCCAAAAACTTTGAAAAAGGACTGGCGCTGTATTCGAGCGGCGTAAAAATCATGGACAAGTGCGCCGACTTGCTGCCGGACTGCTTCAGCTTTGTAAAAGGCGTTGTGGATTCTGAGGACCTTTCTTTGAATATTTCCCGAGAAATGCTGCAGCAGGACCGTCAGCTGAAAGTGATTGCACACGCGCTCGAAAAGAAGATAAAAAAAGAACTGGAAGAAATGCTCGAAAAAGACCGCGAGACTTATGAGCGTTTCTGGAAAGCGTTTGGCCTTCAACTCAAATTCGCGCTTTACAGCTCATTTGGCGGCGAGAGGGACAAGCTGCAGGATTTATTGCTGTTTACCCGCGCAAGCGACTCAAAGCTTTGCACGCTGAAAGAATACCGTGACGCAATGCCCGAAGAGCAGAAATACATTTACTACGCCGCAGGTGAGAGCGCGCAGAAGCTTGCACTGCTGCCGCAGGCGGAAACCGTCCGCGACAAAGGCTTCGACATTTTGTATCTGACCGACGATGTGGACGAATTCCTGATGCAGATTTTGCACGCCTACGATGAAAAGGAATTCCGCTCGATTTCCGGCGATGATTTAGGCCTTGAAACCGAAGAGGAAAAGAAAGAAATCACCGAAAAGGCCGAAGCGAACAAGGATTTGTTTGCCGCCATGCAGAAAGCGCTCGACGGCAAGGTCAGCGAAGTGGTCTTGTCCTCCAAGCTGAAATCGCACCCGGTCTGCCTTTCGAGCAAAGGCGCTTTAAGCATCGAAATGGAAAAGGTGCTCGACGCGATGCCCAATGCGCAGCAAAACGCCCCCAAGGCACAAAGAGTGCTCGAAATCAACGGTTCGCACCCGGTGTTTAACGCCTTGACCGCAGCTTATGCGGCAGGCGACACGCAAAAGGTAGAAAACTATGCTAAACTGCTTTATGACCAGGCGCTGCTCATCGAGGGGCTTTCGGTCGAAGACCCGGTCGCGTTTTCCAACGCGATTTGCGAACTGATGCAGTAAAAATCAAATTCCGACAAGCGCCGAAGCGTTCTTCAACGCGTTGGGCGCTTGTTTTTCTTTTTTGGAATTTCAGTATATTTCTTTTTCGTTTTGTGCTATGATAAGTTTAATAATTATAGAAGAAGGCTTTTTGAATGAACAAGGCAAAAGAATTTCTTTTGAAAAACAAAAAAGTTGTGATTCCGATAGCGGTCGTGCTGTTGCTCTTGATTGTCGTGGCAATTTGCTTCGGTGTGCGGTCGTGCACCCGTAAAGATGCCGCCGAACCGCTGACTGTGGCGCAAACCGATAATACGAACGCACCGGCAGAAGCCAATACCGCTACACCCGAGGCGAGCCAAGCCACATCGGATAACACCGGTGTAAATAGTACCGACCCGGCTGTGCAGACGCCTGCAACACCAGATGCTGGCACAACCGGCAGTGTCGCGAACCAGTCGACCGGCAGTTCCGGCACAAATTCTGCGCAGGGCGCATCGCACCAGCACACTTGGAAAGCGCATACCGCGCAAAAATGGGTGAGCAATATTGTAACCGTGGTGGATCAGCCCGAAAAGACGGAAAAATACAGCATTTACAGAATGTATTGGTACAATACCGGTAAATGGGAAGAAACCCGTGACCCGGAGCGGTTTGACGAATGGTATAAAAGTGAACAGGGCGGGCTTTACACCATTTACCATCCTTATGACAAGCCCGAGGAGGACCCGCTTTTTCTCGATTATGACCAAAACGGACATCCCCAATATACAAACAACCACACCATCAGAGGACCGTATTACGATGTGACGCCGGCGGTTACGCATGAAGAAGACCATGGGCACTATGAAACCTATGTCGATTACTATTATTGTGACTGCGGTGCGAGAAAATAAATAACCTATAACTGAAAAAAGCAAACCCGGGGCATCGCCAACTAGCGGCATGCCCCGGGTTTTTATGTGTCTTGAAAACAGCAATTTTTAATTCGGTGTATACAAATTGGCATACGGGCGCGAGGTTGTCGGCACAAGCTTTGTAAAGGCTTCCGAAAACACCGCTTCCGGCGACGCCGAAAACAGCGCGCAGTACTGCTTTACAATGCGCTCTAAATCCGCACGGTCCTTGTCGTCAAGCTCTGTGGTCACCGTGATGTGCTCGCTGATGTTTTCTGCCGGCACCTTGCCGCGGATGAAAATCCGCCCGCCGTGCATGCCGGTCGCACAGTGCGCGCCGATAATCGGCAGGTGCTCCGGGTTTTGAAGCCCCAAAACCACCAGTGTGCCGCCCGCCATGTATTCCCCTAAAAAAGCACCTGCAACGCCGCCGATAACAACAACCGGCTGCATGGTTTCAAATTCTTTCATGTGAATGCCCGCGCGGCAGCCTGCCCGTTTTTCAACAAAAATTTCGCCGTCGCGCATGGCGTATCCGAGCGTGTCGCCGACATGGCCGTGCACAATGATTTTGCCGCCACCCATGGTGTTGCCGGTGGCTTCCTGCCCGTTGCCGAACACCTCAATCGAGCCGCCGTTTAAATAAGCCCCCATGTCGTTGCCGGGTGTGCCGTGGAGTGTAATTGTCTTGCCGGCGGGAAGCGCCGCGCCGATATAGCGCTGACCGTTGACATCGTTCAGCTCCAAGTGGTCATGTTTCAAAAGCAGCTCACGAATTGAGGCGTTGAGCGCCTGAAAGTTTTGCTTGCCTGCTGTTAAAGTCATGTCTCTTCCTCCTTATTCCCCGGCGTGGGCAATGCCCAAAATTTCCAGTTCCTTTTGTGTAAGGCCAATGCCGCGAAGCATCAGACGGTTGCCGCGTAGCGAGTCAATGGAGTTTAATCCCATGCCGCCGAGCATTTCTTTCATTTCATGGTTCCATGCAGAAATCAGGTTAACCACGCGCAGATACATCTCTTCCGGATTCAGGCGTTCGGTAAGCTCCGGGCGCTGGGTCGCAATGCCCCAGCTGCATTTGCCGGTGTGGCACTGCTGGCACATATGACAGCCCATGGCAATCAGCGGCGCTGTGGCGACATAAACCGCGTCCGCGCCGAGCGCAATGGCTTTGACAATGTCCGCCGAATTGCGGAACGAGCCGGAAACAACCAGCGAAACCGAGTTGCGGATGCTCTCATCGCGCAGCCTTTGGTCTACGGCGGCGAGCGCCAATTCAATCGAAATACCGACATTGTCGCGGATGCGAGTCGGCGCCGCGCCTGTGCCGCCGCGGAAGCCGTCCATCACAATGATATCCGCGCCCGCGCGTGCAACGCCGGACACAATCGCTGCGCAGTTGTGCACCGCCGCGATTTTGACAGCAACCGGTTTTTGATATTCGGTCGCTTCTTTTAACGACCATATCAGCTGCCGCAGGTCTTCAATCGAGTAAATATCGTGGTGCGGGGCGGGGGAAATGGCGTCGCTGCCCGGCGGAATCATACGCGCATTGCTGACCTCCACCGTTACCTTTTCACCGGGCAAATGGCCGCCGATGCCGGGCTTTGCACCCTGACCGATTTTGATTTCGATAAAACGGCTGTCGTCAAGATAAGCCTTGTGCACGCCAAAACGCCCGGACGCGACCTGCACGACTGCGCAATCGGCAAATTCCTTTAAGCCCGGGTGCATGCCGCCTTCACCGGTGTTGAAAAGCGTACCGAGTTCCCGCGCCGCCATAGCGAGCGTTTTCTGCGCGTTAAAGGAAATCGAGCCGAACGACATCGCGGAAAACATGATTGGTGTTTCCAAACGAATCTGTGGGGGCATAACGGTTTTCATCGCGCCGTTTTCATCAAATTCGATTTTATCGGGTTTGCGGCCTAAATAGGTGCGGATTTCCATCGGCTCGCGCAGCGGGTCAATCGAGGGGTTTGTTACCTGACTTGCGTTTAACAGCATTTTGTCCCAGTAAATGGGGTAGGGCTTGTTGTTCGACATACCCGAAAGCAAAACCCCGCCGGTTTCAGCCTGTTTTAAAATTTCCTTTTGTACCTGCGGCGTCCAGTTTGCATGCGGCTTGTAAGCGTCCTCATACTTGGTAATCTGAATCGCGTGCGTCGGGCAGACCGCTACACAGCGGTGACAGGCGACGCATTTGCTGTCGTCTGCCAATACGGTTTTACCGTCTTTGTCAAAATAGTGCACACCGTAAGGGCACTGCTCCACGCATTTCCCGCAGGAAATGCAGCGGCGCGCGTTACGGACAATTTCAAATTCGGGAACGATATAATTCATTTTGCATCAGCCTCCTGTGCAAAAGGGATAAATACAGGCGTGCCGCCTTCGACCGCCATGATTTTTTCGGGGTCGGGGCAAATCACGCGAATGGCGGATTCCTCCGAGGCGAAATAGGTCTTTGTGTCTTTTTCTGCTGTAATCAGCGAGCGCAGCTTCAGCCGGTCGTTGAGCGCCAAAAGGCCGTGCTTCGAGCCGACCAAAATAGAAAACGGGCCGTTAATCAGCGCACCGGAATAGGTGGCGCGCAGCGCGGTAAAAACATCTTGTGCCTCTTTCGGCATGCGGTCAATGACCTCCCATTCGGGCGCTGCCAAAATGCTCGCAGCGGTGTCGAGGCGAAGCCCCTGCCGGCGTACCAACAGGTCGAAAAGATAGGTGATGACTTCGGTATCGGTCTGCAAATTGCAATGATAGCCGAATTGCTCGACATAGCGGCGGTTGGCGTCATAGCTCGAAATTTCACCGTTGTGCACAATCGACCAGTCTAAAAGCGTGAACGGGTGCGCGCCGCCCCACCAGCCGGGCGTGTTGGTCGGGAAACGGCCGTGCGCGGTCCAGGTGTGCGCCTTATAAGTGTCGAGCATATAGTATTCACCGACATCCTCCGGGTAGCCGACCGCTTTAAAAGCGCCCATGTTTTTGCCGCTGGAAAAGACAAACGCACCGGAAATATCATTGTTGATGCGAATGACGCAGCGCGCGGTGTATTCCTCTTCATCAAAATCGTTCTTTTTGATTTTGCTTAATGGCACTGCGCCGAAATAACGCCAAATGAGCGGGGATTTTCCAATGGATTTTACTTTGCGGGTTGGAATTTGCTCAAAATTTTCAATGTCAAAATGCCGAAACAGGAATTCCTCTGTACGAATTCGCGCGTCATTGTCGTCGTAAAAAATATGAAACGCAAATAAATCCTGATATTCCGGGTAAATGCCGTAAGCGGCAAAGCCGCCGCCAAGGCCGTTGGAACGGTCGTGCATCAGCGCAATGCTTTCAATAATATCTGTTCCGTCGAAGCAGGCACCGCTTCGGTCGATGATTGCGGAAATGGCACAGCCGGAGGGAATCCGAACATCGCCTTCTCGTTTGAGCATGAACAACACTCCTTATCATTGGAAAATATGGCACAGAAAGTTAAAAATGAAAGTTTAAAATCATTAACTTTCATTTTTCAAGAATTTGTTTGCTATTTTACAGTAATTCTGGCGGATTTTCAATATAAAAATTCATTTTTGCCCGTAATTCGTTCAGAAAAGGCAGAACGCAAAAATCTAAAATAGACAAAAACTAAGATTTTGTTTATTTTGAACAAGTGAAGCGGCAGATTTTGGTTAGAGAAAGTGTTAAAATTTTCTGGTGTTTTTGCCCGCATTGCTTTACAGTACAAGGGGAATATGCTATATTGGACATCAGAATTCAAGAAAACAGGGAGGCTCCCCTATGGCAACGCGCACACTCCAAAAATTCCGCGCGGAACATGAAATTTGGCGCAAGGATTTGGCGAAAATTTTAGAAATGCCCGAGGAAGAACTCGAGCAATTGGAGACGATGGATAAAGTACCGCCTGAAATTGCACAGAAGCTGATAGCGGCCTATACCCTGCCGGCGGACTATTTTACCGTGGATGTGGATGCAGCGGCGGCAGAGGCAAGAGAGGCGCAAAAGCTGGAACCTGCTGCGCCGTTTCGCTATTTTTTTGTGGTAGCGCTTGTTTGGCATCTGCTCGTGCAGGTGGTGAACGCGCTGGTGCTGATTCCGACCAGCATTTTTGCCGCGCTTGATTTTACAGTTGCGCCGTTTTTCAACAACCTCGAATCGCTGTGCGCGACGGTCATTACATTGGTGTCCGGTATATATTTGAGCAGCTATATTCGTAAAAAAACCAAATATCGCGGCGACATTATAAACTATGAGTTTTTATACCCTTATCTTTCCGGCATGGCGATTTCGTGCCTTTCTTCTTTTTCCACCCTGTTTGCTGCAAAGATATTAGATCCGGCAAATTATTTTATGAACGAGATGATTCTGTCGGTGCCCACTTTCATTGTAACTTTGCTTGCCGGAGCGTGGTTTACGGCGACCCATTTGCAGGCGGCGGTTATGGAACCGGGTAAAAAGAAAGATAAAACGCTTTTGGTGCTCTGTTGTGTAGCGCTTGCTTCGCGCATACTGGCGGGGCTGTTCATCTCGATTGCAAATGATTTTACCGGGCAAAGCTTTTGGTATTATTTCAATACCGTGTTGTCTGTCTTACTGTTGGCGGCGGTTGCAGCCGGTATTTTGCTCGGTAGCAAAAAGAAGCCACAGCTGAATAAGGTTTGGTTTACTGCGCTGCCCGTGGTTGCAATGATATTGCCGCAGTGTATTTCTATGATTGCTGCCTTTGCGGCATAATGCCTTTGCTTTTGATTGCCCTGCCGGGGTTAACCCGGCGGGGCTTTTATCTTTTTAGGGATTTGGACAAAACGCGATGCTAATTGTACAATCTTTACAAAAATAAATGAATATGGTATAGTTTTATTGGGCTGTTTTTGAAACTAAAGAAGGAGAGGGAGTTATATGTCAAAAAGAACCTTGGCACAATTTCGCGCAGAACGACAACTTTGGCGAAAAGATGTTGCACAGGCGCTTGGCATAAGCGAAGAAGCGTTGGAAGCGTTAGAACGCTCGTCAGAAGTGCCACCTGAAATCGCACAAAAAATTACGACCGCATACAACCTGCCGCCGGATTATTTCACGGTGGATTTGGACGCCGTGGCAGCCGCCGCGGTTCAGGCACAAAAGAAAACGCCGCAAAACCCACTGGCGTATTTTTACAAAGTGAGCTTAGTTTGGCAGCTTTTAACTTTGCTGATTCTGAGCGTTGTAAACAGCGTTCCGGTTATTGTGCAGATCATTGTGGGCGATGCACCCGATATTTTGACAGATATTTTCACCGTAATTTATCAGGCGCTCCTTTTGATCTCCGGCGCTTTGCTGTGCCGTTACATTTTGCAAAAGACGACCTTTGCCGGCGAAATAGCGAAAGTAAAATGGTTGTTGATTCCGCTGGCGTATTTCGGCACGCGGGTGATAAGCGGGGTAGCTTTGTTTTTCATGCCGACCGAGCAGGAATTCAGGGCGTCATTAGATAGCAGTATGCTCGCTTTTTTCGGCAGTATGGCGAGCAATTTTGTTTTTGGTGTTTTAGAACTGTTCCTTTTGCCGCTTTTCATGGCCGGCATTTTGTGGGTGGCTTCTATGGAAGGCGGCGAAGTGCGCCGTAAAAAACAAAAAATGCTGTTTTGGGCCATGTTTGCTTCCCTGACGCTTTACCGTGTGTTATATGTGGTATGTTATCTGGTGATTGCGCGTAAGACGATGACGGCGCCGGCGTCCACCTGGATTTGGCAGGCGGTTTGGTATTTGCTGGCGGTTGCCGTTTTGTTCGGTGCGGCATACGGCCCGAAGAAGTTGCCGAAGTGCAACGCCTTGTGGCTTGTGGCGCTGCCGGTTGTTGATTGCATGCTGCCTTCCGTAATCATTCTTTTGCGCAGCATTTTCTAATCCGCTAAAATTTTCTTGAGGGGACTTTTATGCTTTCGGTTGCAATTTGTGACGATGAACCGGCGATCTGCCGGGAAATAGAGGAACTGCTCGCCGGGCAGTTGGTGCGCGCCGACCTCGACGGGAACACACGGGTGTTTTCCGACGGGGAAAGCTTGGTGCGCGCGTATGAACGCGGCGAAGCGGATTTTCAAATCGTCTTTCTCGATATTAAAATGCAGGCGATGAACGGCATTTCCGCCGCGCGTGAAATCCGGCGCTATGACGAAAAGGTGCTGATTGTCTTTATCACCTCGTCGGCGGAATATGTGTTCCGCGGCTATGAGGTCAAAGCCTTTCGCTATATTTTAAAAACCGAACTGCACCAGGCGTTTCGCAAGATTTTCGAGGAGTGTATGGAAGAACTGCGCGCCGACAGCCTGCGCCGGTTCTCGTTCCGACTCGGGGCGGACACCGTTACGCTCGACTTGCGGGACATTTTGTATTTTGAAAGCAACCGCCGGCAAATTACAGTGCAGGCAAAGGCGGAGAAATACACCTTTTACGGCAAGCTCGATGACATTGAACAGGAATTAAAGGGGCAGGATTTTGTGCGCTGTCACCAAAGCTTTTTGGTAAACGCCAAGCAGATTAAAATTGTCGGGGGAAATGCGCTGACATTGCTTTCCGGCGAAACGCTTCCCGTGAGCAAAAGCCGGCGCGAAGCGGTGCGCGACGCAAGCTTGTGGGCAATGAGGTAAAGCGATGTTTGAAACGGTATTGTTCAATATCATAAAGGCGCTGTCGTCGGTTTTTGAAATCGTGTTCGCCTTTATTTTGTTGTCGAGCTTTTTCGACAAAAAATATGTAAGCCCCTGGCCCCAGCGCGTGGCGTTTGTGCTTTCGGCGGGGATTATGTTCGCCCTGCAGGAAACCGGGCGCATCGGCGAGTTTAAAGTCCTTGCCGAAATTTTACTGGTGCTTGTGATTTCTTTCACCGTCTACACCGGCAAAAAGCGCGACCGGGTCGTCTTTTTGCTGGCGTTTTCGCTGATGCTGGCGCTTGCGGATATTATGTCGGCGTTTGCACTTTCGTGGATTGCCGACCGCGCGCCCTTTTTAGAGCGCGACGCCTTTTTCTTCCGGCTTTTAAATTTGGAACTGCCTTATCTTATCATGCTGACGGCAGTTTTGCTTTTGTGCGGCTTTTTGCGCCGAAAAAGCGAGCACATCGAGTTTCGCTACTGGATAATGCTTTTGACCGTCCCTGCCATTACAATTATCACGCTTACGGTGTTCCAGTTTGCCTTGCAAAGTCTGCCGGAAGACGAGCAGATTCACAACTACATTTACGCTGCGGCGGCAGGGCTTTTGTTTATCACCGTTCTTGTGTTCGTACTGTTTTCCAAACTGCAAAACCAGCTTGCCATTGTGCGCGATAATCAGGAAATGAAGCTGCAAATGGATTTGCAAAAGCAGTCGGTCGAAAAAATGGAAACCGCTTATAACCACACACGCGCCCTGCGGCACGACTTAAAAAATCACCTGCGCTGTTTAAACGGGCTTTTGCAAAGCGGTGATTACGACGGTGCACGGGCTTATTTAAAAACCATGCAGTCCGACATTGAGGACGCGACCTATTTTGCGGTCAGCGAAAATTCGGCGGTCGATGCCATTTTGAACGAGAAACTGCTGGAAGCGCAGAAACAGCAAACCAATCTGCGCTTTGAGGTTGCCTCTTTGAAAAATACCCGCGCAAACGCGGTCGATTTGTGTATTATTTTGAGTAACGCGCTCGACAACGCACTCGAAGCTTGCGCACAAATCTCGGATGTCGAAGAGCGCTTCATTACATTAAAAATCACAGAAACGCCGGAAAGCCTTGTGATTTCCGTTGCAAATCCGGTCGAAAAAGAGCCGGTGCGCCGCGGGATTTCGTTTGTCTCGACCAAAAAAGACGGCGCCAATCACGGCATCGGCTTAAAGAGCATTCGCTCCACCGCCGAAAAATACCGCGGCGAAGTGCTTGCGCGCTGTGAACAAAAGCGGTTTACCCTTTTGGTGCGGCTCAAATTTTCGGCGGAAAGCCAAAAAGGACAAAAAACGGGTCAAAAATGACAATTCGCAAATAATTCACGAAAAAAATGCTATGTTTGTATCAGAGATACAGCATAGCATTTTATTTTGAAAGATGCTGTTCTTTTCTGGGAAAACAGGGGAGGTGTCCACATGACCACAACATCCAATTTGCGTGAGATTGTCCAACAGCAAAAGACCATTTTAGCAGACTTGGAAACCGAGGTTTCCGCACTTGAGTCTGCGGATATTGCGGCGGAAAACAAGCGCCTGCAATCTTTGCTTGCAAAGGAAAAATCCAATGCCGAAGCGACCAGCGCCGCGCTTGCGGAAACACAAAAGCGTTTACAAAACACCCAAAACGCCCTTACGGCGCAAATGCTCCGGGAAAAGCTTTCGGTGCTCGAAAGCGTGAACCGGCGGGTTGACCTTTACTACCTCGAACGCGAGGCGGGCGAGGGCAACCGGCTTTTAAAACTTGAAAAAGATTGCCGCAAACGCATTGACGAGCTGTTTTTAAAAGTACAGCAGTCCGAAAGCGAACAGGCCGAGGTGCTAAATCAGCAAATTGAAGCGCTCGCAAAGTCTTTGGATGAAAAGATTGCGGCGATGCGCGCTTTGGAAGCGCAGGTAAAGAAAGCGTATACAGACGAGAAAAACGAAAAATTCCAAGCTCTCCGGCAAGAGGGCGTGACTTCGGAAGAACTCGAAAAAAGCCTCGGGCGCAAAAGCTGGGAAACCTTTGTCGGCTTGAATGTGTTTAATAAAATCGGTATTTTTCTTCTTATTATCGGCGCGATTGCGGCAGGGCAATATACCTTTACGAAAATCGGGGATGTATTCAAAAGTGTGCTTTTGTATTTGCTCGGCATTGCGCTCATCGCCGGCGGCGAAGTGATTACCCGCAAGCGCCGCGCCAATATCTTTGCGCAGGGGTTAGTAAGCGGCGGCGTCGCCGTTTTGTATGTGGCAACGGCCGTAACCTATTTCGTGTTAAAGCTGATTTCTCCGCAGACGGCGTTTTTGCTGTGCGTTTTGGTCGCTGCCGGAGCGTTTGCGCTCTCCATGCTCCATCGGTCACAGACCGTTTCCGCTTTTGCAGTGATTGGCGGTTATCTGCCGCTTTGGATGCTGTATCTCAACCGCATGCCCGAACTTTTAGCGGGCGGCTATGAATACCCGGTTTTGGCAGTGTATCTGACGGTGCTCAGCGCGTTCGTCTTTGTCGTCTCTTTGCGTAACCGCTGGCAAGTCACGCTGTTTTTGGGCTACGCTTTACAGCTTCCGGCAACCTGCGGCCTTGCCTATGTGAGCGCGTCGCTTTCCTCGCTTACCGGAAAGCAAAGCTATGAAGCCGTGGCGATTGCCGTGGCGGCGCTTACCGTGCTCGTTTATCTCGGCAGTGTCTTTTTCGGCGCGGGCAAAGAAAAGAAACTTTCCACCGCGCAGTTTGTGCTGACCTGCATCAATATCGGTGTCGGCACGGTGCTGTTGTTTACGCTTACCGGCGTATTTTTTACAGATTTCCTGTATGTTCCCGCTTTGGCACTGACGCTTATTTATGCTGCGGCGGCATGGTACAGTGCAGCAAGGCTGCAAGAAGAAACGCGCACAACGCTTTTGTTCTTTATTTCCGCGGTCGTCATGAGCTTCTGCGTTGTACCGCTTAAGTTCGGCTTTGAATACGCGTCGCTTGCGTGGCTGTTGGAATCTGCGGTGCTGTTAAGCGTCGGTACCTTTAAAAAAGGCAAAGCGCTTCGCGCAACCGGATTTGTCTGCTTTGCACTTTCGGCGTTGGTCGTGTTTGTGCAGGATTTGCTTTTCAGCATGCAATATACTGCAAAAAGCGGCGACTTTGCACTCGATGCGGCGTGGGTCACTTTCCCGCTGTTGGTCGTCAGCGCCGCGCTGATTTTGCTTTTCAGTGTTCTCGCAAAAAGAAACGAGGACGCGCCTTACCGGGTGTTTGCATGTGCATTTTTACCGGTAACGGTAGGCTTTATTGCTTTTTTGACCGAGCGTATTGTGTATCTGGCGAAAGGCGCGCCGGTGCAGCTTATTTACGGCGATATGCCGACAGATGTATCCCCTTTGCCGGATGAATTTTCCGGGTGGATGGGCTTCTTCCTTTGTTCGCTTGTGTTCTTGATTGGTTTTTCGTTCCTGCGCACTTTCCGAAGCGGCAGCATCACCACCGTGAGCGCGCTGCTTTCCGGCGGGCTGTTTTTAGGCCTTTGCGCGGTGCTGTTCATGGAACCGTACGGATTTTCCTCGTCGTGGAGACAGGCGATTGTTCCTACCGGTGCGCTCGTCCGGCAAATTGCCTTTATGGTGCTTGCCTGTCTTGCCGGTGTGGCGGCGGTTTTGCGGATGTGCAAGCTGCTGCAGCGCGATTTCGACTGGTCCGCGCAGGTTTTGCCGGTGTTCGGCACGGTGAGCTTCGTGCTCCTTTTAACGCTTGTTTTGACAAGACAATTTGGGCTTCGCTTTACGAACCCGGTAATCAGCATTCTCTATGTGCTCGCGGCACTTTTGTGGATAATTTGGGGATTTTTGCGGCGCTACACAAATCTTCGAAAAAGCGGGCTTGTGCTCTCGTTCGTGGCGCTTGCAAAGCTGTTTATTGTTGACCTTTACGGGCTTGCGCTTCTTTGGCGAATCATCTCTTTCTTTGTGTTCGGCGGCATTTTGATTGCGGTTTCCTTCATTTATCAGTATTACAGCAAACGCATTGAAGCGAAAGCTGAAAACGGGGAGCTTTCCCTAAAATAACGCCCCTTTCCTTTGGCGTCCGGTTTCGGATTTTCCGTGCCGGGCGCTTTTTATGTAAGCGTGGTGCCGGGGTAATAGTGCGCCAAAATTTCTTGGTAGTCAGCCCCCTGCCGCGCCATATAATCTGCGCCGTATTGGCTCATGCCCACAAAATGCCCGCTGCCGGTAACCGTAAATGTAAAATTACCGCCCGAATATTTTACGGTAAATGCCGGGCTTTTCAGCGAGAGCATCGTGCGAAAATCCTGCCCGGTCATGGCTTTGCCGCCGAAGGTGATTTGCGTAACAACGCCGGTTCTGTTTTCGGAAAAAGTAAGTCCGCCAATCCAGTTCGCCGCGTCACCTGAAAGCGTGATGCCCTGTGCTTGTGCCGCTGTTTTCACTTCTTCTGCGGAAAGCGTGACGGTTTCGCTGTAATTCGGTGAAAGCTTGTCGCCGGGGCTTGTCACGGACACAAGATAGGGGATGTCGCCGCCCCAAATATTTTTTGCGCTTTCTGTGTGACCTGGGCAAAGGGCAAAATAGGCGGCGGTGATATACGCCCCCTCATAGGTCAAGGTTTGTCCGAACACGGCTTTTACCGCATTTGTGATTTTTTCGTTATACACTTCATATTTCTCGCCCCATTTTTCTTTCCGGGTCGCTTCGTCATAATATCCCTGATGCTTGCCGGTGTCGTCGGTGATGTCCGCGTCGCCCGCCTTGCCGTCAGGGTTTGTTTTTAAGCGCATCAAATTGGTGTAGGCGGCGACAGTCTGTGCCTTTAATGCTTCCTCGCTGTAATCCGGCGGCATTTCACAGGCGACACAGCCAACAAGGTATTCGAGAGTCTCCATTTCGACGACCTTGCCGGACGCTGCCTGTAAAACGGCGACAGTATCCGTTTCTGTGTCTTCCCTGGTTTCTTCCGTTTCATTTTCCGCGGAGTCTGCGAACAAAGCGGCGCGTACATTCTCGGCGGAAAACTCCGAAAAATTCAAAACAGCTACGGGAGAGACAAACATTGCAAGTGCAAGAACCAAGCATAAAATGGCATAAGTTTTCATAATTCTTTCCTCACGCTTCCTGTATTTTGGTGGATAGTCGGTTGACTTTGTTTAGAAATTGATATACAATAAAATATCTATAAAACGATAATGCGGCAGTGTGCCGTTTTCGATATTTCGGTTTATTTTAAGGGAGGCTGTTTTGTAAAGATGGCAAATTATATTTCTCCGATTGCCAACGATGCTCTTTCTAATTTATGCGAAGAGCTTTTGAAAAATAACCGTATTTCTCCCGAAGCCTATGCCCGCTTCGATGTCAAGCGGGGGCTTCGCAATGCGGACGGTACCGGCGTTATGGCGGGGCTTACGCGGATTTGCTCGGTAGAAGGTTACTACATTGACGACGGCGAGCGCGTTCCGAAGGAAGGCCGGCTTATTTACCGCGGCATCGACATGAACGAAATCGTGGACAACTGCATAGCGGAAAACCGCTTCGGCTTTGAAGAAGTCGCGTGGCTTTTGCTGTTCGGCGACCTGCCTACGCAAAAGCAGTTAGACCGTTTTTGCGAGCTGCTTGCAGAATGCCGGGAACTGCCGGATGAATTCATTGAAGACATGATTATGAAAGCGCCCTCGCCTGACATTATGAATAAGGTCGCGCGTTCGGTTTTGGCGCTGTATTCTTTTGACCAAAATCCGGATGATACCTCTGTGGAAAATGTGCTGCGCCAGTCCATTCAGCTCATCGCGCAGATTCCGAGCATTATGGCATATGCCTATCAGGTCAAACGCCGTGTGTATGACCACAAGAGCATGTATATTCACCAGAATAAAAAATCGTTAAAAACCGCCGAGTCGATTCTCCATTCCATTCGTGCCGACCGCAAATTTACCGATGAGGAAGCAAAGCTTCTCGACCTTTGCATGATCATCCATGCAGAGCACGGCGGCGGTAACAACTCCACTTTCGCTACGCGCTGTATCACTTCTTCAGGCACGGACACCTATTCCGCGATTGCGGCGGGTATCGGTTCTCTGAAAGGGCCAAAGCACGGCGGCGCGAACATCAAAGTACATAAAATGGTCGAGGATATGAAAGCGCATGTTTCCGACCCTACTGACGAGGGGCAGGTGGCCGATTACCTTGCCAAAGTGATTCAGAAAAAAGCCGGTGACGGTTCGGGGCTCATTTACGGCATGGGGCATGCAGTCTATACGCTGTCTGACCCGCGCGCAGTCATTTTAAAACGCAGCGCGCGCGAATATGCCCAAAAATGCGGCTATGAAGCGGACTTCCGCACGCTGGAACTGATTGAGACGCTCACACCCGAGCTGTTTGCGAAATACAAGGGTGAAAAGAAAAAAATCTGCGCCAATGTGGATTTGTATTCCGGCCTTATCTACGATATGCTGAAAATTCCGCAGGAATTGTTTACCCCGCTATTTATGTCCTCCCGCATTGCCGGCTGGTCGGCGCACCGTATTGAGGAGCTGACCGGTGGCGGCGGGCGCATCATGCGGCCCGCTTATAAGAGCGTGTCGCTGCCGCGTCGTTTTGTGCCGATGTCGGAACGCATCGACAACCACATCGTGCAAACGGAGTATATTCCCACAGAGGAACGATAAACTATATTGTACCGAGTTTCGGGCAGGGAAGAGGAAGAAAGCTTTATGCAGAAGTTGTTTTCGAAAATTAAAACGGGAACGGTCGATACAAAAACGCTTGGATTGTTGCTTTTGGCGGGGCTTGTGGTTTGCATCCCGTTTCGGCTTGTTCAGTTGTTTGTAAATATTGAGTCCAACACCGGCTTCTTTAAGCAAACGGATTGGACGGTATATTGCTTTTATATTGTTGTCGCCTTGTTTGTCATTGCGCTTGCCGTCACAGCAGGTGTTTTTGGAAAGGTTCCGGCTTCCAGGCCGGTGCTTCGCCGTGACAAAACGCTGGCAATTTGCAGCTTTTTGTTTGCTGTCGGCATTGCCTATGATGTGATTTTTGCGCTTGCCAAGGTGATGCGTGCTTTCACAGACGGCAGCCTTTCTTCCGGCTTTTTTACCGTGATGTTTACCGACGGCATGTTTGCCCAGCTTTTGCAGGCAATCTGCGGCATGGCGGCATGCATTTATATGGTTTTGGTGGCGCTTTCCTACACCGGTGAAAAAGCAACCTATTGCGATTACCGATTCCTTGCAATTATGCCGCTGTTTTGGGCGCTGTTCCGCATGGTTTCGCGTTTTATGACCAAAATCAGCTTCACGATGGTTTCCGAACTGCTTTTGGAGCTGCTGATGCTTGCGTTTATGCTCCTTTTCTTAATGTCCTTTGCCCGCGTGAGCGCGCAGGTCAATCAAAAAGGCGAAATGAAAAAAATCGTGCGCTATGGCATGCCCGCTGCGTTTCTTTCCCTGCTGATTGGTGTTACGCGCCTGGTGTGCACCGTCGGCGGTCGTGCCGACCTTTTGGCGGACGGCTTCCAGTTCTCACTTGCCGACATCGGGTTTGGCGCCTTTGCAGTTGCTTACATTTTCACTCATATGCGTTATGGCAGACCTGCTTCGGAAGATGACCTTTTGCCGGATGCGGATGCCGCCGAAGCAAAAGCCGAGATGGCGGAAACAGGAGAAAAAGAAGAAGCGTAACGCGGGAAAGAGGCAGGCATGTTTTTACAAAATGTAGAAACGGCGGCTATGCAGGTTGCCATTCTCTATGTGCTGGTCGCAGTCGGCTTTATCTGTGACAAAACCGGGCTATATACTGAAAAAGCAGCGCGTCTTACAAATGATTTGCTGTTTTATATCGTTACGCCTGCAATTATCATTCAGTCGTTTTCATCTATTACCTATACCCCTGAAACACTGAAAAGCCTGCTTTTGGCGTTTGCGGGCGGCGCGGTATTGCATGTTTTTGCAATTCTTTTGTCGCTGCCGTTTTTCAGAAAGGGCGAAAGGCGCACGACCCATGTTTATAAGTTTGCTTGTGTTTACGGCAATGTCGGCTATATGGCGCTGCCGCTTGCGCAGGCGGTTTTGGGGGAAGAGGGTGTTTTTTTCTGCTCCGGGGTGCTTATTCCGTTTAACATTTTTGCGTTCACCCACGGCATCCGGCTTATGTCCGGCGTGTCCTCCAAGCAGACCGGGTTTAAGCTGAAATGGCTGCTGTTTAATCCGGGTGTTATTTCGGTTTTGATTGGGCTTCCGATTTTCCTGTTGCGCCTTTCTCTGCCGCGCATTATTTTAGAACCGGCCGAGCTTATCGCCAGCTTGAATACACCGCTCGCGATGCTGATGTTCGGCACCTATCTTGCAAAGACCGATTTAAAAAAGATGTTTTTTCGCAAACAGACCTATCTTGTGGCGCTTTTAAAATTGCTGGTGCTGCCGGCGGTCATGTTAGGCGCTATGAAGCTCGCCGGGATTTCCGGCACCCTTTGCACGGCGCTTACCATTTCCGCATCTGCCCCCACCGCCAACAACACGGTGATGTTTGCCGCAAAATACAACTGTGATACCGAAGCGGCTTCTCAGACCATTGCGGTCGTCAGCTTCCTTTCAGTGCTGACCATGCCGCTGTTTATTGCAGCTTCCCAGGCTTAATTTACAAAATCCCGCATTATGCGGAAAATATATACCGGAGGTATATTTATGAAACTGATTATTGCCATTGTCAACAGTGAAGATGCTTCTGCTGTTTTGTCCGAACTTACCGGGCAGGGCTTCAGCGTGACCAAGCTCGCCACCTCCGGCGGCTTCCTGCGTGCCGGAAATGTTACGATGATGATCGGTGTGGAGGAAGAGCAGGTGCAGCAGGCGCTGTCGGTGATTGAAGAATTTTCAAGCCAGCGCAAGCAGCAGGTGCCGGTGAATTCCACTTACATAGGGGATTCTCTGATTTCCGTTCCCGTGGAAGTAACCGTAGGCGGCGCAACCGTGTTCGTGTTGGATGTGGAGCAGTTCTATAAATTATGAGCTGGAGCGACTATTCGCTGACCGGCGGTGACCGGCAGTTTTTGGAAAGCCGCTTGCGGCGGGGAACCTTGCCGCAGACCTTGCTCTTGGAGGGCGGCAGTGAAGAAGAACGCCGTGCGCTTGCGAAAGAAATTGCAGCGGCGCTGGTGTGCGTTGGTGCAGGCGAACGCCCGTGCGGGGTGTGCCGCGCTTGTGTAAAAAGCCGCGCAAACAGCCACCCGGACATTAAGCTTTATGCGCCGGAAAAGAAAAACAGCATTTTCAAGGTGGAGACTTGCCGGGAAATTCGGCAGGATGCTTTTGTGTTGCCGAATGACGGGGAAAGCAAGGTCTATATTTTGGAAGACAGTCAAAATATGAATGACAGCAGCGAAAACGCGCTTCTGAAAATTTTGGAAGAACCGCCTGCGGGCGTCTATTTTGTGCTGACTTGTGACAGCCGGTTTTCGATGCTACCCACAGTGCTTTCCCGCGCGGTCGTGCTGTCGCTTGCGGGGGAAGCCTGCCCGTTCTCTGCAGAAACACTCGAAACTGCTTCCAACATTGCCGAAGCGGTCGTTTCGCCCAATGAACTTATGCTTTTGCGGCAGACCGCACCGCTTGAAAAAGACCGCGACGCCATTAAAACGGTGCTTTTGTGCCTTAGCGGTATTTTTGAAAACGCATTGAAACTGAAAAACGGCGGTGTGGCAGCAGAGCAGTTTGCCGAATCGGCAGCGCTTTTATGCGATAAATTAACCAACCGCAAACTATATGCGCTGTGGAACGCGGCAGAAGCGCTGCGCGCGGATGCCGAACGCAACGCGAACACCAATCTGCTTGTAACGGGGCTTTGTTACCGATTGCGGCGCGCGGCAGAGAATAAAACGGAATTCTGAAAGGAAGAATAGAATGGCAGAAGTTGTCGGAATCCGATTTAAAGAAGTCGGGAAAGTCTATTACTTTGACCCCGATTCCATGAAATTTAAAAAGGGCGATAAAGCGATTGTTGAAACGGCACGCGGTGTGGAATGCGGTGAAGTCGCCATGGAAAACCGCGATGTGCCCGAAGAGGAAATCGTCAAGCCCTTAAAGCGTATTATCCGTGCCGCGACAGAAGCGGACTTGAAAATTGTAGAGGAAAACCGCGAAAAAGAGAAAAAAGCGTTTGATATCTGTGAACAGAAAATCCGTGCGCATAAACTGGAAATGAAGCTTGTCGATGCGGAATATACCTTCGATTCCAGCAAGATATTATTTTATTTCACCGCTGACGGGCGCGTGGATTTCCGCGAGCTTGTCAAAGATTTGGCGGGCGTGTTCCGCACCCGCATTGAGCTTCGACAAATCGGCGTGCGCGACGAATCCAAAATGATTGGCGGCTTCGGCATTTGCGGCCGACCGTTCTGCTGCAGTTCATTTCTCGGCGATTTTCAGCCGGTTTCCATCAAAATGGCAAAGGAACAGGGGCTGTCGCTCAACCCCACCAAAATCAGCGGTACCTGCGGGCGGTTGATGTGCTGCCTGAAATATGAGCAGGAGGCTTATGAGCATCTTTTGCGCCATACGCCGAAAATCGGCGCTGTCGTAGAAACACGCGAGGGCAGGGGCACCGTGCTCGACAACAATCTGCTTACAGGCATGCTTACCATTCGACTTGACCGCCGCCCCGACGCGGCGCCCGTGGTCATTGAACGCCATCAGGTCAAGCTGATTCGTGACGCACAAATTAAGCTTGACAAAAAAGAGATTGAAGCGCTCAAAGGAATCGAATAAAAATACTTGCTATTTTAAAAAAATATGATAGAATAAAACTAATCTTTTATAGAAGGAGGTCAGAGGAATGGCATATTCAATCGACAAAGACACTTGCATCGGCTGCGGCGCTTGCGCTTCAGAGTGCCCGGTGGAAGCCATCCACGAGGACGACGGTAAATATGCGATCGACGCAGATACCTGCATCGACTGCGGCAACTGCGCAGATGTTTGCCCCGTTGGCGCGCCTTCTGCTGAATAAAAGGCAAAATGTTCAAAGACTGCCG
This sequence comes from uncultured Eubacteriales bacterium, assembly GCA_949292775.1. GTDB lineage: Bacteria > Bacillota > Clostridia > Oscillospirales > Acutalibacteraceae > Fimenecus. The sequence continues at coordinate 23,919 of CASFBL010000019.1, forward strand.
AGCTTCGGCAGTCTTTTTCTTTTACTTTTTTTGGGATTTATGTTACAATGACCGATATGGAACAGACAAAAAACCGTAAATCGGACCACATCGAATTTTTAAACGCAGATACAGGCGTTTTTGTGTCTGCAGCGCATACTTTCGGCACGGATGCCATGCTGTTGGCAGATTTTGCCGCGCCGAAACGAAAAGACAAGGCTTGCGACCTCGGAACGGGCTGCGGAATCATCCCGCTTCTGTGGTTTCGGGACAGGCTCTGCACCGCCGTGGACGGCGTGGAGCTGCAGGAACAGGCGTTTTTGCAGTTCCAAAAATCAATTGATTATAATCATGCCGAGTGTGCGCTTACGGCATATCATTTAGATTTAAAAGAAGCGCCTGTGGTACTTCCCAACGGCGCATATGACCTTGTGACGATGAACCCGCCCTATAAGGCGGCGGGGGCAGGGATAAAGAACGGCGCGACACATGCGCAAATCGCGCGCCATGAAATCCACTGTACGCTCGACGATGTCGCAAAAACCGCTTCTAAACTGTTGAAATTCGGCGGCCGGTTTTGTGTGTGCATCCGTCCCGAACGGTTGGCAGAAACCATGGCGGCAATGCAAGCGCAAAAAATTGAGCCGAAGCGGCTCAGACTGGTGGCGAAAAACAAGGACTGCCCGCCGTGGCTTTGCCTGATTGAAGGAAGAAGCGGCGGCAAGCGCGGCATGACAGTGCTGCCGAATTTGTTTTTGTATGAAACCGATGGCACCGAAAGCGAAGAACTGCGCCGCATTACCGGCGCATATGCAGAAGAAAAGCAAAAGGAGGGCGAGTGAATGGCCGGGATTTTATATGTGGTCGGTACGCCGATTGGCAATTTGTCCGACTTTTCCCCGCGCGCGATTGAAACGCTGCATAGCTGTGATTTTATCGCGGCGGAAGATACGCGCGTCACGCAAAAGCTGCTGAACCGCTTTGAAATTCACAAGCCCATGATGAGCTATTATGAACATAACCGACGCGAACGCGGCGAAAAGATTTTGGCGCGGCTTCTCGGCGGCGAAAGCTGTGCGCTGGTGACCGATGCGGGTATGCCCGCGATTTCCGACCCGGGCGAGGATTTGGTAAATCTGTGCCACCAGCACGGTGTGCAGGTTTGCGCCGTGCCGGGCCCGACAGCTTTTGCCACCGCGGTGGCGGTGTCGGGTCTTTCGACCGGCCGTTTTACCTTTGAAGGCTTTTTAAGCACCAACAAGCCCAGCCGCCGCAAGCATCTTGAAAGTTTGCTGTCGGAAGAACGCACCATGGTGTTTTACGAAGCACCGCACAAACTGCTTGCGACCTTACAGGATATGTATGCCGCGTTCGGCGACCGGGAAATCGCACTGGTGCGCGAGCTTACCAAAATTCACGAAACGATTGAACGCACGACCCTTTCTGCCGCATGCGAAAAATATAGTGAAACGCCGCCGAAAGGCGAGTTTGTGCTGGTTGTTTCCGGCGCTGCACCTGCGCCCGATATACAATGGACGCTCGACGAAGCGGTAACTTTCGCGCAAAAGCAGGTGAAAAAAGGTGTTTCCAAAAACGAAGCCGCAAAAATCGCGGCGAAAGAAAGCGGCATCAAAAAAAGTGAAATTTATAAAGCGTTGACGCAGTAAGAGGGAAGAAAAAATGGAGTACTGGTATTTATGGGTGCTTTTCGCCGTGCTGTGCTTAGTGACCGTGTTTGTTTTGTATAAAGCCTCCGGCGCGCTGCAACAGCACAACAGCGACAAAAAGCAGTTTTTAGAAGAAATAGACCGTTTGAAAGCGCTGAAAGAAAAATTTCAGCACGCAACAAAAGACCAAATTGAAGCCTGCGATGCCCGTGAGGTGCTCGACGGCGTCAATGCTGTTTTGCAAAGTAAAATCGAGCGCGCAGAAGACCCCGAGGCGTGCTTCCAAACGCTGCCGGTTGAAAGTCAATATTTATATACGCTGTATTATTTTTTGGAAGATACCGAAACTTCGCTTTCGTTTTTCTTAGGGAACAACGGCGAACCGCTTTGTTCTCTGGCGTCTCCTGCGCTTTCGGCTGTCGGGGAAGAAGAACTCTCCGCCCTTGTGACAGAGGCTCGCGCGGCGTATGATGCCGATGACGCTGTATCCAAATTTGACGCACCGTTTGCGGAAAAGGCAGACAGAACCCGGATTTTAGAGCATTGCAAGTGCTATGCGCTCGAGCATCTTGCCGAGGTTTTGTCATAAATGCTTTTCGCATAAATGCACGCCTGCAGGAAATCCTAAAACCATTCTAAAATAAGGAGTGTTTTTATGGATTTCAAGGGCAGTAAAACTGAAAAAAACCTGCTGGCCGCCTTTGCAGGCGAGTCGCAGGCCAATACAAAATATCGAATTTTCGCCAATAAAGCGCGGAAAGAGGGATTCGAAGAAATGGCGGCGATTTTTGAAGAAACCGCGCACAACGAAGCTCAGCACGCAGAAATTTGGTTCCGCCATTTAAACAGCGATACCATTCCCGCGACCGTCGAAAATTTAACTTCGGCGATTGCCGGAGAGCATTACGAATGGTCCGAAATGTACGCTTCATTTGCAAAGACCGCGCGCGAAGAGGGATTTGACGAGCTCGCCTGTCTGTTTGACCGCGTCGGTACAATCGAAAACCGCCACGAGGCACGCTACCGCACACTGCGGGAAGATTTAGAAAACGGCGTTGTGTTTTCCAAAACCGGCGAGACCGTTTGGGTCTGCCGTAACTGCGGCCATGTGCACACCGGCAAGGAGGCGCCGCTTACATGCCCGACTTGCGGCCATCCGCAGGCGTATTTTGAGGTGCTGTGTCAGGCATAGAAAGCAGTGCGCAGAATTCCTTTTGCAAAATGCGTTCGCTGTTTTCCAAAATGGTTTTGACACACAACGGTTCAGTCGCCGGGTTCCGGGCGGTTTTTTCCTGGTTTGCAAACCCGGTTTTGACGATGCTGTCCATAACAGCTGCACTTAAAATCTCTGCCGTGCCGTGCGGCAAGGTAATCCATTCTTTCGGGATGGCGCCGGTCTCACCCGCTAAAACCGCAATTCTGTAAATCGAGAGTGCAAAATAATTGCGCAGCTTGCCCGCCGCAGGTCCGCCTGCGGCGGAAAGGGTGTCGTTGAGCATGACGGCGGCGCGGAACATGGTGCCCAGCCGAAACTCTTTGTCTTGGGCTGTGTCCTTTTCGTCAAATTCCTCGTTGATAGAACGCCGCGTGTTGCTGACGCCCAACAGATAGTCGCAGCTTACATCGTAAAACGCCGCCGCTTTGCAAATGAATTGCAAGCCGCATTCCCGAATGCCTTTTTCATAATGGGAAAGCAGTGCGCCGGAAATGCCCAGCGCTTGGGCGGCTTCTTTTTGGCTTAATCCCCGTTCTTTTCGAAGGGTGGAAAGCCGCGCGGAAAATGTTTCGTTCATCAAAACGCACCTCTTTTATACACATTGTATTTTCATTATAACATAAAATCGACAATTTGTATATTGTCTGAGCAAAAAGGAGTATTTTATGAAAACCTATCAGCTGCATTTGATTCGTCACGCCATGACCCAAGGCAACTTGGACGGACAGTACATAGGCCACACCGACATGGATGCTACGCCCGAGGGCCTTGCGCAGATTGACAAACTGAAAGAAGAATACGGCGGCTACCCCGAGGTGGACGCTGTGTTTTCAAGCCCCCTAAAGCGGTGCCTGCAAACGGCAAAGCGCATTTATCCGGACAAAGAGCCGATTATCATGGAGGATCTTTCCGAATACGATTTCGGCGAGTTTGAGGGGAAAACGGCCGACGAGCTGAAAGATGAAGAAGCATTTCGCGTGTGGCTTGCCGGAACAAGTCCCGAAACTCCGCTGCCCTTCGGAGAAAGTCAGCTTGATTTCAACAACCGTGTTTGCGGCGCGATGGTGAAAATCGTCAACGGTATTTTGCACGCTGGCGTGCCCAGCACGGCAGTCGTTACCCACGGCGGCGTCATTATGGCGCTGATGGCTGCGTTCGCCATTCCCGAAGCACCGCTGCACGAGTGGATGACCCCGAACGCTTGCGGATACACCTTGCGCATTGACCCGTCAATTTGGATGCGTACCGGAAAATTAGAAGCGTTTGCCGAGTGCCCGGCAGTACCGCTGACCGAAGATGAGGAACGCGCGATGTGGGATTATTACCCGCAGGATCTTTTTGATGATGAACCCTGATTTTGAGCACCTGCCTGCTTTTGCAAGGCGGGTGTTTTTTGCCAACATATTGCCTATAAATCCATTGTTTTTCAGCAGGGCTTTTTACGCGTATGCAATAAGATTTCGGTTGATAAAACCAAAGAACGGTGATACAATAAGTAAGAATGGGAGAATATCGAAATTAGAAAGGTGATGATCCAATGCAGATGACTTTTCGTTGGTTCGGGCAGGACAAAGACACCGTCACGCTTGAACAGATTCGTCAGATTCCCGGCGTGGTCGGCGTGGTTCCCGCACTGCATTATTTGCCGGCAGGGGAAGCGTGGCCGCTCGAAGATATTCTGAAAATGAAAGCGGAAATTGAAGCGGCGGGGCTTACGATGGAGTGCATTGAAAGCGTCAATGTGCACGAGGATATCAAAATCGGGCTTCCCACGCGGGAGAAGTATATTGAAAATTATAAAGAAAGCATCCGCAATCTCGCAAAAGCGGGCGTTAAGGTGATTTGCTATAATTTCATGCCGGTCTTTGACTGGACACGCACCGACCTTTCCATGGATATGGGCGACGGTGCGACCTGCCTTTCCTACGACGGGCTGCAAATCGAGGGCAAATCCCCCGAGGATATGTTCCGCGAAATCGACGACCGTTCCAACGGCTATGCCATGCCCGGGTGGGAAACCGAACGCATGGGTGAAATCAAAGAACTGTTCCAGAAATACAAAGGTGTTACCGAAGAAGACCTTTGGAAAAACTTGATTTATTTCTTAGAGCAAATTATGCCCACCTGTGAGGAATGTGATGTCAAAATGGCGATCCACCCGGACGATCCGCCATGGGGCATTTTCGGTCTGCCGCGCATCATCACCGATATTGCGGCGCTTAAACGCCTGCTTACGGCAGTGCCCAGCAAATATAACGGACTTACTTTCTGCACCGGTTCGTTGGGCGCGAACCTGCAAAATGATTTGCCTGCCATGATTCGCGAAGTCGGCGACCGCATTTATTTTGCGCACCTACGCAACATCAAGGTCGAGGGCAGACATTTCAACGAAACCGCGCATGAAAGCGAGACAGGCTCTTTAGATATGTATGAAATTGTAAAAGCGCTTCAGGATGTCGGGTTTGACGGTTACATCCGTCCCGACCACGGCAGAATGATCTGGGGCGAAGTTGCGCGACCCGGCTATGGCCTTTATGACCGCGCGCTCGGCGCAGCTTATTTGAACGGGCTTTGGGAAGCCGTTGCAAAACAGAAAGAGGGTAAATAACATGACGCATGAGAATTTAAAAGGCAGAGTAGCAGTTGTGACCGGCGGCGGCGGGGTGCTGTGCGGCGATTTTGCCAAGGTGCTCGCCAAACAGGGTGTGAAGGTTGCGGTTTTGGATTTGAACGAAGCAGCGGCGCAGAAAGTCGTCGATGAAATCACCGCAGACGGCGGCGAAGCGATTGCAGTCGGCTGCAATGTTCTGGAACCAGAAAGCATGGAAAACGCACGCAAGATTGTCAACGAAAAGCTTGGCACTTGTGACATTCTGTTAAACGGCGCCGGCGGCAATAACCCGAAGGGCACCACCACCAAAGAAACGCTGGAAGCGGTGGATTTGACCAATAAAGACGAAAACATCAAGACTTTCTTTGACTTGGACCCGCAGGGCATTTCGTTCGTGTTCAATCTCAATTTCTTAGGCACACTGATTCCGACACAGGTTTTTGCGCGTGACATGGCGCAGAAAAAGAACACCTGCATCGTCATGGTCAGCTCCATGAACGCTTATCGTCCGCTTACAAAGATTCCGGCATATTCCGCGGCAAAAGCGGCAGTTACCAACTTCACACAGTTCATGGCAGTGCATTTTGCCGATGTGGGCATCCGCGTGAATGCGATTGCGCCCGGCTTTTTCTCCACCAATCAGAACAAGACGCTTTTGTGGAATCCCGACGGCACGCCCACGGCGCGCACGGGTAAAATTCTTGCCGCAACGCCCATGAAACGCTTCGGCGAGCCGGAAGAACTCGACGGTACGCTCTTGTTCTTGTGCGACGAAGCGTATTCGGGCTTCATTACCGGCACCACCATTCCGGTGGATGGCGGTTTCAACGCATATTCCGGTGTCTGAATAACGGGTTTTCCCGGAGAGGCGGAAAAAGATGTATTGGTATTTGATTGCATTAATTTGCCTTGTCGCCGCAGTTATATTGCTGATTCGCTGTGCGCGGTTGCGCAGAAAGGCGGCAATGACCGACGATGCAGCAGAAGAAACACCGAAATCCGGCGAGACGCTGACGATTATAGAGGGCAAAAGCCAAAAACAACCTGCTTTTTCTCAAAAAGCAAAGCTGAGTTTGGCTCTCGGAATTTTGCTTCTTTTGCTTACGGAAGCGGCAATTCTTCTCGGCAATCATTTTGCGGTATGACCGCTTCATAACAAATTTGACGGAGTTGACAACAATGGATTTACAATTAAAGCAACCGGGCACTTACACTTATGATATGATTTCCCTTGGTGAAATTATGCTGCGCTTAGACCCGGGCGAGGGCAGAATCAAATGCGCCCGTTCCTTCCGCGCATGGGAAGGCGGCGGCGAATACAATGTTGCCAGAGGGCTTCGCCGTTGCTTCGGCATGAAAACGGCAGCGGTTACCGCGCTTGCTGACAACGAAGTCGGCCGTTTGGTCGAGGACTTCATGCTCCAAGGCGGCGTGGACACTTTCCTTATTCAGTGGAGAAAATACGACGGCATCGGCAGAACCGTTCGCAACGGTCTCAATTTTACCGAGCGCGGCTATGGAATCCGCGGTGCTATGGGCGTTTCTGACCGCGGCAACACAGCGGCATCCCAGTTAAAAGCCGGTGATATTGACTGGGAATATATTTTCGGTACACTCGGCGTGCGCTGGCTGCACACCGGGGGCATTTTTGCGGCGCTGTCTGATACCACGGCGGGTGTGGTTATCGAAGCGGTCAAAACTGCGAAAAAATACGGCACGATTGTCTCCTATGACTTAAATTACCGTCCGTCTCTTTGGAAAGACATCGGCGGCAAGGAAAAGGCGCAGGAAGTTAACCGCGAAATTGCGAAATACATTGATGTTATGATCGGCAACGAAGAGGACTTCACCGCCTGCCTTGGTTTTGAGGTAGAGGGCAATGATGAAAACCTCAAATCCCTGAACATTGAGGGCTATTATAAAATGCTTGGCGAGGTCGTCAAGGTTTATCCGAACTTCAAGGTAATCGCTACTACACTTCGTACCGTAAAGACCGCAACGGTCAACGACTGGAGCGCCATTTGCTATGCCGACGGCAAGGTTTACAACGGGCTTTCGCTTCCCGGTCTTGAAATCTTCGACCGTGTCGGCGGCGGCGACAGCTTTGCTTCGGGACTTATTTATGGTCTGATGACCACCGGTGACCCGCAGAAAGCGGTCAACTACGGTGTGGCGCACGGCGCACTGGCTATGACGACCCCCGGCGACACCTCTATGGCTTCCCTGAAAGAAGTAGAGAACATCATCGGCGGCGCCGGCGCGAGAGTGCAACGCTAAATTACACCGATAAACATTACAGGAGATGTATGTATGGATAAAGAGCAAATTTTACAGAAGATTCAAGACTGCGGCATCGTTGCGGTCGTTCGTGCAGAATCTGTGGATAAAGCGATTCGCATTACCGATGCCTGCATCGAAGGCGGCGTGGCAGCCATTGAGCTGACCTTTACCGTGCCGCATGCAGATAAAGTTATCGAAGAGCTGGCAACCCGTTACACGCCCGACCAAATCATTCTCGGCGCAGGCACGGTGCTTGACACAACCACCGCTCGCATCGCCATGCTTTCCGGCGCGCAGTATATCGTAAGCCCGGCTTTGGACCTCGACACTTTGCACTTGTGCAACCGTTACAGAGTGCCGATGATGCCCGGCATTATGAGCGTGCGCGAAGGTTTGCTTGCTATGGAAAACGGCGCAGACATTCTGAAAGTATTCCCGGCTGACCTCTTTGGACCGAAAATCATTAAAGACATTCGCGGGCCGATTCCTTACGCAAAAATGATGCCCACCGGCGGTGTCAATGCAGACAATGTCGGTGAATGGATCAAAGCCGGTGCAGTTGCCGTCGGCGCAGGTTCTTCGCTTACCGCTGGCGCAAAGACCGGTGACTATAAGCTGATTACCGAGACCGGCAAACGCTTTGTTGCAAATATCCGTGCGGCGCGTGCCGAACTTGCGGGCAAATAAGAGAATTATAGAATAAGGGGATAGTAAAAATGGAAAAAACAGTTTTGGTTGAAACCTCCGCACGCCATGTGCATGTTACAAAAGAGACGCTGGAAACGCTGTTTGGCGCAGGTTACCAGCTCACCAAGAAAAAAGACCTTTCCCAGCCCGGGCAGTTTGCCTGCATGGAGCGTGTACAGGTCATTGGGCCGAAAGGCAGCTTCCCGGCTGTTTCCATTCTCGGGCCGGAGCGTTCGGCAGACCAGGTGGAAATCTCTGCTTCCGACGCGAGAAGCCTCGGCATTACAGCGCCCGTGCGTGAGTCCGGTGATGTTGCCGGTTCCGGCGCATGCAAGCTCGTTGGCCCTGCCGGTGAAGTCGAACTTTCGGAAGGCGTTATTATCGCTAAAAGACACATACATATGACGCCGGAAGATGCCGAGAAATACGGCCTTTCCGACAAACAGGTCGTTTCCGTTGAAATCAAGTCGGCGGAGCGTTCACTGGTGTTTGGCGACACCGTCGTGCGCGTCAGCCCCAACTATGCGCTTGCCATGCACATTGACACTGACGAATCCAACGCTGTTATGGCGCCTGCGGGCACACTCGGCGTGATTCTGTAAGGGGCATTTCGCATGGAGCAAAAAGCATATAAAGCAGGTTCTGCGGCTGCGATTCGTTCCGTGGTGACCTGTGGCGTGTTTGCGGCAATCACGGCTGTGGTTTCGCAGATATCTCTGCCCATTGGTCCCGTGCCGATTTCCTGCTCGTTGATTGCCGTTTATTTGGCAGGGCTTCTGTTGCCGGTCAAAACCGCTTTTATTTCACAGCTTGTCTATCTGTTGCTCGGGGCTGTGGGCGTGCCGGTGTTTGCCGGTTTTCAGTCTGGTGTTGCCCGTTTGGCGGGCCCCACGGGCGGCTATTTGGTCATCTTCCCGTTCGTTTCGCTGATTATAGCGGCGATGATGATTATTTACGACCGCAAGCTTTCCAAAAAGCGTGCGTTTGTACGCGGTAGCTATATGGCGGCGGCGATGTTGTTGTCCTTGGTCGTGTGCTATGTGGTTGGTACGGCGTGGTACATGGTTTACGCCGGGACTTCTTTTATCGCAGCGCTCTCGCTTACGGCGTTGCCGTTCATTCCGGGCGACCTTGCAAAAATCGTGTTGTGCACGGTTTTGGCGCTCGCTTTGCGCCCGAGCGTGCAAAAAATATTGCTGCGAAAATAAGCAAAAAACAGGCGGATATTTATCCGTCTGTTTTTCTTTGCCCCGATTGCAAACTGCTTGAAGATGTGGTATATTGAAACTAAAGAAAGGGGGAGTCCTTTGTGCGACTTCTGCAAAAAAGATGGTTGGCGCTTACGCTGATGCTTCTTTTGACGGCCGGGATATTCGGCTATGTTGTGAGTGGTGTGAACGCACCCTCGGCCGCCAACACCTACCGCACATCTTTGGCGCATTCCGGCGAGGTGCTTTGGCGCGGGATTTCCGGCATTGTGCAGCGCAGCACAAATTATACCGGCTACACACCCCTTGCCGCCATTCCCGAAACTGAAAAAGGATATGTGCCGCAAGGTTATTGTTATTGCGAAGCGGCAGACGCCTATATTATTTCCTACTACCATGACGATGAGGCCTCCATTTTGGCTATGGTGGACGCCCAAACCGGCAAACGGCTGAAAACCGTTTTGCTGCATCAAAATGACGGTACCGCGTTTACCGGGCATGCCGGCGGCGTGGCAGATGATGAAACTTATGTGTATATCTGCGACGGAAATCAAATTTACCGCATTTCGCTTGACCGCCTGCAAGCCGCTTCTGACGGCGCGCCGGTCATGCTGACCGAGTCTGTTGTAACCGATGTGAAGTGTTCTTACATTGCAACAGACGGCGAATATTTGTATGCCGGTGAATTTTACACCTATTATTCCGACGGGCGTTATGACACCGACCCCACGCACCATATGCAGGTTTCCACGACCGAATTGAGCTTTGCGCGCTGCAACGCCTATACGCTTTCGGAAATCAACGATGCGTTTGCCGAAATTCCCGAAACAACGGTCACGCCGACCGCGGCATTTACCGTGCCTAACCGTGTGCAAGGCTTTGCTCGGCTTTCAGACGGGACCTTTGCCTTGAGTGTTTCCTATGGCCGCAACACAGATTCGTGGCTTTATACATACGCCGATGTGACAAAAGAAGAACCGGCCTATTGGCTCAATTATGCCGACCGCGATGTGCCGGTCTATTCGCTTTGCAGAACCGATATTATTTCCCGGCTCCGCCTGCCGCCGCTGTTAGAGGGCATTGATACCAAAGACGGCAAGGTGACCGGCATTTTCGAGTCCGGCGCGCAGAAATATAAAAACGGCAAATTTATTTTGAACAGCATTTGTGAATTTGCGTAAACGGATAGCAAACCAACAGCGGGGAAGTGCTTTCCCCGCTGTTTTTTAATTTTTTCTTGACAAAAGAGGATTTCCTGTTTACAATAGGAAAAAATTTGGAGGTACAGCAATGCAAACCCGTATCGGTTGTTTTGAAAAAATGTATAAAATGCATTTTGTCCCGGCTAAGTATTTCGACAGCTGCGGGCTTGCTTTGTCGTACCCTGACCGTCTAAAATAGATAAACACGGATAGGAATTACGCAGTGCAGGCTTTTTGAGTAAAAGCCTGCACTGCTTTTTTATTATTTTCAAGGGGGAATCCACATGGAAACAAAAGCGTATTTGAAAAACGATTACCAAAGCTATGACGAACAGGGGAGACTGCTGTCGAAACACGACCTGTGTTTAAAATACGACTTGGCAACCTGCGAGCGGCAGGACATGGTCGGCCTGTCCCACCACACTTTAGATATTTTCAGAAAGGAAGGATAAATATGTTAACCCATCAAGGAACAAAAACACTGCAAACAAAGCGGCTTACTTTGCGTCGCTTTACTGTGGAGGACGCAAACCTTATGTTTGAAAACTGGGCAAATGATACGCGCGTTACGCGGTATTTGACTTGGCCGGCGCACACTTCCCCGGTGTTTACAAAACAGCTTTTAGAAAGCTGGTGCGCAGAATATGAAAAGCCGGACTTTTACAACTGGGCAATCTGTCTTGACAACCAGCCTGTTGGCAATATCAGTGCTGTGGAAATCAGCGAGCGTGACGAAGCCGCCGCGCTTGGCTATTGCATTGGAACGGCGTATTGGCGAAAAGGGATTATGCCGGAAGCCGTCCGGGCGGTTTGCGCTTATCTGTTTGAAGAAATCGGCATGAACCGTATTGAAATTTCACACGCGGTAAAAAATCCCGCGTCAGGCAGAGTGGCGCAAAAATGCGGATTTACTTATGAAGGCACAAAACGCGAATTTTTTAAAACAGCAAACGGAGAATTTTTAGACATTTCCTTTCACAGTTTGCTGAAAAGCGAATGGTTTGCCACAGAAAAAGAAAAAGCAGAACAAATCGTTTTGCGCTAAATCCACAGCAGACTTACTTACAAACAAAAAACACTCAAACTTTGTGCATTTTTTCGAATTGACAAGTGTTCTTTACAAGAATACAATGGAATTGACAAAAAGAGTTGGCAAAATACAAAGAAAGGGTGTGTATTGTATGGCACAAAATCGATTGGCGGAAATACGGGAATCGCTTGGGTACAGCCAAGCGCAGCTTGCCGATTTGGTCGGGGTTTCCCGGCAGACGATTAGCTCCGTTGAGCGAGGCAATGCAGATCCGTCGGTGAGCCTCGCGCTGAAAATTGCCGCTGTTTGCAACTGTTCGGTGCATGACATTTTCTTTATGGAAACCGGGGGCAATACGGCTTATTATTGTCCGCATTGCCGCGTGCTGAATGCCGTGCCGGTATGTGAAATCTGTGGAAAAACGCGTTTACCCCCTGCAAAAGTAAACGATGCGGTGTTTTTAACGGAACTGGACTTTTTTGCCTCCGGCATTTTGGAAAGCGCATTAAACGAAAAGAAAATCCCTTATGAAAAAGACGGACTGCTCGGCAGAGGCTTTACTCTGCGTGCCGGGACAAAATTAGAGCGCTTTCGCTTTTTTGTGCCGTTCGGGGCATACAAGGTCTGCAAAGAACTTGTGGAAACGCTGTTTTCTGCAGAAGCATAATAAAAAACGGCACGGGATTTCCCGTGCCGTGGAAAAACAAAATTTTCACCGAATATGAACCACTTCGCCGGAGGTAACGATTTTTTCGCCCTCTGCGGTGTCTACGACAAGCCCGCCGTTTGGCGCAATGTCCAACACGCGCGCGTCGTAGCTTTCTTCCGGTAAAATGACGCGCAACATCTGCCCGAGCGTCGCCGAGCAGGCTTTTAAGCGGTCGATGACCTCTTTGTTGTCTTCGGTGAGCGCGTTTGTCCGCTGAATATAACGGTCTAAATTGTGCACAAGCTCAATGCAAAGCTCATTGCGGTCAATTTCGCCTTGGTAAAATTCAGAAATCGCGCCTGCAACACAAGCGACATCGTCCGGGAACGCGCCGGGCTGGACATTGATTCCCACGCCGACCGCCACATATTTCGGGCGGTTGTTGACATTAACAATTTCGCACAAAATGCCGCAAAGCTTTTTGCCCTCATACAAAACATCGTTCGGCGTGACATAAATGCCCGTACCTTTCGGTGAGCAAAATGCGCGGCCGAGTCTGCCGCGCCCGGCGGTCTGGCAGTCTGCAACAATCAGTGCGCCCGCGCCCTTGCCCTCACTGCACAGCTTTTTTGCAACTGTGTTGGTGGATTCGGTCTCCGGGAAAAATTGCACCCGCCGTTTGACCTTATATTGCCGGAGCTGATAGATAAGATTTTTTTCGGTCAGTTCGCGTACCATAAGTGTTCCTCGCATCATTCTATACTTTTTTGTTGATTATTTTCCATGTTTCTTATACAATAAATGCAATATGAATTATATACTATTTATGCACGGCAATCAAGTGCGGAGGTGTAAACTTTTATGGAACTGAAAACCGTGGATCTATATAAGAGCTTCGGTGAAAAATCTGTTTTGCGGGGCGTTTCGTTTTCGGTAACCGGCGGGCGTGCGCTTGGTGTTTTGGGGCGCAACGGCGCCGGTAAGACCACGACCATTCGCATCATTATGCAGGTGTTTTCGCCCGACAGCGGTGAAGTGCTGCTTAACGGTCAGCCAATGACACCGGGTAAAGTCAAAATCGGCTATCTGCCTGAGGAACGCGGCATGTACCCGAAAAAGCCTGTTCTGCAACAGCTTTTGTATTTCGGCATGCTCGCGGGGCTTACCAAGCGCCAGGCGGCAGCGAACGCCGACCGGCTGCTCAAACGACTGGAAATGACTGAATACCGCGACAAACGGCTGGACACGCTCTCCAAAGGCAATCAGCAGAAAATTCAGCTCATTGCAACACTCATTGCCGACCCGGATATTATTATTTTAGACGAACCTTTTTCAGGTCTTGACCCGGTTAACGCGATGCTCTTAAAAGATTTGGTGCGCGAGCTTATTTCGCAGGGGCGCATCGTGCTGTTTTCCAGTCACCAAATGAATTATATCGAAGAATTCTGTGACGATATTGCCGTTTTAAACGGCGGAAAAATCGTGCTTTCCGGTGATATCAGCGAGATTAAACGCAGCTTCGACCGCCGTACCATTTTGCTTTCCGGTGAAGCACCGCAAAAAATCAATGATTTCCTGACAGAGCAGGCCCTTCCCTTTGTGACAGCCCATGAAATCACAGACGGTAAAGTTGCTGTGACCTTGTGCTCGCCGCAGGACAAAGAGCCGCTTTACAAGGCGCTAGAACCGATTGCCGGTGCGGTGGATGCGTTCGTCGTTAAAGAGCCCACGCTCAATGAGATTTTTGTGCATTATACGGAGGGTTCGGTATGAAGCAGTTTCGTCATATTTTCTGGTTTGAATATCAAAGCTATGTGTGCAACAAGATTTTTGTCATACTGACAGCGTTGTTAATCGTGTTGATGGCTGGGGTATTGTTTTACCCGCGGATTACCGAGGGTAAAGAAGTTTCGCTCCCGGTGTTTTCCGACACCTCGCCGAAAACCATTGCCATAGCAAGCAACTGCAGCGAAAGTGCGGCAGATGCTGCTCAATATATGCAAACAGGGCTTCCGAACACGACCGTGACGGCTGTTGCAAATGATTTGGAGGCGCTGAAAAACGGTGTGGCCGACGGTACCTATGACGCTGCCGTGCTGCTTGAAAGCCCTACGCAGTACAAATATATCACCCAAACCGGCGCGCTGTCAGACACAACCTCTTATGCCATAAGCGAAATGCTTACCCTGCGCCAGCAATACGCGGTGATGGCACAGTATGGATTAACCGAAGAACAGGCGCAGTCTGTGATGACTGCGGCGGTGACCGCTGAGCCGGTCGTGCTTGGTAAAGACCAGTCGCAAAGCTTTTTCTATACCTATATTTTAATGTTCCTGTTGTATTTTGCCGTATTGATGTACGGTCAGTTTGTCGCGCAAAGCGTCGCTGTGGAAAAAAGCTCGCGCGCTATGGAACTGCTGATTACCTCGGCAAAACCGGTGAATCTGATGTTCGGCAAGGTGCTCGGTTCCGGTGCGGCGGGGCTTACCCAGCTCGTGTTGCTTTTGGGCAGTGCAATCACATTTTACAGCGCCAACAAAGCCTATTGGGCGTCTAACGCCGTGATTGAATCCATTTTCGGCATGCCTGTGTCGATGATGCTTTACACAGTTTTGTTCTTCGTGCTGGGCTTTTTGCTCTATTCTTTCCTTTACGGTGCATTGGCGTCGCTTGCAAGCCGGCTTGAAGATGTCAACACGCTGATTATGCCCGTGACCTTTTTGATGATTATCGCCTTTATGGTTACAATGTTTTCTATGGTCGGCAATGTAGACAGCACGCTGATGAAGGTTGCGTCCTATATTCCGTTCACTTCGCCGCTTGCCATGTTTACCCGCATTGCCATGGGGCATGTCGAGACGGTTGAAATCGTAATTTCTGTTGCAATATTGTTGCTTTCTACGGTGGGCGTGGGCTTCCTTGCCGCCGCGATTTACCGCATCGGTGTGCTTATGTACGGCAAACCGCCGAAGTTTAATGAACTTTTGCGTGCGCTTCGCAATGCCAAGGCGAAAAAGAATTAAAAAATTTCCAAAAAAGTGTTGACAATGTGCGAACGCGGTGTTAGTATACTTTAAACCGCTAAAATTAGCGAGAATGCAGAAAGGAAAAAGCAAATGTCTAAATTCATGTTTACAGCTGAATACTTTTACTTTTACTTTACCAGCTTTTTTGGCAAGGTCTTTTCGAGTTTCGCTGTAAAAGAGTTCGTTTGCTGATTTTTTCGGGCAATTTTGTAAAGCAACTCCGCAGTGAAATTCGCTGCGGAGTTTTTTATTTTGTAGAAATGCAATATGAAGGAGCAAAAACAGTATGGTAGTCATCTTAAAGGACCAGGCAGAACAGAAAAAGGTCAAAAATTTGACAGACTGGCTTGAAAATCAGGGCCTGTCGGTACACAAGGTCAAAGGGCAATACCAAACCATTCTCGGCCTTATCGGCGACACCAGCAAGGTGGATATTGATTTGATTCAGGGGCTTGATATCGTTGAAAATGTCAAGCGTATTTCCGAACCCTATAAAAACGCAAATCGTAAATTTCACCCGGACGACACCGTTATTGATATAAACGGCTACAAAATCGGTGGCGGCAATTTCCAGTATTTTGCCGGACCCTGCTCGGTGGAAAGCCGCGAGCAGATTTTATCCATTGCCCGAGATGTGAAAAAGGCGGGGGCAAATATTTTGCGCGGCGGCGCGTTCAAACCGCGGACTTCGCCTTACGCGTTCCAGGGTATGCGTGCCGAAGGGCTGGAACTGCTTTTGGAAGCCAAAAAGGAAACCGGTATGCCGATTGTTACCGAAATCATGGACGCTTCCCACCTGCCGCTGTTTGAAAATGTCGATATTATTCAGGTCGGCGCGCGCAATATGCAGAACTTTGAGTTGCTCAAACAGCTTGGCAGAATCGACAAACCCATCTTCTTAAAGCGCGGCCTTTCCGCTACCTTGCAGGAATTCTTGATGAGTGCAGAATACATTATGGCAGAGGGCAACCAAAAGGTTATTCTTTGCGAACGCGGTATTCGTACTTTTGAAACCGCCACACGCAATACGCTCGACCTTTCCGCTGTGCCGATGCTCAAAGAAATGTCCCACTTGCCGGTAGTTGTTGACCCGAGCCACGCCTGCGGCATTGCCAGAATGGTTAAACCGATGGCGTTTGCCGCGGCGGCCTGCGGCGCAGACGGCCTGATGATTGAAGTGCACAACGATCCCGCACATGCTTTGTGCGACGGTCCGCAGGCATTGACGCCCGAACGCTTCAGCGAAGTAACAGCGGGTGTTGAAAAAATTCTGGCGGCAGTCCGGGAGGCAAAGTAATGAAAATCGGAATCGTAGGTTTGGGCCTTATCGGCGGTTCGCTCGCCAAGGCGCTGAAATACAATACAAGCAATGAGATTTTGGGAACGGATATTGACCGCGGTGTGCTGCTCAAGGCAAAGCTGCTGGGTGCGATTGACGACGAACTTTTGCCCGAGCAGCTGCCCGAGTGTGATTTGGTGATTACCGCACTCTACCCGCAGGCAACGCTTGACTATGTTTTGCAAAACGCGCAAAACTTTAAAAAAGGCGCAATCGTTATGGATTGCTGCGGCGTAAAGCGTGTAATCTGCGACCCGCTTTGGCAGTGTGCCAAAGAAAATGGATTTACCTTTTATGGCGCGCACCCGATGGCCGGTCTGCATTTCTCCGGCTTTGCGTATTCCGAAGTACATATGTTTTCAGATGCATCCATGATTTTGCTCCCGCCCGACAATGCGGACATCAACGACATGGAGCGGCTGAAAAAACTGTTTTTGTCGATTGGTTTTACAAATATCCAAATTTCAACGCCCGAAGAGCACGACCGCATCATTGCCTACACTTCGCAGCTGGCGCATGTGGTTTCTAACGCCTATGTCAAAAGCCCGCAAGCACAGGTGCACAACGGCTTTTCCGCAGGCAGTTACAAAGATTTGACCCGCGTTGCCAAACTCAATGCCGATATGTGGACCGAGCTGTTTTTAGATAATACAGATAATCTCAGCGCAGAACTGGACGGCTTGATTGAGAATTTACAGGCGTACAGCCGGGCACTGCACGAAAAAGACGAAAAGGCACTGCACGCGCTTTTGAAGGCGGGCAGCGACCGCAAGGAAAAAATCGACGGGCAATACCGCAGCTGACAGGAGATATGCTATGCAAACCGTAAAAGTGCAGGCAAGCACAAATTATACGATTTATATTGAAAGCGGTCTTTTAAAACAGGCGGGCAAATATCTGCACGCCGTATCCAAGGCGAAAACCGCTGTAATCGTGACCGACGATGTTGTCAATGGGCTTTATGCCGACACGGTTGAGACTTCTTTAAAACAAGCCGGATTTGAAACGATTCGCTTTGTGTTTCCAAACGGCGAAGCGTCTAAAAATATCACGGTGTTCGGCGAGTTGCTGGAATTTCTTGCGGCAAATCATGTCATGCGTTCGGACTGTGTTGTTGCGCTGGGCGGCGGTGTGGTCGGCGACCTTGCCGGGTTCGCGGCGGCGACTTATCAGCGCGGCATCGACTATGTGCAAATCCCCACAACGCTTTTAAGTTGTGTGGATTCTTCCGTCGGCGGCAAAACCGCAATCGATTTAAAAGGCGGCAAAAATCTGGCAGGTGCTTTTTATCAGCCAAAACTGGTGCTTTGCGATTACAGCACGCTTTCAACGCTTTCTGACGCGCAGTTTGCCGACGGCATGGCGGAGGTCATTAAATACGGCATGATTTTTGACCGCGCTTTTTTGGATTTCCTTTTGGAAAACGAGGCGAAAGATAATCTTGAAACGGTGATTACCCGCTGTGTGACGCTGAAACGCGATGTCGTTGAGCAGGATGAGCAGGACCACGGCAAACGCGGGCTTTTAAATTTTGGGCACACGCTCGGCCATGCGATTGAAGGATGCAGTAATTTTGAAGTTACGCACGGCAGTGCGGTGGCAGTGGGCATGGTGCTCGCTTCCCGCGCAGCATATAAGCTTAAAGTGAGCAAAACGGATGCCAATGAGTTTCTTTGCCCATTGCTCCAGAAATATCATTTGCCATTGCAGACGGAATACAGCGCCGAGGAGCTTGCTGACCGCGCACTTTCCGATAAGAAACGCGCCGGGGACCGCATCACGCTGATTTTGCCGGAAGAAGCGGGAAAATGTGTGCTGTACCCGATTCCCACCGACCGCCTTTTGAAATTTACAAAACAGGGGCTGAACGCATGAATATTCGATTAACACCGGCAAAGCTCCACGGCACGCTCCCGGCGGTCTCGTCCAAATCCGACGCACACCGCGTGCTGATTGCAAGCGCGCTTGCCGAAAAGCCCACCAAAATTTTTTGCAATATTTTATCAGACGATATTCGTGCAACGGCCGATTGCCTTTCGGCACTCGGTGCAAAAGCGGAATTTTCTGACGGCGTGATTACTGTGTACCCGAACGCCTGTGAAACACCGACAGAAGTGGTGCTTGACTGCGGCGAAAGCGGTTCAACCCTGCGGTTTTTGCTGCCGCTGGTTTCCGCGCTCGGCAAAAACGGTACATTCATCGGGCACGGCCGGCTGCCCAACCGCCCGGTGACGCCTTTGCGCGAAGCTTTGGAAGCGCACGGCGTTCGATTTCCCGAAAAAGAGCAGTTCCCCTTAAAAACCGAGGGGCAGTTGCTCGCGGGGGATTACACCCTGCGCGGCGATGTCAGCTCGCAATATATTACGGGGCTTTTGTTCTCCTTGCCGCTTTTGGCAGAAGACAGCATATTGACCCTTTTGCCGCCTGTTGAATCTCTGCCCTATATTCGCATGACGCTGCACACGCTTCGAGCGTTTGGCATTGAAATTGAAGAGACTGAACAGGGTTTTGTCATTCCGGGAAAACAGCAATACCGCTCGCCCGGGGAAATTACCGTTGAGGGCGACTGGTCGAACGCGGCGTTTTACTTGGTCGCCGGTGCGCTGGGCGACAGCGTGACAGTGACGGGACTTCGACAAGATTCGGAACAAGGCGACAAAGCGATTGTACGCCTGCTTTCCGAAATGGGTGCAAAGGTGGAAATTCACGGCGATGCCGTCACGGTTTCACCGGCAGAGCTGCACGGCGTTCCGATAGACGGCGCGAACATTCCCGACCTTGTGCCGGTGCTTTCCGTTGCAGCCGCGGCCGCAAAAAGCGGTGTGACGGTGATTTCAAATGCCGCCCGCCTGCGCTTAAAAGAATGTGATCGTCTTTCAGCTGTCAATGACTGCCTTTCCAAACTCGGCGCGGTGGTTTCAGAAACCGACGACGGATTGGTCGTTTGGGGCGGCGACCCCTTACACGGCGGGCAGGTCTCGTCTTATAACGACCACCGCATGGCAATGGCAATGGCAGTCGCTTCGATTGCTGCGGACGGCCCGGTTGTCATCTCCGGCGCCGAAGCGGTGGCAAAATCCTATCCGCATTTCTTTGAAGATTTCAATTTACTGGGAGGAAAAGCAGATGTCCTCAATTCTGACAGGTAAACATATTCAAGTGTCCGTGTTCGGCCAGTCCCATTCCAAAGCGATTGGCGCTGTGATTGACGGACTTCCCGCTGGTGTGAAAATCGACAGCGAAAAGGTCGCCGCGTTCATGCGCCGACGCGCTCCGGGCAACGCAAAATATGCGACCAAACGCCGCGAAGCGGATGAGTCGGTCGTGCTTTCCGGGCTTGTGGACGGCGTGACCTGCGGCGCACCGCTCGGATTTTTGATTGAAAACACCAATACGCGCTCCGGCGACTATGACAATCTGCGCGCCGTACCCCGCCCGGGGCATGCGGATTACACCGCCAATGTGCGTTACGGCGGCCATCAGGATGTAGCCGGCGGCGGCCATTTTTCCGGGAGACTCACAGCGCCGCTTTGCTTTGCCGGTGCGGTCTGTATGCAGATTTTAGAGCAGAGGGGCGTGTGCGTGCAGGCACATATTTATGAGATTGCCGGTGTGCAAGATGTTCCCTTTGACCCGATAACGATTACCGACGCAAGACCCGGTGAAAAAGCGTTCCCGGTTATATCCGATGCAAGCGGTGAGGCTATGCAGGCGGAAATTGAAAAAGCGCGGATGTCGGCGGACTCTGTCGGCGGCATTGTCGAATGCGCGGTTACCGGCATGCCTGCGGGCTTAGGTGACCCGATGTTTGACGGCGTTGAAAACCAGCTTGCCAGCAATATTTTTGCTGTTCCCGCCGTCAAGGGATTGGAATTCGGCAACGGCTTTGCCTGCGCCAAACTGCGCGGCAGTCAAAACAACGACCCTTATACCATTGACGAAAACGGGAAAATCGTCACCACCAGTAACAACCACGGCGGCATTTTGGGCGGCATTACTTCCGGTATGCCGATTTTGTTCCGCGTGGCGGTGAAGCCGACCTCGTCCATCGGGCAGGAACAGCAAAGCGTTAATCTGCATACCAACCAGCCGGAAAAGCTTGTGGTTCACGGCAGACACGACCCGTGCATCGTGCCGCGTGCCGTGCCGGTGATTGAGGCCGTTACGGCAATTACCATGCTCGACATACTCGGATTTTAACGGAGGGATTTTTATGGATATTCAGGATTTGCGCGCTCAAATCGACCAAATCGATGAAAAATTGGTACCGCTGTTTTTACAGCGCATGGGCGTGTCTTTGAAAGTTGCAGAATATAAAGCGCAAAAGAATCTTCCGGTGCTGGACAGAACGCGGGAACGCGCACTTCTGAAAAAAGTTGCAAACACAACCGACGACTCCGATTTACAGCTTTACACAAGACTTTTGTATTCGTCTATTTTGGGGCTTTCCCGGTCTTATCAGCACAAACAGCTGGACAGCAAAGAAACGCCTTTGCAGGAAAAACTGCGCGCCGCAATAAAAGCTTCCGACAAAAAGGATTTGCCGCAGGAGGCCGTCGTTGCCTGTCAGGGGGTGGAGGGCGCGTATTCTTCGCTTGCCTGTGCGCGACTTTTTAAGCGACCGGATATTTTGTTTTTCCAAAATTGGGAGGGCGTGTTTTCTGCGGTGCAGCAGGGGCTTTGCCAATACGGCATTTTGCCGATTGAAAACAGCACCGCCGGTTCTGTAAACCAAGTTTATGATTTAATGAACCGTCACAATTTTTATATCGTTCGCAGCATTCGTCTGCGTGTGGAACACACTCTCCTTGCCAAAAAAGGCGTGAAGCTTTCGGAAGTGCGCGAAATCTTTTCTCACGAACAGGCGATTCAGCAGTGCAGTGCATTTTTAGAAGGATTGAAAGGCGTAAAAGTGACCGTTTGCGAAAACACCGCTGCCGCAGCCAAGCGCGTGGCGGAAAGTGACCGGCGCGACATCGCCGCCATTTCCTCAAAAGACTGCATGGCGCTTTATGGGCTGGAAGCGCTCGGCGAGAGCATTCAAAACAACCCCAATAACTATACGCGGTTTATTTGTATCGGCAAGGAGCCGGAGATTTTTCCCGGCGCGAACAAAACAAGCTTAATGCTTACCCTCCAGCATAAGCCCGGCGCGCTGTATGATGTGCTGTCACGGTTTTATGCGCTCGACATCAACCTGTTAAAGCTTGAAAGCCGTCCGAAGCCGGGCAGCGATTTTGAATTTGTGTTTTATTTTGATATTGAGGCGTCGGTCTATTCTGACGATTTCTTCCGCATGCTTGCAGAGCTGCAGGAATCCTGCGAGCAGTTCAGCTATCTCGGCAGTTATATTGAAATTGTGTAAAAGATAAATTCAAAGCGAAGTTAATTTTTTGTTTACAAAATATTCAACAAATGGCTATTGTATCGAAATATTTAGCCGATATACTAAAGACATCAAATCAAGAGAGAAGCTCTTGAGGCGATACAAACAGATTACCCCCTCTGTTTGGAAGAACTTTTTCATTTCTCCCCCTTTCTTTTAACAAAAGAGAAAAAAGCCGTCTGACTCCCCCTCAGGCGGTCTTTTTCTTTCTGTTTAAAACTTTAACAAGAAAAGCTCCGGGCACTACGCAAGCGCTCGGAGCTTTTTTCACTTTTAAATTTCAAATTTAACTATTCAATCCTCAAAAACCATTGATTTTTCAAGGCTTCACGCCTGTTTTTCATTCAAGCCTTATCTATTTGCCCTTGTTTTTGCCCTTACGAGGCGAAACAAGGGCAACTTTTTATTCCCCGCCGACCACCTTATCCAGCAGCCTTGCAGAAGTACGCTTCGCTTCCCTTGTAGAGTGAGCGTAGATGTTCATTGTGGTACTGACATCGGAGTGTCCGAGAAGTTCCTGCACATCTTTCGGCTTTGTGCCGCCGGACAGCAGATTGCTTGTGTAGGTGTGGCGGAGAGTGTGGAAATGGAAATCCTCAAGCCCTTTCACTTTCTTCTTTGCCGCCCTGCACATAATCTCTACCGTACTCGGCGCTTCATACGCCCCGTCTGCTCTCAGGCAGACAACGGTTATCTGCAAATCCTTTGCGTTGATAAGTGTTTCCTGCTTGCATTTATGACAGTAGAGGGGAAAATTCTTTAATTCGGTATCTTCTCGTAATTGAAGGCGTGTTTTACTTTTACAGATAGGGCATAATAGCCATTCTATTCTCATTTTGTGATTTTTTATCAAAGGCGTTGGTAATTGCAACGATAGCAGGAAACATCACTCCCGCAACAACCCAAATTATCCAACTCTGCCCCCAATTATTTGATGATAGACTATATCCCACATATACTGCTGTTGCTATTACCCAATATGCAGTATATACAGCAACTGCAATAGACGGTTTTTCCTTATTTTCTTTAGAATATTCTCCCTCTTGCAGAAGCTTTTCATAGCTCGCCCATATAATACCCGTCTTAATGAAGCAAATCACACCTATACCTGCAATGATAAATGAAAAGGAAAGCATAATTATTAGAAATAGGTCGTTATCAGCGTCAATTATTGCTCCAACAAAAAGCGGAATTAAGGCAGTAATACACAAACAAGTTCCTGCAATATTATTCTTTGTGTGCAAATCTTTGTATTTTGCTTTGCGTTCTTTAACCATTCCACTCACG
>CASFBL010000020.1 GCA_949292775.1 uncultured Eubacteriales bacterium
TTTTTCCGGGTTCTTTCTTTTTTTATTTTTTCTGCAAGGGATTCGAAAGCCCGTCAAGAAAACAGTCCGGCGGACTGTTTTTAGGGCGTCGCGTTGATGTCACCCGTTTCTTTTGGGTTCGTACATTTCGGGGTCGGAATTACTTTTCAGCACTTTCCCCCTTGCAGCGCGCCAAAGAAAGAACTCGGATTCATCCGGGTTCTTTCTTTTTTATTTTTTCTGCAAGGGATTCGAAAGCCCGTTAAAAACCCTCCTTGATTCGGCAGGTTTTTCAAGATACAGCACGCTGAAAGTAAATTTAAAAAGAGCGCAGGGAAGCCCTGCGCCCTTTTATTTGTGCCTTTTCCTTATTCGTAAGCCGCATCGGCTTTTGTGCGCTGTAAAGTATCTGCCGGGTGGTGCGGCGGGGCATAGACCGAGCAGAGTTTCAACGGGCAGTTGCCGACATTGACAATGTTATGCCAAGTGCACGCGGGCACATAAATCGCGTCGCCCACTTTTGCCGTTTTTTGGAAGCAAAGGTCATCTTTGCTTTTACCTATGCACACTTTGCAGCAGCCCTCTGCCACCAGCAAAAGCTGATCGGTGTCGTCGTGGAATTCCAAACCGATATCGCCGCAGGTGGGAATGCACATTACAGTAGTTTGCAAATATTTACCCGTCCAAACCGCCTTGCGGTAATTGCAGTTTTTTAAAGTTTCTGCGCACCACTGCATTACGCAGGGACCGTTGGTTTCCTGCTTTTCCTTTTTGCAGCCGCAAATATTGTCACGATAAATTTTCATTGGTTACAACCTCCTTTCCGGGGTTCTATACCAGTATATGCGCGTGCCGCACATTGGTTTTTATACTTTTGCCTCCATTATGCGACATCTTTATCTTTATGTGTCGTTTGTTCATTTTTTGTTATTATTTTGTTCATAATGTATTCATAAACTTAATTTGCTGTTATGATAAAGTATATATATCTTTTTTGAAAAATCTTTTTTTAGGGGGAAATGACAATGGATTTGCAAAAACTCATCGACAAAAAAGATGCTGCAGCACAATACATGCTGGATGAAATCACACATATCTGCAAAGCTTTTGAAAAGCGCGCACCCGGTTCCAAGGGTGAAGAACAGGCCTGTGAATACATGGCCAAGGTGCTCAAAGAGCAATGCGGTTGCGACCGCGCAGATGTGGAATCGTTCAAAGAGAATCCCGGCTCGTTTTTCGGCTGGATTTATTTCACGATTACTTTCGTTTTGCTTGCTATCGTGCTGTTTTTCTTTTTCCCGCTGGCTTCCGTTGTGCTGATCATTGCGGGTCTTGTAATCGTATTTTTGCAGTTTGGTCTTTACAAAAAGCTGGTTGACCCCTGCTTCCCGGAAAAAACAGGCCACAATGTGACTGCTGTGAAGAAGTGCACCGGCGAAGTCAAGCGCCGCATTTTCTTCAACGGACATCCGGACGCTGCGTGGGAATGGCCGGTCAACTACAAGCTCGGCGGTGTCGGCTTTGAAGGTCACGCGGTAATCTGCGGCATTGGCGCTGTTTATTATCTGGTTATCGCCATTATGGCAGTTGCGCAAAACGGTGTTTCTTTCGGTATGCCGGATATGTCCTCGACGCTTACCAAAATGGCGCTTTGGGGTCTTTTGTTTGTTCCGTTTTTGGTTGGTCTTTACTGGATGTGGAACAAAAACCGTGTGGTTGACGGCGCAAACGACAACCTTTCCGGCTGCTACATGGGCATTGCCATTCTGAAGGCATTGCAGGATGAGGGCATTGAGTTTGAAAACACTGAAATCGGCGTGATTCTTACCGGTTCTGAAGAGGCAGGCCTGCGCGGTGCAAAAGCCTGGTGCGAACAGCACAAAGGCGAATTTGACGATGTGCCCACCTTCATTTTCTCCTATGACACTATTCACGACCCGAAATATCTGATGACCAACTACCGTGACTTGAACGGTACCGTAAAGGCTGACAAAGATGTTTCCGATTTGTTTATGGAAGCGGCTAAAGAGCTGAATATTCCCTGCAAAAAGGGTTGGGTGCCTCCGCTTGGCGGCGCTACCGATTCCGCTGCTTTTGCACAGGCAGGCTTCCGTGCAACCGGCGTAACCGGTCTTAATCACAAATTGGAAGACTATTATCACACCCGCCGCGATACATATGACAACATGAATCTCGAAGGTCTTGCGGGCTGCTATGCAGTCAGCGTAAAGGCTTTGGAAATGTTTGACAACGGCGCAAAGCAATAAAAACTATATAAAAAAAGCCGTCGGGTATCCGGCGGCTTTTTTGTTGCAAAGAGGCATGGGGTTTGCTATACTGAAACGGAAAGGAGTCGTGAGGCCATGTCCGACAAAGTTTTTAAAACGGGAATGCGAACCGGCAAAGAATTTGCTGATTTGCGCAAGAACCCAGACCGTGGTTTTCGCTTAGAGACCTATCTCACCCTTGGCAGCAACACTGTCATGTTTAAGCCCAGCAAAACCCCACTTGGCTTTTTAGACGAAGAACGCGCGCATTACGCTGACCTTCCCGTGGGGCTTGTGCAGTTTTATGTCTATTTAACAGAATACTGCAAAAAGCCGCTGGATGAAAAAGCGTTTGCACAGCTAAAGGATTACCTTTGCGCGCTGCGGGAACGCAACCTGCGCGCCGTTCTGCGGTTCGCCTATGAATTTGAAGTTGACCGCAAGACCGGTCCGACCTCTCACCGTATCTATGGGCATCTCTCGCAAATTGCAAAATGGTTTTCGGAAAACGAAGAACTGGCATCACAGACTATTTTAGTTGTTCAGGCCGGTATCATCGGCGCTTGGGGCGAGTGGCACACCGCGCGCTACTGGCACAACCAAAAAAAGGTGCTTCAAAAAATTTGCAACGCTGTGCCGGACTTCCTGCCGATACAAGTACGCACGCAAAAAATCCGCGAGCGTTTGCAGGACAGTTCTGTTCTTTGCCGCGTTGGCTACCATGACGATTTTTTAGTGGGGAATTACCACAAATGGAACGCAGCAAACGCGGGCCCCGGCACGGCGGATTTTGACCGCTTTGTGCGTGACTCTGCAAGTCTTCTCAACGACGGTGAAATGCCATGGGGGCGCGACAAAACGCACCAAAACGGCTATATTGACGGTTATGAAATGCTGACCGCCTGCGCCCAGCACAGCCTTTCAAGCTTAAGCATTGTACACAATTTCACCGAAGAGGGTGGGAATTTCAACGCCGTGCGCTGGCAAACAGAACCGCTGACCGCCGAAAAAGCAAAAGCATTGGGCTGTCCGTTTTTTCCGGAATATTTTGAAGGGACAAGTCGCACGGTATTTGAATATCTCACAGATCACCTCGGGTATCAAATTGCTGTGCGCAAGCTGGAAAGCAAAGGCGACAAAGTATTTTGCACACTGGAAAACGGCGGATTTGCATTGCCCTATGGCTTCACACAGTTAACCCTGCACTTAGAAGACAGCGCCGGAAATATCGTTAGCATTCCCTTTGCCGATTACACACCGCAGGCTCTCCCCGGCGGAAAAACCGCGGTTTTCACCGCACCCCTACCCGCACCCGCAGAACGAATCGGCGTTTCCCTGCGCAAACCGGTGAAAGATTTGCCGGCTGTTCGTTTCGCAAACCTTTGCGATTTTCAAAACGGCATACACTGGTTTGAATAGAAAAGCAAAAACCGGCATCAGAGCATTTGCCCCTGTGCCGGTTTTTCTGTATTGAATTTAAATTTTATGAATCTTTCTCGTCTGTTTCGGTTTCTTCCAATGTATTTTTGTCGATGATATAGCGCGGGCGCCCCTTGCTTTCTGCGTAAATTTTACCGATATATTCACCGATAACACCCAGGCAGAAAATCTGAATCCCGCCTAAAAGGAAGATGACGCACAAAAGGCTTGTCCACCCCTGCACAGTGTAGCCGAACAATTTGATAACCACCACAATGAGCACGGCAAGCAAACTGATGAGAGAAATCAAAAATCCAAACCCGGTAATCATCTTCAACGGGCGCACAGACAGGCTTGTGATGCCGTCAAACGCCAAATGCAGCATTTTGGAAAGCGGGTAATGACTTTCCCCTGCGATTCGCTCATGGCGGTCATAATAGACGCTGGAGCTTTTAAAGCCGACCAAAGGAATCAGGCCTCGCAAAAACAGATTGACTTCTTTAAACCGGGCAAGTCCCTCAAGCGCCCGCTTGCTCATCAGGCGATAGTCGGCATGGTTATAGACCACTTCGGCGCCGAATATTTCCAAAATCTTGTAAAAGCCCTGCGCCGTGGTTCGTTTAAAGAAGGTGTCGGTTTCCCGGCTGGCACGCACACCGTACACAACCTCCGCCCCGTCCTGATACTCTTTAATCATTTCGTCCATCGCGTTAATATCATCCTGCCCGTCGCAATCGATAGAAATGGTGATATCTGCGTAGTCCTTGGCCGTCATCAGCCCCGCCAACAGCGCGTTTTGGTGCCCGCGGTTTCGGCTAAGTTTTAGCCCCTGCGCATGGACATCTGTTTCACGCAGGCGAAGAATCTGCGCCCATGTGCCGTCTTTACTGCCGTCATTGACGAACAAAACGCGGCTTTCATCGCTGATTTTTCCGTTTTGCATCAGTTCATGCAGTTTTTCGAGAAACATAAGGCCGGTAATTGGCAATACGGTTTCCTCGTTATAACAGGGAATTACAATATACAAAATCGGTTTTGCCATCTGTTTTCCCACCTCTTAAATTACTAAAAGGTATCATAACAAATCATCTTTTGTCTGTCAATCTCACATAATATTGCCCGGCTTTACTTTTTCTTGCAAAAAGCTTATAATACTCGCGATAAAGGAGTTTTTTATATGGCATTAAACATTGTTTTGGTAGAGCCGGAGATACCGCAAAACACCGGCAACATTGCAAGGACCTGCGCCGCAACCGGGGCGCGGCTGCATTTGGTTGGGCCAATGGGATTTACCATTGACGACCGCAAGCTGAAACGCGCCGGGTTAGATTACTGGCGGCTTTTGGACATCACCTACTATGACAGTTTGGACGACTTTCTTACAGCCCATGCAGCTGACGAGGACAAATTCTTTTTCTTCACGACCAAAGGGAAGCACATTCACTCGGATTTGCAATATCCGAAAGACGCCTATCTGTTTTTCGGCAAAGAGACCAAAGGACTTCCTGAATGGCTGCTGCACGAGCACCCGGAAGCCTGTGCGCGGCTTCCCATGCGCAATGATTCGCGTGCGAGAAGTCTTAACCTTTCAAACACAGTTGCAGTCGCAGTTTATGAGGTTTTGCGCCAATGGGGCTATCCTCTACTGCTTTGCGAAGGACATTTACGCGAATACGACGACTGAGACAAGCTGCTAAATGACTTGCCGGTAGTTTTCTCTTCTACAAAATTTAACAGCCGCCTGAACAATTCAGGCGGCTGTTCTTTTTACTTATTCATCGCGGTAATGCTTATAGCCGGGATGGCGTCCGGTAATGCCGTAATACTGCCGCAGGTCGATTAGCTTTTGGATATTTTCTTCAGAAATTTCCTTTTCACCGCCGAGCAGATGCGCGGTCAGACTGATTTTTGCAAACAGTTCCAGCGTTTCCATACGGTAATACGCGGTGATGGCATCTGCGCCCACCGTCAGCGCGCCGTGATTGGCCAACAGCAGCACATCATGTTCCTGCAAGTATGGTGCAATGGCATCCGGCACTTCATAAGTAGAAGGTGTGCCGTAAGGAGTGACCGGGATAGAGCCGATTGCCGCAACGGTTTCAATCATTGTGTAGCGGTCCAGCGGCACATGTGCCACCGCATAGCCGGTCGCCGTTGGCGGATGCGCATGAAGGACCGCACCCACATCGTTGCGCTCTTCATAGCAGCGCAAATGCATTTTGATTTCGGAGGACGGACGGTATCCGTTTTCCGCTTCAAGCACTTTTCCGGTTTTATCAATAATCACCAGTTTTTCCGGCGTGATAAAGCTTTTGCTGATGCCCGTGGGCGTAGCAAGAAAATTACCGTCCGGCAGGCGAACAGACAAATTTCCGTCATTCGCCGCCACCCAGCCGAGCTGCCACATCTTATGGCAGATATCACACATGATCTCTCGTGTTTCCTGATATTGCATTTTTAGCTTCCTTTCTGTTTGTCAGGTATGTTCCTCAAGCCCGGTGGCTCGCAGGAACCGGTCATATGCCTCTTCGACCGCCGCTCTCATTTCCGGCGTAAAGGTTTCCACCTTGTCGGACCTGCGGACGATTTCTCTCGCCTCGGCAAGGCTCTTGACTTTACCGAGCGCAATCAAC
Organism: uncultured Eubacteriales bacterium; assembly: GCA_949292775.1. Lineage (GTDB taxonomy): Bacteria > Bacillota > Clostridia > Oscillospirales > Acutalibacteraceae > Fimenecus. Next base: position 6,299 of record CASFBL010000020.1, read on the forward strand.
TGCAGTACCATATTGCCGAACACCGTAGCTTCTACGGGGCCGGCAACCACAGTTTTACCGCAAACATCCGCAGTCAGCCGACAAAGCAGTTTATCTTTAACCCCGCCGCCGACGATATGCAGCGTATCATAGGTTTTGTGCGTGCATGCTTCAATCTGCCGAATCGCAAAGCGATATTTCATTGCCAAGCTGTCATAAATACAGCGCAATATCTCCGCTTTGCTCTGCGGCACATTTTGTCCGGTTTCTTGACAATAAGCCACTACGCGGGACGGTATATCCCCCGCAGGGACAAAGCGGTCATCGTCCGGGTCTATAAAGCATTGGAACGGCTCGCAGGAACGCGCCATGGCTTCCATTTCGGCAAACGAAAAACGCTCGCCTGCTTTTGCAAAACTGCGCCTTGTTTCCTGTATCAGCCATAAGCCGATAATATTTTTTAAAAATGACGCCTTTTTGCCAAAACCACCCTCATTGGTGATGTTGCATTGCAGCGTTTCTTCGTTAATCAGCGGCGCGTCAAGCTCTGTGCCGAGCAACGACCATGTGCCGCAGCTCAAAAACAGAAAATCCGGCTGTGTTGCAGGCACACTGGCGAGCGCACACTGTGTGTCGTGCCCTGCCACGGCAATGACCTTTGCCGGCTGCAATCCAAGTTCTTCACAAATTTCAGAACTGAGCGTACCGGCTTCGGTCGCGGTCGGAATGATGGGTGTAAACAGACGCTGCGGGATTCCCAGAGCAGAAAGCACCTCTTTTGACCAGTCGCCCCTACGGGCATCTAAAAGCTGTGTCGTGGTGGCAATCGAATATTCTGTTTGCATCTGACCTGTCAGCATATAGCGAAGCAGGTCGGGCATCAACAGCAGTGTCTCTGCCCGCTCCAATAGTTCCGGGCGGTTTTTCGTCAAATATAAAAGCTGAAAGGCGGTATTGATTTCCATGAACTGGTTGCCGGTGCGTGCATAAAATTCCGCCTTGGGCAGTTTTTCAAACGCACGCGCAAGCATTCCGGCAGTCCGCCGGTCACGGTAATGCACCGGGTTTTCCAAAAGGCGGCCGCCTGCGTCAAGCAAACCGAAATCCACACCCCAGGTATCAATCCCGATGCTGTCGGGCACGCAAACCGATTTAGAAAGCACGAGTGCCTGCTTCATTTCAAACAGCAAACGCAATACATCCCAATACAGTGTGCCGCCCACTTGCACGGGGTCGTTGGAAAAACGGTGCAGCTCTTTAAGCTGCAGTGCGGTGCCATCGAAAGTCCCGAGGACGGCGCGCCCGCTGGACGCGCCGAAGTCGAAGCTTAACAGTGTTGTCGGTTTTTCCATAAGCCTTCCCCTTATTTATACATCGGGCCGAAGTTTTTGCAGGCACGGAAATCCTGGCTCTCCTTATCCATGCCAAAGGCGTTCCAAACTGCCGGGCGGAATATTTTTTCGGCAGGGACATTGTGCATGCAGACCGGAATGCGCAGAATGGAGCAAAGCGTAATAAGGTCGGCGCCGATATGGCCATAGCTGATTGCGCCGTGGTTGGCACCCCAGTTATTCATCACATCATAGGCCGTTTTGAAGGCGCCCTCGCCGGTTACACGCGGTGCAAACCAAGTGCACGGCCAGGTATAGTCCGTGCGCTTCCAAAGCGCATCAGAAACCGCCTCAGGCAGTTTAACTGTGTACCCTTCGACAATCTGCATGACGGGACCAAGGCCTTTCACAATATTCAGGCGGCACATGGTTGCCGGCATTTCGGCATCGGTCAAAAAGCGGGATGAGAAGCCGCCGCCGCGGAAATAGCCCATATCCGCTGCATTCCAGGTAGTCGCGTCGAGACAGGCATTGCAATCTGTTTCTGTCATTTCCCAGAACGGCTTTACAACAGAATTGCCCTGTTCATCTTTTGCTTCTCCGCAGAAATCCAGCGCGGAAGCGCCGGAGTTGATGAGATGAATAAAGCCGCCTGCTTCTTTTGCAGCGCCCTCCAGCTCATAACCGGTTGCCTTGCGCACCGCTTCCGGGCTCCAATAAGTGCGCACATCGGAAAACATCTGCGCGCGGTTTGTCAGCAGTTTGCCGAACAGCATGGAAACACCGTTAAGCGTATCGTTTTCTGTCGCCAGCACATAGGTCTCACGCGGGCCGTTCCAGTCAAACGACGAATTGAGCAGTGCTTCGGGATAATCGCAGTTGGGATAAAAATCCGTCCACTGTCTCTGCCCCTGGAAGCCGCCGCAAAGCGCGTTGTGCCCGACCGCTTCTTCTTCGCAGCCTTCAGGCAGATTGGGGCTGCCGTTATACAGGTCTTTGATGATGCACATCATTTTCACAACAAATTCCCAAGCCTCTTCTTTTTGGGCATCGGTCTTTTTAAACCAGTCGGGATTTTTGTCAAAGCCTTCTTTGCAATGTGCTTTCGTCCAGGCAAGTGCTTTTTGGAACTCGGCTTCGTCATAAATTCCCTCGGTCATCCGGCGGATAATCTCCACTTCGTCCACGGACTCGACACGCATGCCGAGATACTCCTCAAAGAAATCCGGATTAATGATGGACCCGGCAATCCCCATGCAGATAGAGCCGATTTGCAGATAAGATTTTCCGCGCATGGTGGCTGCGGCAACTGCCGCACGACCGAACCGAAGCAGTTTTTCCTGCACATCAGCCGGAATTTCTGTGGCGTCGGCATCCTGCACATCTTTGCCGTAAATGCCAAACGCAGGCAGACCTTTTTGCGCGTGAGACGCAAGCACAGAAGCGAGATAGACGGCCCCCGGGCGCTCGGTGCCGTTAAAGCCCCAAACGCCTTTAATGGTGTCTTTCGCCATATCCATGGTTTCAGAGCCATAGCACCAGCACGGTGTAACGGTCAAGGTAATTGCAACCCCGGCCTTGCGGAATTTATCTTCACAAGCTGCCGCTTCGGCAACACGCCCAATGGTCGTGTCGGATATAATGACCTGCACCGGCTCGCCGTTGGTATAACAAAGGTTATCTGTAAACAGTTTCGCTGCGGCACGCGCCATGTTCATGGTCTGCTCTTCCAAAGATTCGCGCACCTTTAACGGGCCGCGTCTGCCGTCAATCGTCGGACGGATCCCGATAACGGGATAATCGCCAATCAGTCTGGATTTTGCCATTTTGGACTCCTCCTTGTCAATCAAGATAAATATTTTCTGACAATTTTCATTATACTGTTGTTTTTTCATAAAAACTTGTTGTATAATACCAATAAAGTATAAATATATTCACTTTAGAAGGTATACATATGCATTACACAGATTATCAGGAGCAAAAGACCAGAGGCACTTTTGATTTTCCAATCGAATTTCACCATGTCGACGCCCGGCACCCGCGCTATCAAATGCCTTTTCACTGGCATATTGACTATGAATTTGTCCGTGTGCTTTCCGGGCATCTTTCCCTGTCTTTAAACGCAGATACTCTGCAGCTGTTTGCGGGGGATGTTGCGCTGATTCAAGACGGCGTCCTGCACGGCGGAGCTCCGGTTGACTGTGTATATGAATGTGTCGATTTAGACCTTGGCGGCTTCCTGCACGGCAGCACCATGTATAAAAAAGAGGTAGAAGCCGTGCAGAATCACCGGTTGGAGCTTGACCGCACCTTCCCGAAAGATAGTGAGGAAGCTTCTGTGCTTTGGCGGCTGTTTGACACTCTTTCGGGTGCACAAGAAGGTTACGAATTTATCACCCAAGGGCTTATCTACCAGTTCATTGGTCTTATCATACAAAATCACCGCTACACGGTCACAGACGCAGTCACCCAACGAGGGCTTCGCCGGGTGCGGCAGCTGAAAAACGCCCTCGGCGTCATCCGGGAGCGTTATGACCAACCGCTGACGCTGGAGGAACTGGCCGGAGCGGCTGACATGTCCCCAAAATACTTTTGCCGCTTCTTTTCGGAAATGACCGGGAAAACCCCAATTGATTATTTGAATTATTACCGCATTGAGTGCGCCTGTGAACAGCTTTTGTATACAGACGAAAGTGTTACGGAAATCTGCCTGAGCTGCGGGTTCAATGACTTAAGCTATTTTGTAAAGACCTTTAAGCGATATAAAGGCATGACGCCGAAGCAATTTCGGAAAGGACAGATTGTATGAACCGCGAAAAGGATTTGTTATCTGCCCTGCAAGCTTACGCGAAAAGTGATTTTTATCCGTTTCACATGCCCGGGCACAAACGCAGCACGACGCTTTTGCCGGATGCGCTCCCCTATCACTTAGATGTTACGGAAATCGACGATTTTGACAATCTGCACGCGCCGCAGGGCATTTTGAAAGAATTGAACCGGCGTTTGGCAGCGCTTTACAAAAGCCCTGAAAGCTTTGCACTGGTCAACGGTTCCACGGTCGGTATTCTCGCCGGGATGCGCGCAGCAGCTGTCCCCGAAAGCGCCGTTTTGGTTGCAAGGAATGTGCACCGCTCTGTTTGCAACGCTTTAGAGCTTTTACGGTTAAAGCCGATTTGGATTTCGCCTGAAATCGATTCAAACAGCGGCATCGCGGGCGGGATTTCCGCGGACAGCGTCCGGCACGCATTGGAGAAACACCCGGAGGTGCGGCTGGTCGTGCTCACCTCCCCCACCTATGACGGTGTAATCAGCGATATCGCTTCAATTGTGGAAGCGGCGCACGAAAAGCACATTCCAGTGCTCCTTGATGAAGCGCACGGCGCACATTTGCATTTTTGCGGCAGGGAGGCTTTTTCCGGCGTTTTCTGCAAAGCGGACATTGTTATCCAGTCGCTGCACAAAACTCTGCCGGTGCTCACGCAATGCGCTGTTGCGCACATCTGCGGTGAACTGGTTTCGCCCGCAGAATTTGCACGGCAAATCAGCGTTTTTGAGACCTCCAGCCCTTCTTATGTTCTGCTCGCATCCGTTGCGGCGTGCGTTCAGCTTTTGGAAACGCGCAAAGAAGCTTTATTTGCCGCATACAAACAGCGGTTAGAACAGTTTTCTGAAAGCTGCAAGCAAATGGAAACCTTGTATATTCCCGGCAAAGGCAATGCCGTCGCCGCTTTCCCCGACCAAATCGCATTTGACCCCGGGAAACTGCCGGTCATCACCGCAGGCAGCAGCATAGACGGCGCGGCACTCACAAAACGGCTGCGGCAGGATTATCACCTGGAGCCGGAAATGACGGCTGTTTCTTACACGCTGCTGATGACCTCGGCTTGCGACACAGATGAAGGATTTGCGCGCCTTACAGCTGCTTTGCGGGAAATAGATGCCTCGCTTTCGAAAAGCAAAGAGCCGCCGCGATTCAATCCGATTCCTTTACCAAGGCAGGTGTTGACACCTTCGGAGGCTGTTTTGCAAAAGAAATCGATGTGTCCGCTCAAAGAAGCGCTGCACAGAACCGCCGCGGAAGCCGTTTGGTGCTATCCGCCCGGCACACCGATTGTAATGCCCGGGGAAGAAATCACAAAAGACTTGCTTGACGCGATTCTCGACGCAAAAGCGCATGGACTTTGCGTGCAGTCCGCTTCCGGTGCGCTCCCGCTTTTACAGGTTTGCAATTGACAAAAGAGCGCAGTTGTGCTACTATATTTGCGTAAAAATTTCTAAGGAGCAGATGACAATGAAAAGAATTCAGACGATAAAGACTCGTGACTTGAAAGAAAGCGTTAAAAACGGCGGCTGCGGCGAATGCCAGACCTCCTGCCAGAGCGCTTGCAAAACTTCCTGCGGTGTTGCGAACCAGCAGTGCGAAAAATGCATGAGCGAAAGCAAATAAGCAGACACGAATTTGAAAAAAAGCCGTTTTCTTGTGAAAGATAACGGCTTTTCTTTTTGAGGTTTTAACATGGTTCATCTTTATAAACTTAACGGGTACAACATTGTTTTGGATGTATTCAGCGGCAGTGTGCACGCCGTAGACGAGGTAGCGTTTGACGCCATTTCGCTGTATGAATCGCACACACCCGAAGAAATCAAGGAAACACTTTCGGAAAAATACAGTGTGCAGGGCGTTACAGCAGAAGACCTGGACGAAGTGCTTTCGGACATTGCCGAGCTTAAAGCGGACGGCAAGCTGTTCACCAAAGACCAATATGCCGACAAGGCGTTTGATTTTAAAAATCGCCACACGGAAATCAAAGCGCTTTGCCTGCATGTGGCGCACACCTGCAATTTAAACTGCACCTATTGCTTTGCCGCACAAGGCAAATATCACGGCGAACGCGCGCTGATGTCGTTTGAGACCGGCAAGCGTGCTTTGGACTTTTTGGTCGAGAATTCCGGCAAGCGGCGCAATTTGGAAGTTGACTTTTTCGGCGGCGAACCGCTGATGAATTTTGAAGTCGTTAAACAGCTGGTTGCCTATGCCAGAAGCATCGAAGATAAGTGCGGCAAGCATTTCCGCTTTACACTAACGACAAACGGTGTTCTGCTGGACGACGAGGTCACCGAGTTTGCCAACCGCGAATGCCACAATGTGGTGCTTTCTTTAGACGGGCGCAAAGAGGTGCACGACCACCTGCGTAAAACCATTAACGGCAAAGGCAGTTATGACACCATTGTGCCGAAATTCCAGAAATTCGTAAAAGCGCGCGGCGACAAGGGCTATTATGTCCGCGGTACTTTTACCCACAACAATACGGATTTCACCAACGATATTCTGCATATGGCAGACCTCGGATTTACTGAGCTTTCCATGGAACCCGTTGTCTGCGCGCCGGGTGAGGAATATGCTTTAACCGAAGAGGATTTGCCCGTTTTGTTTGAGCAATATGAGATTCTCGCAAAAGAGATGCTGCGCCGCGAGCGTGAAGGGCGTCCCATTACCTTTTATCACTACATGCTGGATCTTACCGGCGGCCCGTGTATTTACAAGCGGATTTCCGGCTGCGGGTCGGGCACAGAATATCTCGCCGTGACCCCCTGGGGTGAGCTTTACCCCTGTCACCAGTTTGTGGGCGACCCCAAATACAGCATGGGCAACATTTGGGACGGCGTAACCAACACGGCACTGCAAAAAGAATTCAAGCTTTGTAACGCTTATGCAAGACCGGACTGCAAAGACTGCTGGGCCAAGCTGTATTGCAGCGGCGGCTGTGCGGCGAATGCTTACCACGCAACCGGCTCGATTACCGGCACCTATCGCTATGGCTGCGAGCTGTTTAAGAAGCGCATAGAATGCGCCATCATGCTCAAAGTTGCTGAAGCGCTTGGCGACGCGCAGCCGGAAAAGGCGTAAGGCAAAAACACTTTACAGGAGCAAACTTATGACTTTGTTTTTAAGTATTTATTTCGGCGCGGCCGTCGTTGTTGCCGCAGCGGTATTTGTGCTTTCTCTTTTGGAAGAAAAATATCGTTATTGCCGGGGCGTGCTTTTAGCGGTATATATCGCAGCCATACTTGGTGTATTGTTTGCTACCGGCTGTTTAGAAGTGCAATATGGGTGGAACCGTTTGTATTCCACCGTGGCAGCCGCCGGAGTTTTACTGTGTATCTATCTTGCAGATGTGCTCGGTGGTAAGATACGAAAAAAGAATAAGTAATCTGAAATAAAAAATCCCGGCAGTTCGCTTTGAACAGGCCGGGTTTTTTTCATTTATTTTCTTCTGTTTTATCCGTTTTTGCGTCTTGTTTATTCTCTTCGGTTTCTTCTTGTTTGCCGTAAATAAACTGCAAAACATCTTTATACTGGTTAAAGCTAATATTCGGATAGCGGTCATGGAGTCTGCCAAGCGGCGACTTGGTAGAACGCAAGCGTTCAAGGAAATCGGCGACTGCTTCGTTGGCTTTCAGACGCTCGGTAAGTTCTGCAAGGCGTTCATCGGTGGAATCCAACCCTTTTTGCATATGGCCGCCAATCAGCTTCTGCATGGCCTGCAACTGCCGAACCGTATTTTTCAAGCCAGCAAGTGTTGTTGCAAGGTCGATCAGCAAAATCGAATAAATAACAAAGCTTACCCAAAAAATAACTGGGTTCGGAATTTTATCGGTACAATACATGATTGCCGGCTGCAGAACCTTAACAATCAATACTATCCCCACGCCAAACATCAGGCTGTTTTTCAAACAAATTCTGCCTTTGATGTTAAAGCGCTTGTTGGAATAGTCCCACCATGTGGTGTGAAACAGCTTTTCCAGAACATAGTGCGTTACATATTCCAAAACGGTGCACATAACCATGCCAATTAAAAACAGCAGAAAAATGTTTTTGATTCTGCCATAAAGCGTCAAGGTAGCCAAAATAGCGCCCACGCCGTATATGGGACAAAGCGGGCCAAACAAAAACCCCCGCTTCACCACGCGGCGCTGAACAACCATATACAAAAGCGTTTCCATAATCCAGCCGCCCACGCTGTAAAGAATGAACCACAAAAAATATTTACAGATTGTCAGCAGAACCGTTTCCATGGTCAACCTCCGAAAAAATGCTTTCATATACCGGTGCAAAGCGCTTGGAAATGCCCAGCAAATCGCGGACTGCACAAACCTTATCTGCAAAGGTCAGCACCATGCCCTCGCGGGAGCGGGGCGGCGCCAAATGCAGTGGCCACATATGGCTTAAAATCATATCCTGTTGCCGTTGGGTCAGTGCGCCAAAATAATTCTCAGCGTTTTTACACGCCATTTTCGGATGCAGAAACGCATGCCATTCGTCGTGTTTGTCTGTATACCAATTATAGAGATAAAAATCATGCAGCAAAGCCGCGCGTGTGGCTTCCTCAGGGTGCCACTGCATTTTCGTGCAAATTTTATAGGTCATATAAGAAACACAAACACTGTGATACAGTGTATCAATATCACGGTGGTGAGGATATTGATGCATTTCACGAACCTTTCCGTGTCGAAGCAGGTCCCCTACCACAGAGCAGTAGCCCTGCACGCTTTTCTTTTCTTTTTCAAAATCCATGCATTTCGCTTCCTTATCCATGCATACAGATTCCCTGCCGCCGAAAACGACAGGGAATTTGTTTTTATTCAGAACAATTGCTTATTTGTAGAAATCAGCTGTCTGGACAATGTCCTTAACGCCTGCAAGCTGCAAATTCAGCAACGCTGTGTCAAAACAGTCCACAACACCGTCATTGTTTAAATCTGCCGCAATCTCATAGGCGCCGGAGCCAATCACCGTTTCCTGCGCAACAGCACTGAGTTTCATCAAATCATAGTCCGCTTCATCAATGACGCCGTCACCGTTGACATCGCCGTAAAGAATGACGACCACAGATTCATAAACCAAAATGGGATCCTCAGAGGCAACACATTCTATTACGCAGCCCGTACCGATTTTATCATTGTCTTGCAATTCTTCGCCGTTACGGAACACACGAATCTGTGTGCTCTCATTTTCCAAATTGCTTTTCAGGGTTGAAACGGTTGTGTCGTTTGCATTCAACCCGGTCAAATAATAGGCGTCCGGATTATCTCGGTTGATAGAAATCGGAGCAGAAGCGTCATCCTTCACAACCAATTCCGTCAATTCATGCTTCAAAATAACACTGTATTCCAAGCTTTCATAGCTTTCATCGCCAGCCTCATTGACCGCCTTGAAATGATAAACCGCCGTTGTATCTTCGGTGATTTTCAACACATTGCCGTCCATTTCAATCCATTCGTCACCTGTTGTGTAATAATAGGTAACATGAGAAAGTGCATTCGGGCTGTAGAGGGTGAAGGTAATGTCACGGCTGGTCTCTACGCCGATTGCGCCGTTGACGCCCACCTGAAGAATCGGGATACCGTTTTCAATTTTGGTGGTCATTGTGGTGACGCCGCTTTCTTTGCCCACATTAGAAACCGCTTTAAAGTTCCACAGGTGCGTTCCGGTTTCGTAAACGGTCAGCGAGTTGCCGTTCATGGGTTTCCATTCGCCGCCGTCTTTCTGATAGTAATAGGTTTCAACACCGGAAGCTGCATCCCAATTCAGTGTAACATCGATATGGTCACCGGTCCATGTGTCGCTTACATAAGGTTTATCTTCGGAAATCGCCGTAATTGTCGGCGCTTCCGGGTTTTCGACTTCGACCGTGATACCCTGAGAAATAAAGCTTTCGGACTGATTGCCCTCGGTATCGCTTATGCGCGCTTCCACAAAGCCGCGGAAGCTTTGCTCAACAAACGGCTTGTTATCTGCATCGTAAGGCATCCATTCTGTTACGGGCTGGCTTTCCGTATTCAACAGTCGATAACTCACTTCTGCAGTTGGCACTGCGGTCGTATTCAGAGAAGAAATGGTGATTTGAGCAGGACCGTCGAAATAGGTGCCGAACTGTGTATAATCCTGTTTGACGCTTTCGCTAAAGGAAATGTCGGTAATTTTCAGTTCCGGATCACAGAAATTGTCGATTTCCAGGACAGTAGATGTCCATTTGCCGTTGTTGCCGGTAACGGTCACTAAATATGCGCCGTTTTCAGACACGGTAAAGGCTTTTTCGTCGGTAATATCCCGTCCGTCAACCGTAATGCTTTCAAGGCCGGCTTCGCCAACCGTTGTATTTACCCGCACTTCATACGGCACAGAGGTAAGGTCTGTCACGGTCTTTTCAAGCTCAACGGTAGGTTCTACGGTATCGATCATTACATGATAGCTATCGGAAGCCGTACTCTCGGTGCCAGCCCCGTTGACCGCTTTAAAGCTATAAGTTGTATTGGTGTTTTCAGAAAGGACCAACTCAGAGCCATCAAACTGGTGCCAGCCTGTTCCGTCGTTATAGTAATAAGTAATGCCGGAAAGACTTTCTTCTTCTGTTGTAAAGTTGAAGCGTGCACCGTCCGCCGTCCAGCGGCCAAAGGTGCCGTCGAAGGTTACACGGATGACCGGTTTCTGTTTGTCAATCTTGACAAGCATTTCGGTGATTTCGCTTTCGTTGGTAGAATTGCTGATTGCCTTGACTTCATAGCGGTGTGTGCCCGGCTCGGTAGCTGTCAGGGTGTCGCCGTCGAGCGTCTGCCACTCGCCGTTGTCCACGCGGTACTGATATTCATAAATGCCGGAGAATGCGGTGCTCTCAAGCTGCATGGAAACATCGTCTGCTGCCCAAGTCCCGTCAGTATAGTTCTCATCTTGAGAGGTTGCTGTGATTGTAACCGCTGTGGGCTTTTCTGTATCAATCACATAGCCTTCGGAATTGAGTGTTGCAGACACATTGCCCGCTTTATCATAGGCGCGTGCTTCCACCCAGCCTTTGAAATTTCTATCCTGCAGCGGCTTGTTGTTTTCATCATAAACCATCCAGTCGCTGAAAGTAAGTGTGGTGCCGTCAAAATAACGATATTCAATTCGGTCCACACCGGCAACACCGACATCGCTTGCAGAAATGGTCACTTCCACCTGTGCGTTAAAGAACAAACCAAACGCACCGTCAATGCGCCGTGCAAACCCGCCGGAAATCTTCTGCTGCAGTTCAATGGAGTCCACAGTCGGCGCCGTGGTATCGATATTGCTGACTTGCAGCGTTTGCGTTGCCGAAAGGCCGTTGTTTGCGGTAACGGTCACAATATAATCGCCGTTTTGTGTTGCTGTAAAGCTGTCGTGGTTTTCGGTGATATCTGCACCGTTGAGTGTAACCGATTTGATGCCGGAAATACCGACCTGCAAATCGCTGATTTGCACCGTATAAGAAGCATTGGTCAAATCCTCTGTATCCGGCACCAAGTTAAACGACGGTGTAACTGCGTCGCGCAACACAGTGTAGCCGACCGTTTCGGCGCTTTCAATACCGGCAGAATTCACCGCTTTGAAATAATAGGTCTCATTGCAGTCCTGCGATACGGTGAAGCTGTCGCCGGTAATCTGCGTCCATTCGGGATTGGTCGCGGTTTTATAGTAATAAGTCAGCCCTTCGAGCGGATGCGTTGCCGAAAGTTGGAAGGTGACATCCTTGCTCGTCCAACCGCCCTCATATGCGCCGGTGTTTACAGACACGACCGGGATACCGTAAATCATAATCGGGAAAGTCGCGCTTGCACTTCTGCCGGCGTGCTCATAGGTAACGGTAATATTTTGCTCCACATCCAGTTTGTCGGGGTCAAACGCCGCGTAATCCACCGTGTAATCGGTGACTTTTTCAGAAGCGGCGTTGCTGTAATTGGCAGTGACCTCAAGCCCGGTCAAATCCAGCTTGTTTTCGCCTTCCATATATTTGTAGCGCGGATTAACAAGCTCGATTCCGGTCAAATCTTTGGAAGCCAGCGTAATGGGGAACACGCCTCGGTAATTTTTGCCCGCACGCGTAACCGTTACCAAAATGTACTGTTCGCTATCGAGGATCGTCTGATTGATAGCCCCGACGGTATAGTCGGTTACCTCAACCGTAAAATCACTGTCTTGCATGCCGGAAATATCATAATACTTCGCGACATCATTCTTGTCATAATTGAGTTCTACCTTAAGGCCGGTCAAATCCAGCTCTGTTTCGCCCTCGACATAATCCGTGCGTGTCGGTGCGGTCAGGGTAATACTCTTCGGTTCCAGCTCAACAACGGTCAGCTTCTGCGTCTGCTCAATGAACTGACCGTCAAGGGAAGTAACACCTTTTTTACCAAACACATACAGCGTCGTCTCGCCGGCGGAAAGACCCGTCACAAGACCGTTGTCATCAACAGTTGCATAGCTGTTTTGCTGGTTGCCGCCGGAGCTCCCAAATTCATAATTCCACGGACGGCTGCCGTCATCATAGGAAAGTCCCCAAAATTTATCGGAAATTTCCACGCGTTCCGGCGTAAATGTAACAGAGTAACTGCGCGGGAAGTCTTTGATGACATATTCCCCGCCGTGAATTGTTGCACTGGTGATGCTGTTCAGGTTGCTGTTGCCGCGCACCTTGACATCAATGCTGCTTTCCACACCGCCGATGCGCGCCGTAATGGTTGCCGTGCGGGTCTGTAAGGCGGTAAAGCCGTGCGCATCCACGCCGAGCACAAGACCGTTTTCATCCACGATTGCGGTGGTCGGGTCAGAGGATGTCCAAACAACGGTGTCTAAAAGCGCCGGGTCAAAGTCTGCCGGCAAAATGTCCCGGATTTCAATTTGTATGGAGCTGCCTTCGTTAATGCTGCCCAAAATTCCGAAATCCGCATACAGGGAGAACGAAGTGATGGCGTTGCCCGCCGTGACAACCATGCTCTGCTCAATCACCACATCGCCCTGTGTTGCGCGGGCGTGAATGGTAATCCGACCGCTTTGCTTCGGGGAAAGGACGCCCTCGGCGGTCATGGTCGCAAGCGAAGTATCTGCCGGCGTATCTGCCGTTGCCCAGACCACTTCCCCGGTCTGCGGCTCGGTAACGCCCCATTCCCGATGGACAGAGCTGCTGCTGTTGAGACGGTCCGGGGTGATTTTTGCGATATAGGTTGCATCTGCGTTGTTGGGAATCACCGATTCACCGATGATTTCCACGCTGGAAATCGTCGAGTTGATCAGCTGACGGTTTACCTTGACCTCGACGGATTTGGAAACGCTGCCAATCGTCGCGGTAATGGTCGTGGTGCGGCTGTATGTAATCAAATCGCTGCCGCCGTCAAGACCTGTTACGATACCGTTCTGATCCACAACAGCAACAGACGGATCGGAAGAGGTCCATGTCAAATCGCCCGTATACGCGCCCGCAGGCTGCACGTTCGTAATGGCAAGCTGCGTGGTCTCGCCCTCGTCTATCTCCGTTTCGCCCGTGATCTCGAAGCTCGTGACGGGCAGTTCCTCTGGGCTTACGACGTTGAACGTAATCGTGTCGGTCACCAAAGCATACGCCGCGCTTTCCGGGTTCAGGCGCACGGTGACTTCGCCGGGCGAGGTAAAGGTCACAAGGCCGTCGGAGGAAACGGTCGCGCGATCCCCCGACTCCGTGTCAAAAATCGTGCCGCCCATCGTCCATTTGATGCCCTGCTCGAGGCGTACGGGCGTGCACACGCCGTACAGCTGCACTGTTGCGCCGACTGCGACGGTTTTCGGTACGGAATCTTTATTGGTAATATGCACCGCCGTCGGGTAAATGCTCGCAAAGTCGAGCGTACTCTGCGCCACGACGACCTCGACGGTATCGCTCGCAAGCACAGAACCGTCGGCAGCGCGCAGCGTGGCGGTAATTTGAATGTTCATATTGTCGAGCGTTTCGCGCAGACTGTTTGCCAGCGATTCGCCGAACGAGCCGCCCATGGTGCCCACAAGGGTGATAAGCAGCTCAATGTCCGCCGGGTCGGACAGGTCGATGCCATTGTCCTCGATGGTCTGGAGGATCGAATCCGCCAAGCTGTCGCCAATAAGCGGCAGAACGCGGACGTTTTCATCGAGCCATTGCTGCACGATGGCTTCTTTCGAGAAGTCGTAGCCGTGCACCTCGCCGTTTTCATCGACGCCGGCAAGCAGCGGCTGGCTCGACTCCCATGTGACGTACGCGCCCGCCGGCACGTCTCCCGACGTGGTGTAGCCGAGCTGGATCGACTCGAACTCCTTGACCTCGAGCCGCTCGGTCACTTCGGCGCCGTCTTCATCCGTGATGACGAGCTGCGCGTCCGCCGCGGCTGCGACGAGCGCGGGCATCGCCATGGTCACCACCATCAGCACTGCAAGCAGTACGCCGAGTGCTTTTTTTCCTGTTTTCACCATTTCTACCATCTCCTGTTGAGTATGCAACATTTACGCATATTTAAGCGATATTATTCTATCAAAAAAAATTATACCCTTCAAGGAAAACACAACAATATTAGAAAGTTTTTACAATTTGTCAATATTTCACCTTTTTTCACCCGTTCATTTGTTGTATTTTTTCGCATTACAGACCTTACGCATTGCCTTCGGTTGCAAAACCAATAAAGCTCATGTATAATGCGTTTGGGAGATGATGAAATGGATGCCGCTTTTGAAAAACACGCAAAAAAGACCAAATACGACCTCGGCAAACAAGTCAAAAAAGACAATTTCGTGTTTTTAAACGAAAACTATTGCGAAAAAGAGCAAACGGTTTTGATTGGCGACTCGATTACGGAGATTTTCAACTGGTATGAGCTGTTTGCTGATTTTTCTAAAGCCACGGGGCAGGCAGTCTACAACCGCGGCATCAGTGGTGACACAAGCGACAGGCTGTTGGAGCGACTGGACTGCAACGCGTTGAATATAAGCCCTCGCAATCTCATTTTGCTCATCGGCACAAACGACCTGGGGATAGGTGCCCCACCGGCATTCACAGTGGAAAATGTGCGGGCGATTGCAAACCGGGTACGACAGCAGTGCCCCAACACCAACCTTGTTTTGCAGGGGGTATATCCGGTCAACAAATGGGCGCGCGCCGATGCATTTGCCATGGTGGGAAAGCGGCGCAACGAAACGATTGCCGAATTAAATGAAGAACTGAAAACCGTTGCTCTTCACACCGGCGCATTCTGGTTGGACCTTACGGATGTACTTTCGGATAAAAAAGGCAGACTTGCCAAAGAATATACCTATGACGGGCTGCATTTGAATGTGCACGGCTTCTGTGTGGCTGCCGAAAACATTATCCCCTGTTTAAAATAGCAATTCTGCCCCAAAGGTTGCACAATTTGGAAAAGTATAGTAAGATATATAAGCTTTTGAATTTATTTAGAAAAGGAACTTTGTTTTATGCTTCAATTTGAAGAACTCAGACTGCGGCTTTTGGGCCATGAAAAAGCGCTGAAAGACTTAGCCGAAGCGCTCGGTCTGGAAAAGATGAAAGAAGAAATCAAAACTTTGGAAGCACAGGCGGCACAAGAAGGATTTTGGGATGACCTGAAAAATTCCCAGGCAGTTCTCAAACGCACAAGCTCTTTGAAATCCAAGGTATCGGCTTATGAAAAGCTTTGTGCAGATTATGACGACGCGCTGGTGATGATTGAGCTTGCAAACGAAGAGGAAGATTTAGACCTGCTGCCCGAATGCGAGGAAAATGTCACCGCATTTGAAAGCGATTTGGACACAATGACGCTGACAACGCTGCTTTCCGGGGAATATGACAGCAAAAACGCCATTCTTACTTTCCACGCCGGTGCAGGCGGCACGGAGGCGCAGGACTGGGCGCAGATGCTGTTCCGCATGTATAACCGCTGGGGTGAGCGCCATGGGTATAAAGTCTCGACGCTCGATTATCTCGACGGAGATGAAGCGGGCTTAAAATCTGCCAGCATTTTGATTGAGGGTGAAAACGCCTATGGTTTCTTAAAAAGCGAGACCGGCATTCACCGTCTTGTGCGCGTTTCTCCGTTTGACTCGGAAGGTCGCCGGCACACCTCGTTTGCTTCGTTGGAAGTCATGCCCGAAATCGACGATACCATTGAAGTGGAAATTGCCCCGGAAGACATTAAAATGGATGTGTACCGTTCCAGCGGTGCAGGCGGGCAGAAGGTCAACAAAACTTCTTCCGCGGTGCGTCTGACTCACTTGCCGACCGGCATTGTGGTTTCCTGCCAGGTGGAGCGCAGTCAACATCAAAACCGTGAAGTGGCCATGCGCATGCTCAAATCCAAGCTTGTGGAAATCAAAGAGCGCGAACATCTGGAGAAAATCTCCGACATCAAGGGCGACCAAAAGGAAATTGCCTGGGGCAGTCAGATTCGCTCTTATGTGTTCATGCCCTATCAGCTCGTAAAAGACCACAGAACAAACTATGAAACAGGCAACATCAACAATGTGATGGACGGCGACCTCGACGGCTTTATCAACGCCTATCTCAAAATGGAGTCGCAGAAAAAGCTCGCAGAAGGCTGATCACCAAAGCGGTTCTAAAATTCCTTACAATAAAATCAAGATAATAAAACTGATTCCGCTTTTTAACGGAGTCAGTTTTATTTTTATTGGCTTCTTGCAACATGCTTTTTCGGCAGAAAACATGTAAAAGAGCGCCGACGCATTTTAATGAAATTTTAATGTGCATATGATATAATTATTTTATAAAATGCTATTCGAAGGAAAGATAGAGAAAATCAGCAAGCCGCCGCAAGGTTTTGCGCAGGAGGTAACTGAATATGCGTATATTATTCGCCGAAGATGAGCGGGATTTGAACGATATTATTACCAAAAAGCTGGTGTCCGAAGGATACAGCGTGGACAGCGTATACGACGGGGAGGAAGCCATGGACATTCTTTCCTACACAGACTATGACGCAATCATTTTAGATATCATGATGCCCAAAGCGGACGGCTTTGCTGTGCTGCGGGCGCTGCGCGGCGCAGGGAAAAATACGCCCGTTCTGTTCCTGACGGCGCGCGATTCTGTACAGGATCGCGTGGCGGGGCTCGACAGCGGCGCAAACGATTATCTTGTGAAACCGTTTTCGGTTGAAGAGCTGCTTGCCAGAATCCGAGCGATGACAAGAACAGCTTTCGGGGTTGCGGACAGCCTGATTTCCGTTGGGGACTTGACAATGGACAGCGCCGCAAAAATCGTGAAAAGAGACGGAAAAGAAATTCCCCTTTCCGCAAAAGAGTACGCGCTGCTCGAATACCTGATGCACAACCGCGGCATCGTTTTGTCCAGAGAAAAAATTGAAAATCATATTTGGAATTTCGACTATGAGGGCGGCACGAATGTTGTAGATGTATATATCAGCTATCTGCGTAAAAAAATCGACGAGGGGCACGATAAAAAGCTGATTCACACGGTCCGCGGTCGCGGTTATGTTTTGCGCGAGGAGGAATAGGGTTTGAAACGATTATCCATACGCACCACCATCACGCTGTGGTTTTCCGTCGCTTTGATTTTGGTTGTCTCCATCACCTATTTTATGGTGCTGTTTGTCGGTGACCAAATCATACAGAAAACAATTCGCGACAATCTTATAGAAACCGTGGAGCACAATGTCGATGAAATTGAATTTTATAAAAGTGTGGATGATGCGGCGCTTGCAGGAAGCTTAGACCATTATGTGAAATGGGACGGGGGCTTTTTGGAAGTGGACGACGATTTCCTGGATGAAATCAATCAGGTTTACACTTCACTTTGTAAGGCTGACGGGTCTTTGGTATATGGTGAAAATCCGGTTGCAAAAGAAACGGCGTCTGTCACTTTCCGCAACGCAACCATACAGCAAATCAAGGTAGGAGGCACCACATATTACATCTTTGACCGCAAATTAACGCAGGATGGCTTAGAAGGGCTTTGGCTGCGCGGCGTGGTTTCGGAGGTGCAGGGCGCAATTCAATTAAACAGCATCGCCCGCACCTCGCTGATTTTACTCCCCTTTATTGTACTTGTTGCCATTGTCGGCGGGTATCTCATCACCAAGCGAACGCTCAAGCCAATACAAAAACTTTCGGACGCGGCGGCGCAAATCGGGCAAGGAAGTGACCTTAACAAACGCATTGAAATCGGAGAAGGCAAAGATGAGCTGCACCAGTTGGCAGAGCAGTTCAACCAGATGTTTGGGCGGCTGGATAACGCATTCCAGGCCGAGCGGCAGTTCACCTCGGACGCATCGCATGAGCTGCGCACGCCGATGAGCGTCATTTTGGCACAGTGCGAGCTGTCTTTAGAGCACGAGCAGAGTCCGCAGGAGTACAAAGACGCGCTGACCATCGTGCAAAGACAGGGGCAAAAAATGGCAAAGCTTATTAACGATATGCTGGATTTCACACGGCTTGAGCTGAAGCCCGACCGCTACTCGAAAGAGCAGCTTGATTTAACAAAGCTTGTCTCCTCTGTCTGTGAAGACATGGCGCTGATTCGCGAAAACAACATTGCGCTGACCTGTGCGGCACAGGAAAATATAACCCTTTGCGGCAACGCGGAACTGTTCACAAGGCTTTTGACCAATTTAATCAGCAACGCTTATCATTACGGCAAGGAAAACGGTCATATATTTGTGTCGCTGAAAGCCGAGGAAAATAAAATCCTTTTGTCCGTGCAAGACGACGGCATCGGCATTGCCGAAAAAGACCGTGAAAATATTTTCCGCCGCTTTTATCAGGCGGACAATTCCCGAACGGGGACAGGGACGGGGCTTGGACTTGCCATGGTGCAGGAAATCGTAAAATTCCACGGCGGCGAAATTCTTGTCGAAAGCGAGATTGGTATCGGCAGCAAATTTATTTGTATTTTTGAGAAAAATTAAAATTCTAATCTTATTTTAATAATCGCAAGCTATACTAAAGACAAATCAGAAAGGAAGTGTACTTTATGCGTAATAAAATCAAACGGCTTTTTGAAACCCCGAAAAAAGCGGCATTGAGCATTGCCTGCATACTCGCTGTTTTGCTTTGTCTCG
This sequence comes from uncultured Eubacteriales bacterium, assembly GCA_949292775.1. Classification (GTDB taxonomy): domain Bacteria; phylum Bacillota; class Clostridia; order Oscillospirales; family Acutalibacteraceae; genus Fimenecus. The sequence continues at coordinate 25,489 of CASFBL010000020.1, forward strand.
GCACAGGCACCGTATATGCGGCGGATGCAGTTGCAAAAAGCACGGCAATCGGCGCAGAGAATGCACAAAATTTTGCGTTCGCCGACGCGGGCATTGACCCGGCGGCAGCCAAAATTGTCCGCACGGAATTCGGCTTTGAACACGGACAGTTCGTGTATGAAGTAGAATTTGTCGCCGACGGCACCGAGTATGAATACTGGATTAAATCCTCGGACGGCACCGTTGTGAAAAAGGAAATCGAAATTGTGACGCAGGACGGCGCGCATAAAGTCGCAACCGCCGAAATCACAGCGGACGAAGCCAAAGAAATTGCTTTGGCGGACGCTGGTCTTACGGTTTCCGAGGTCACTTTCACCGAAGAAAAGCTGGACTTAGACGACGGCACTTCGGTCTATGAGCTCAAATTCTATACCAGCGAGAAAAAGTATGAATATGAAATCAACGCGAATACCGGCGCGGTTTTCAGTAAGAGCACAGAAGCCATAGCCGCGCAGAATCCCCAAACACAGCAGCAGACAAATTCCCCTACCGCAACCACCGCAGCAACATCGCCGAGCGCGCAATCCAATAATGCGTCCTCCCCGTCTCAAATCGGTGTAGAAGCGGCGAAAAATAAGGCGCTCGCAGACGCAGGGCTTTCCGCTTCGGCTGTCACCTTCACAAAAGCCAAACTCGACTATGACGACCGAATTGCGGTCTATGACATTGAATTCTACACTTCGACACATGAATACGAGTATGAAATCAACGCCTCGACGGGCGCTGTCCACGACAAAAGCGTGGAAGCTTTCAAAGGCAATGTCACAAAGCCCAACAACAGCAACACCGGCAGTTATATCAGCATAGACAAAGCCAAGGAAATCGCTGTCGGCAAGGCGGGCTTAACCGTCTCCGGCGTTACCTTTATAAAAGCCAAGCTGGATTATGATGACGGCCGCGCCGTTTATGACATTGAATTTTATAACGGCGGCGTAGAGTATGAGTGCGAAGTGGACGCATCCACCGGCGCGATTTTGGATTACAGCAGTGAGCGTGAATCCCGTTAAGCAAAAGGAATACTAATCTAAACTGTGTCGCCTTATAAAAACAGGCAAGAAAATGAGCCTCCCGTGGCAGCGTAAAAACTGCCGCAGGAGGCTTTTTTATGAAAAGCCATGCCTTCACTGTTTGTATTGACAGAAGTTTTTTGACCTGTTATACTGATTTTAAGGAGGGATAATTTATGGGTTCTGTCATACCGATTTTGTTAACCATTTTGCTTGTGATCGCCGGGGGCTTCGGTTGCTTTTTAGAGCCGGGAATTACCACATTGCTTTTGGCGCTTATTTGTGTGTATTTTGTTTGGAAGATTCAACGCTTTCAAAACGACAACGAAGCAATGAAACGGCAGCTTCAAAGAATCCTAAAAATTTTAGAGGAAAAAGAAACGACTGCCGCGAATACACAAAGCACAGTAGTCGCCAAAGAACAGTCCGGCGATGAACCGACAGAGAACACCCGGCAAGCGGAATAACTTTACACAACATTAAAATCCCCCGAACCCGCGCGAACGGTTCCGGGGGATTTTACATATTAACTTAAAGCATCATAAGTGCCCGAAAGCATTTGCTCTTTTTTCTTTTCCTCAATCATTTTTACGACCCGCTCATAAGTTTCTTTCGCATTCTTCACATGATTCATGCCGCTGATCAAAAAGAAAAGAAACTGCAAAACACTTAAAACAAAAATAATCCATGACAAAGAACCAAAAACACCAGACGCTGCCCAATAGGCTCTGACAATTTCATCCGTTCCGGTTGGGGAATACTTCTCAATCACCATGGCATCGCTGTATACCTTGGACAGTTCATAAAAAGAAACGGTAAAAATCTGCGTAACAGCAAATATCACCGCGGAAATAATCAAGCTACGCCGGGATTTTTTCAGCCTTTGCGCATAAGCTTCTTCCGCTTCCATTTTCTCTTTTATATACGCGGTACGCGTATAGCGGACCTCGCGGTTTAAGCCTTCAAGCTCTTCCCCATAGATCGCACGAAGATAGTCTCGATTCATGGCTTCAGCGTTTAAGGATTCGGCACTTACACCGTTCTGCTCAAACATTGAATCATCGGACTTTTTGTTCATGCTTTCCCCCATCTGCAATCCCTCTTTGCTTATATTCTTGCCACGCCGGACTTTCTCGCCGCTTCGGCGACCGCCGCCGCAACGGTTTTGCCGACGCGCTCGTCAAAGGCTTTCGGCAAAATATAATCGGCGCTCAATTCCTCGTCGGAAACCAAGGAAGCAATCGCCCTGGCCGCCGCAATCTTCATTTCTTCGTTGATGTCACTTGCGCGGCAATCCAGCGCGCCGCGGAAAATACCGGGGAACGCCAAAACATTGTTGATTTGGTTCGGGAAGTCACTGCGCCCGGTGCCGACCACAGCCGCGCCCGCTTTTTTCGCAAGGTCGGGCATGATTTCCGGCACGGGGTTTGCCATCGGCAAAACGATGGGGTCTTTGTTCATCGAGCGCACCATGTCTTCGGTTACAATGCCCGGTGCGGAAACGCCGATGAAAATGTCGGCGCCTTTCATAGCGTCTGCCAAAGTGCCGGTCTGTTTTTGTTTATTGGTGATGCGTGCGATTTCCGCCTGCGCGGGATTCAAACGCGCGTTGCCCTCACAGATAATGCCTTTGGAATTACACATCAGCACATTGCCGATGCCCTGCGACAGCAAAAGTTTTGCAATCGCGATACCGGCAGCGCCGGCACCCGAAAAGACCGCGGTGCAGTCTTTCAAATCTTTTTTCACGATGCGCAGTGCATTGATGATTGCAGCATCAACAACAACCGCCGTGCCGTGCTGGTCATCGTGGAAAATCGGAATATCGGTTTTCTCTTTGAGTTTCCGCTCAATTTCAAAACAGCGCGGCGCGGCAATATCTTCCAGATTCACGCCGCCGAACGAGCCCGCCAGAAGCGCAATGCAGTTGACGATTTCATCGACATCTTTCGAGCGCACGCAAAGCGGAATTGCGTCTACCCCGCCAAACTCTTTAAACAGGACGCATTTGCCTTCCATAACGGGCATACCCGCTTCAGGGCCAATGTCACCGAGACCCAAAACAGCAGTGCCGTCGGTCACCACGGCGACAGTGTTCCAGCGGCGCGTCAGCTCGTAGGACTTGGAAATATCCTTTTGAATCTCCAAACACGGCTGGGCAACACCGGGCGTGTATGCAAGCGACAACGCGTCTTTGTTATCCGCCTTTGCGCGGGTTTTGATTTCGATTTTTCCCTGCCACTCATAGTGCAGTTTTAAGCTTTCCTTTGCGTAATCCATTTCGATAAGAACTCCTTTATGATACTTAATTGTTTTGCGGCATATACCAATAGGAATGGAAGCCGTAAAGATATGTCCGCGCGCCTTTCGGCATTTGCGTCAGCGCGAAAAATACATTTAAATAATCTCCGGCACCCATACCGATTGCAATCGCACCAAATGTACCAAGCCCGGTGCATTGCGGAAAAAGCATGAAAATCAAATACGGGCAAAAGCCGAAAATCAAATTCGGCAGCAAAGACATGACTATAAAACGCGCTTTGCTCATATCCTCAGGACCGACTACAAACAAAAGCCCTTGCGACCACTTTGTGTAGAGGAAAACCTCTTTTTTAAAGCAAATGGCATGCAAAAACTCGTGGGGATAAAGGGAAAGCAAAGAAAGCAATGCGCCGACAAGACTGATTTCCCATGATCTTGCACGCAAATAAAATCCGAACAGGCAAACCAGTGTTATTCCCAGCGCGAGAAGATTCGCAACCAACGCCAGCTGCTTCGTATTTTCCGGTTCGCGAAATTTTACCGCGTTGGGTTTATGCTCCCCGTGCGGCAGGGATTCCGGATCTCCGTTATATTTTCCTTTGTATATCAGCTTCATAGGCGAATCCTTTATAAAAACTTTCTGTGAAGCGTCTCCTATTGTAAGAATCAGTGCTCAATCCAGTCGCGGGCACGGTCTACCGCACGCAGCCAGCCGCGATACAGCCGTTCACGCTCCTCGAGCACCATTTTCGGTTCAAAGATTTTATCAACCTGGCGCATTTCCTCGATTTCTTCCTGGCTTTCCCAGAAGCCCACCGCAAGACCGGCAAGGCACGCCGCGCCGAGCGCCGTAGTCTCGACCATTTTCGGCCGATTGACCTTGGTGCGAATCAGGTTTGCCTGAATCTGCATCATAATATCGCTGACGGAAGCGCCGCCGTCCACACGAAGTTCAGAAAGCGCAATGCCGGAATCGGCTTTCATCGCTTCGAGCAAATCGGTCATCTGATAGGCGATGGCTTCCAAAACAGCACGCGCCACATGTTCGCGTTTTACGCCGCGTGTAAGTCCCACAATGGTGCCGCGCGCATACATATCCCAATACGGCGCACCAAGCCCGGTAAACGCCGGAACAAAATAAATGCCGTTTGCGTTCGGCACACTTTCTGCCAATTCGTCACAGCGTTTTGCGGAATCAATAAGCCGCAAATCATCGCGAAGCCATTTGATAACAGACCCCGCGTTGAAAGCCGAGCCTTCAATGGCGTATTCCACTTTATCTTTAAGTCCCCACGCAACGCCGGTGACCAGATTGTTTTCAGATTTGACGCGTTTCTCCCCGGTATTCATCAACAGGAAGCAGCCCGTGCCGTAAGTGTTTTTGGCTTGCCCTGCTTTAAAGCAGCCCTGCCCGAACAGTGCCGCCGGCTGGTCACCGATAGCGCCAGCAATCGGGACACCGACAATATCTTCAAAGCCCAAAAGCCCGGGTGCGACTTCCCCATAGACTTCGCTTGACGGAACAGGCTTCGGCAGGATGTTCATCGGGATTCCAAGCCGGTCGCAGAGGTATTCATCCCAGCAGAGCTTATCCACATCGAAAAGCATGGTGCGCGAGGCGTTGGAATAATCGGTGATATGTACCTGACCGCCGGTCAAGTTCCAAATCAGCCATGTTTCTACCGTACCGAACAACAGCTGTCCTGCATCCGCCAAAATGCGTGCACCCGGCACATTGTCAAGCACCCATTTAATTTTGGTTGCCGAGAAATAGGCGTCCACCACAAGCCCGGTATGCTCTTTAATGTAGTCGGTCAGTTCTTTATCTTCTTTTATTTTTTCGCACATGCTCGCAGTTCTGCGGCACTGCCAGACAATGGCGTTATAAATCGGTTTGCCGGTACCTTTATCCCAAAGAATGGTGGTTTCCCGCTGGTTTGTAATACCGATAGCGGCAATGTCGGAAGTAAAAATCCGGTTTGCGGTAATCACTTCGGTCACCGCCTGAAACTGCGAATAGAGTATTTCCATCGCATTATGCTCCACCCAGCCGGGCAAAGGATAGATTTGATTGAATTCGTGCTGGGATTTGGCAACAATGTTGCCCCGTCTGTCAAAAAGTATTGCGCGTGAACTGGTCGTGCCCTGGTCGAGGGCGAGGACATATTTCGCTTTTGCCAAAACGAACACCCCTATTCTTATATTTTATTTTATACAATCCCTGAAATGAAAAGAACCATAGAATCACGGCTGCTTTGCCGCTTTTTTCTGTGCTGCCTCCACGCGGGCGTCGTCCACCAAATTATGAAGCCCCTGCCAATGCAGCACGCGGCGGTCAAACCAAAGCGCCTGGCATTTGCCGCGCAAAAAAGACGGCATGGCCTGTTTCATTGTCGCGTAATGGACATGATAAGCGTTGAGCAAATCAAAATATTCCGGCAAGCCCGCTTCAAAGCGGTCATAGCTTCTGTCTTCTATTGCAGACCATGCAATCTCTGCCATAGCGCCCAGCCGCGGGAACATACAGTAATCCGCTTTGTTCACAGTCGGCACATATTCCGTCCAAAGCGGCGCTTCCACGCCAAACATATTTTCACCCATTTCGGGCTTGAATTCATAAACTTTTTTCAGGTTGACCCAGCCGTATGGAAAATCAAGATAATACGGAAATGCGGAAGAGTTATACATTTTACGGCCTTTTTGCAGTTCTTTTTCCACGATGCCGTTTTCCCGGTTTGCGCCGCACATCTGCCAAATAATATCTGTATCCAGCCGGTCTGTGCTTTCCACACCGTCATAATTCCACATAATTGAAGTAAAGCCTTTTTGCTTTACATATTGATTGACCCGGCTCATAAAGTAATGTTGGAGCTGTTCTTCGCTGTGAAGACCCTCTTTCTGCATCAGCTTTTGGCAGTCAGGGCAAAGCTTCCAGCGCATTTTCACCGCTTCATCGCCGCCGAGGTGAATAAGCCTGTCCGGGAACAGTTCGCAAAGCTCGTCAAGCACATCAAACACAAAACGATAGGTCTCTTCTTTCCCGGCGCAGAGAATATCGTGCTTCACGCCCCAATGCGTTGCAACCTTTAATTTTCTGCCGAAACACGACAGATGCGGATAGCATGCAATTGCCGCGACGGTGTGCCCGGGAATGTCAAATTCCGGCACAACGCGGATAAACCGCTTATGACAATATTCCACCACTTCGCGGATATCTTTTTGTGTGTAAAATCCGCTTTCTGGTTTCACGCCAAAATTTGTGTGGCTGCGGTGCGAACCTTTTTCGGTTAAGAGCGGGTATTTTTTGATTTCCACGCGCCAGCCCTGGTCTTCGGTCAGATGCCAATGGAACACATTGAGTTTGTGCAAAGCGATAAGGTCAATGAACCGTTTGATTTCTTTGACCGACCAGAAATAACGGCCGGAGTCGAGCATAAACCCGCGGTATTTGTAAAGCGGCTTGTCCTCGATATACATATCGGGAATTTCCCCGTTGCCCTGCATGAGCAGCTGTTTGAGTGTTTGCAGGCCGTAAAAAATACCGTTTTCCCGTTTGCCGTAAATATAAACACAGCTGTCGCGCGACACAAGCCGATAGCCCTCGTCATCTTCAATTTCATCGGTAAGCTGTAAGATAATGGTGTTTTCCGTTGCCTCGCTGTCACGGTGGATTCGAATGTCGAACTGTCTTTTCACAAAATCGCGGAATTCGCTGATATAATCAACCTTGGTAATGGTCGTGTCCTCATTCAGCTGGAAGCCGCGCTTGCCGCCGGTAATGATGATCTCATTCGGCTGCGGCACGATATTGAACATGGAATTCCCTCCCGGTAAGTAGCTTCGGCACGGCGTTTTGCTGCAAAAATCAACAAAATACCAATTATATCTGTTATTATAGCAAAAACGAGGGAAAATAACAACAGAAAATAAACGAGATTTTCTCTTGCAATCGTTGCAATTTTATATTATAATAATTCTGCCTTAATTGGGTCGTGTGCCGTGTGGGTCCTGTGCGACAGCGCTCCGTGAACCATGTCAGGCGGGGAACCGAGCAGCATTAAGCGGTCAGCGAGGTGCGCCGCAGTCCGCCTGCACGGTGCATGACCGAATTAAGGCATTTTTATTTGTGATTTTAAAAAGGAGGTTTTTCATGTACCAGGTTCTTTACCGCAAGTGGCGGCCGCAGACCTTTTCGGATGTGGTCGGGCAGGAACATGTCACCGCTTCGCTTTGCGGTGCTGTAAAGAGCGGAAGGCTTTCGCACGCATACCTGTTTACCGGGTCACGCGGAACAGGCAAAACCTCCTGCGCTAAAATTCTGGCAAAGGCCGTCAACTGCGAGCACCCGGTAGACGGCAACCCCTGCAACGCGTGCCCCACCTGCCGCGGCATTGACGACGGCTCAATTTTAGATGTGATTGAAATCGACGCGGCTTCCAACAACGGTGTGGACAATATCCGTGATTTGCGCGAAGAGGCAAATTACACGCCGACGCATGCAAAATACCGCGTATACATCATTGACGAAGTGCATATGCTCTCAACCGGCGCTTTCAACGCGCTTTTGAAAACGCTTGAAGAACCGCCGGAGCATGTCAAATTTATATTAGCCACAACCGAGGTGCACAAGCTCCCCTCCACGATTCTTTCGCGCTGTCAGCGTTTCGATTTCAAGCGCATTGAGCCGAAAGACATTGCCGCACGGCTTGCATATGTCGCCGGGCAGGAAAGCATCCCGCTGACCGAAGAGGGTGCCATGCTCATTGCCCGTATTTCGGACGGCGCGATGCGTGACGCACTTTCGCTTTTAGACCGGTGCGCAGCCTATGGAAAGGAAATTACCGAAGAAGTTGTCAGCGATGCCGCCGGACTTGCCGGGCGGGAGCATTTGTTCCGGCTGACCGACGCCGTAAGCGCCGGAGACAGCGCGCGTGCGCTTTCGCTGATTGACGAACTCTATAACAACGCCTGCAACATGGAACGCCTGGTTGCCGACCTCATTTCGCATTTCCGCAACATGATGATTGCGCGCAGTGTTTCCAATTACCCGGATTTAATCGTCTGCCCCAAAAGTGAATTGGAGCAAATTTACACACAGGCGCAGAAGTTTACGCTTGGGCGAATACTCTCAGCTATGGATGTGCTCAACGATGCGGCGTTCCGTCTGAAAGGCGGTGCAAACCGCCGTGCCACGGTGGAAATGGCAGTGTTAAGACTTTGCAGCCCGCAGTTAGACACCGACACCTCCGCCTTGCTTGCGCGTATTGCGGAGCTTGAACGGAAACTGGAAAACGGCATTGTCCCCGCGTCTGTAAAACAAGATTCCAAACCGGCGGAACCGGCTTCTTCGCAAACCGTCGCGCCTGCCGCCCAAAAACCGGTGCAACCACCTCAGGCGGCGGAAAGGCCGGTGCAAAATCCGGCGGCGCCAACCAGCGTCCCTGCCTCACCTGCAAAACCGGCAAACGCACAGCCGAACGGCGATGTGGTCTTTGACAAGTGGAACGAAGCGCTGGAGCGTTTGGCGCGCATCGACCGCCCTGTGCTTACGCACATGACGGATTCCAAAGCGATTATCCGCGGGGAGTTTTTACTGATCCAAACCACCAATCCCCTGCTCGGTGAATTTTTAAAAACCGGCTCGCACGCCAACTGCATTGCGCGTGCGGTTTATGATGTCACCGGCAAACGATATAAACTGGGCATTTTCAACACCCCGGCGCAGGCGCAAACCGCCGCGCCGAAAAAAGACCCGCTCGAAAATCTGCTGCACCGTGCTGAAAATCTCGGCGTGCAGGTCGTAGAGCAATAACCAAGTCATAAATCAGCCAAGAGGAGAAATACTATGAAAGCAAGAATCCCGAACCAGGGGCCGACAGGCGCCAACATGATGAAAAAACTGCAGGAAATGCAGAGCAACATGGAGTCTTTGCAGGCAGAGCTTGCCGTGGCGGAATATTCCGCATCAGCCGGCGGCGGTGCAGTCGATGTTACCGTAAACGGTTCGCACGAAATCAAAGCGATACATATCAAGCCCGAAGTGGTCGACCCGGAAGAAACCGACATGCTCGAAGACTTGCTGCTTGCTGCGCTCAACGAAGCAATGCGCAAGGCTGACGAAACCGCAGAGCGCGAAATGGGCAAAATCACCGGCGGACTGAACATTCCCGGAATGGGCGGTATGTTTTAATGGCGTATTCCATTCCGATTTTAGAACAGCTGATTGATGAGTTCCGAAAAATGCCCTCTGTGGGCACGAAATCCGCAGAGCGCATGGCGTTTTATGTGCTCGGTCTTTCCGATGAGGAAATCAAATCGCTGATAAACGCGATTTCCGGCGTGCACGAAAAAGTGCGGCAATGTGCCGTTTGCCGGAATCTTACAGAAGACGAAGTCTGCCCCATTTGCCAAAGCGGCACGCGTGACAAAACCACCATTTGCGTGGTGGAAAGTCCGCGCGATGTATTGGCATTTGAGCGCACCCACGAATACAACGGGCTTTACCATGTTTTGCATGGTGCAATTTCGCCGATGAACTCCGTGGGACCCGATGACCTGACGATTAAAGAGCTTTTAGTCAGGCTGCAGGACGACTCCGTCAACGAAGTCATTATGGCGACCAACCCCACCGTCGAAGGCGAAGCCACCGCAATGTATATCGGGCGGCTGTTAAAGCCGATGGGCATTAAAGTCACGCGCCTTGCCTATGGTGTGCCGGTGGGCGCAGATTTGGAATATGCCGACGAGGTGACGCTCACCAGAGCGCTTGCCGGGCGGCAGATGATTTAAGAGTTTTAGGATATACTATGGAAAACAAGACGCCAACCAAAACGGTTGCACAAAACAAAAAAGCGCTGCACGACTATTTTGTGCTCGAATCTTATGAAGCCGGCATTGAGCTTTGCGGGACCGAGGTCAAAAGCGTGCGCGCAGGAAAAGTGAATTTAAAAGACGCTTGGTGCAGCATTGTGGACGGCGAAATGTTTGTCAACGGGATGCACATAAGCCCCTATGACCACGGCAATATTTTCAACCGCGACCCGCTGCGCGTGAAAAAACTGCTGATGCACAAAAAAGAAATCATGCGCCTTTTGGGCACGACGCAGCAGCAGGGCCTGACGCTTATTCCGCTTTCGGTCTATTTCAAAAACGGCCGGGCGAAAGTGCAGGTCGGACTTTGTAAAGGTAAAAAACTTTACGACAAGCGCGATGTTGCCGCCAAGAAAGAAGCAGAACGCCACATTGAGCGTGAAATGAAAGAGCGGTTTCGGTAATTGCGGAAACGCATAAGCGCGGGCAAAAAAGCAAAAAGCCCCTTTGTTTCTACAAAATTCCGCTTGCAAAACGCTGGCTTTGTGTTACAATAATGTCTCGACTCCCGAAATAATTTGGGGATGAAAGGATTTCGACGGGGATATTGCACCGTGATAAGCGAGCAGCGGTGGGGTACCGCTTTAAACAGCCTCAGTTTATGAAAATAAACGACAAAGATCAAAAAGTACTTCTTGCTGCTTAATTAGCGGCGAGCGTTCCTCCCGGAGTACCGCGGCCGGGTCAGGAGCGTCATTAGCGGTAAATGTGCACGGATGAGCGCCCTGTAATCTGTCACACACCAAAGGGCTACCAAGCCGGAAAGCCTGCCTTTCGGCGTTTCGGCAAGGGAATGTTCATAGAACGGCTACGCTCGTAGAAAGTTGCGGGAATGTGTTTTCGGACGCGGGTTCGACTCCCGCCATCTCCACCAA
>CASFBL010000021.1 GCA_949292775.1 uncultured Eubacteriales bacterium
GTTTTCAGATCAACATATGCCAAAGTCCCGTACTTTTATCTTCTGAACTGTGCCATAGTGTTGGCTATGGCTTGCAGTCCGTCCTTTCCAAGCAACTCGACGGCATCCTTCGGAAAGGTAAATACGAATTGGTGCAGGTCATTTGTGAGCACGAGCAGAAGCAATGTGCCGGAGATGATCCACAGAACCGACATTCCCTTGGGGAATTTGTATTCGTCCGGCTTTCCCAATGACATGGCAATCAGCAGTGCCAGCATAGGCACAAACAGCATGGGCAGATAGAACAGATACCACAGGTAACGGACGGCATCCGGCTGCCAGAATATAAAATACTTTGCCGAACGGACTACCATCCATATGATGAGCAGCACTGCGGTGACCGTCATAAACCTGCACACCTGCTTTTGCACGATCCGCTGGCGGACAGAAAGCCCCAGGCGGCGAACAGGCCGATATAGATAAAGCTGCGCAGATAGGAAAACAGCATCGGGTAGAAGCTGCCCCTGCCCACAATTCTGAAGCAATATGCCAGTATCACGGCAAGTACAGCGATGCCGCTTGTTATGATCGTATTCTTTTTCTGCCTGGTCATAAACAGACCCCATTTCGCCTTCATTCGTTTTTGTTTACCCTTGGGTATACCTTTTCAAATTAGATTATAGCATAAATCCGTCTGTTTCTCAACTGCTTCTTACGAGGCTTTGCATAAAAGCCACACTTTTTGCCCCACAGCAGAGAAAAAATGGCGGCCTTTGACCTGCACAAGTCGAACCGATTCCATCTTATACTCTGCCTTGATAGATTTATTTGTCTTTCCTTTCTGCTGTAGTTATTCTTCAGTTGGGTAAGTTCACTTTCTCCTTCCATCATGACAGGTGGCACCTGTCAGCGTATAGGCGCAGTTGCCCCTTGGCGGAAAAACCTCTTGAAAAAATACCCTGCTGCCGATATAATAAACCTTGTGCGATTTCGGAGGGATGAAGATGGAAAACGAAAAATACTACATAGCCGTTAATGCAGGCGACAGATATCCGCTTTTGAAAACACCGCAGGACTATACGGAATATTTCAACGAAGCACTCTCGTTCGGAGACTTATTCGATGTGCTTCGGTATATAGAAAAGCACGGCCTTGAACGAATCGTTACAGCCGTGATTAAACGCTGACCGCCGACAAGCGGTCTTTTTTATTCCTTTTTGAGCCGAAACAGCAAACTGCTTTTGCCACCCTTTTTGCGGTAGCGCTGCTCGGTTTCAAGCAGTCCCGCTTTTTTGAGGTCGCGGATGCCGCGGCGGACGGTGGACGCCGAGAGCTTGAGGTCTGTAGCTATAGTCGGAATAGCAGGCCAACACTCGTTGTTCTCGTTCGTTCGGTCGGCAAGGTAGATATATACCGCAACGGCTCTGTGCGGCAGCTCGGTGCGGTAAAGAAAATCAAGACGGCTCATTGCTTTGCACCTCCGTTTCGGTTAAGTCTTTTATAATCTCTGTTTCCGTTAAGTCGGGAGCAGTTTCTTTTTTCGGCGGCGAGGTACGGATAGGAGGACTGCCGTTTCTGCGGTTGCCGTGCGGCGGCGTTTTTTGCGGCTTATGCTTTTGGCTGTCCTGCTGCGCCTGACCGCTATCCGTATCGGCTTGCGGTTTCGCTTCTTCCGTCCACTGCGGCGGATATTTTTCGAGGATGCCGTTCTGAATTTCCTTCTTGTCGGCATACTTGACCTCACGGTTGCCTTGGTCTGGTACGGCGTATGGGTGTTCTTCGTCAAGCTCGATGCCCCATTTGAAGAACAGCTTGAGGTGTACCCGCATCGGATGCACACCTGTTTTCATGACGATAAAATCGCCCTTGGGCAGGGATTTGAGTTCATCCGGCGTCAGTAGCGGTCGCTCTATCATTTGGAGCGACTGCGACGGATCGTTTTTACTCCGGCTGACAGATCCGCTCATGACCGTGCGGCTGCCGAGTGCCTTGGAAAGCGTTTCGGCGGAGCTGCTGTTTGGTGCAAAGCCGCCGAAGATGGTGTCCTGCGTATTGTCCACGATGATCTCCGCACCTTCCTTGCCGTAGTTTTTTTGAAGTTGCGAAAATGACTGGATGATAGGCACAATTTGCAGACGCCGAGACCTCGACGCACTGAACATCATCTCTGCCGACTCTATTTTGGGCAGCGTGCCGAACTCATCGCAGAAAAACACACAGCGGTTTTTGAGCTTGCCGCCGTTTTCATCGGCAACGGCGAGTATCTCACGGTATAACTGCTGAATGATGAGTGAGATCATAAAGAAGGTGTTGGGATTTTCCTCCGGCATAATTACGAAGATAGCCGACTTTTGATTGCAGAAGGTTTCGGCATCTATCTCGGTATCAAAGCACAGGAGCTGCTCTAACTCGGTGTCGAGGAAAGCGTTGAGTCGGGAGAGTGCTGTTGACATGACCGATGCCATACTCTGCTCGGCGGTGTTCAGTGCCGCACCCGCAAACCATTTCGCTTTATGCTCATTCGGGAGCAGTTCCATAAGCTGCTGAAACTGATTCTTGCCTTTCTTTTTGGACGGGGCAAGTAACTCTTGGATAACCTTGAATACTGATACAATGTGCCGTTTCTCCGGCGCACAGAACTCCGCTACCAACAGAATCGTTGCCGTCAGCAAGCCCTCGGCAGCGTCATAGAAGTAGGCGTTCTGCCCGAAGGATGCAGCGTCCATGCCGGAGAGGATAATGGTCTTGGATATGATTTTCGCATATTTCTCGGCCTTGGCCTTGTAAACGATTTGGTCGGGATTGGCGGCGTATAGGTCGGTGTACTTGTTGACAAGGTATAGGATGTTGTTGCCGTTACTGCGGGTAGGATTTCGCAGGTCGATAACCGAAACCATATAGCCGTAGTCCTTGGCTATGTTGCCGTAGTTACGCATAACATCGCCCTTGGTATCAGTTGAGAGGAAGGACATTCCCGAAGCACAGGCATACTCAATGCACGGGTACAGCCAAAAGGCAGTCTTGCCGACACCCGCCGCACCGATCATCAGCACATGGACATCGCCCGTGTCTATCATGGCGGTGGTGCTGTGCTTGCCGCCCTTGCACCCGACCACGATGCCCTGCGGCAGAGCTTCCTCGGTCGGCTCGGCCTTTTTTCGGAGCAGTTTTCTCGGTGCTGTCGCCGTCATGGTAGGCGTTTGATTTTGCTTTGCCTGCTTACGCCATTTCTTTGGAGTGAACGGAATGTGGCGGTAGGTCTTTCGTATCTCCGCTTTGTTTGCCCACCGAGCCGTGCCATGCTGACCGTCGCCGACCGTTTTGCTCTTGATGTTATTAAGGTTATAGATATGAGCAATCAGCGTTATCGCACCGAGGACGGCAAACATAACTGCGGCGACGGTGACTAAAGCTGCAATGTTTGGCATTCGGTTTCCTCCTGTTCGTCATATAATAAGTCCTCGTTCCAATCCTTGAATTGGGGAACGAGGATTTCGTGCTTGATGCCCTGTATAAAGAGCTTGTCGGATATTCTCTTGTTCGCCGCCTGACCTGCGGCATCGTTGTCCATACAGAGACAGACGGTGTCGATATTGGGATTCGCTTTCAGCATTTGGAACAGCACCTGATCCCCGACACAGCAAGCGGCGGCATAGCTGTGACTTCGCCAATTCTCCTTGTGCAGAGAAATAAAGGACAGCATATCTATGGGAGCCTCAAAGAGATATAGGGTGTTGTCCCGACCTGTCCAATGAAAGCTGTAACAGGGATTACAGCTTTCTGCGTTGCCCTTGTAGGTGCTCTCACTGCCTGTTCCTCTTTTGTGTGCGTGTCGGGCAATGCCATGTTCATCGTAGCCAACGAAGACAGCGTTGTGGTAGTCGGCGGATTCGTAGATCATTCCTTTATGCACGAAGGCGGACAGCACTTCTCGGTCTATTCCTCGGCGGTTCAAAAGATAGGCATACACACGCCGCATATTATCATTCTGCGGCGGCAACTCAAAAGGCTTTTTCGGTTCCTGTTTTACTGGCTCGGCTCTTTGAATTGTGCCGCCGTTATTGCCGAGCAGAAAATTAACGGCCTGCGGAAAGTCCATGTTGTAAAAGCGGCGGACGAAGTCCACGGCGTCGCCGCCAATGCGTTCGTACTGATGAAACCACAGGTTTCCTCTGACCGTAACCTTTTCCGAGCCGTCACGCCAAACATACTCCTTGCCGGAGTGTTTGAGGCGTTCGCCCTGGCTTTGCAGGAAAGCGACCAAGTCCGTCTGCCGGGCAGCTTCCTTTTGTGCGTCTGTAAAGTGAATGTATTCGGTTGACATGAGTTTCTCCTTTCGAAAAGGAGGTTGCGCATAAAATGTATGCGCAACCTCCCCGTGCTATTGCTTGAGTCCGTGAGCCTGTTTTTTCTCTTCAATTTTTCGCCGCAGCTTGCGGTCGATGCTGTTTTCTCTGCCTCTGCGCTCATCCTCCAAGCGGTTTTGGATGATACGCGCCATGTGTCCGAGCAGGCGGAGCGAGGCAAGTGCTGCCGTCCAGTTTCCGTTGACACGAATGCTGTGGATGAGCTGTGCTGCGTATTGATTGCCATGCTCGGCGGCAAGATGAAGATAGTACATCGCCTTATCTGTATCTCTCGGTATGTCTTTTCCGTAGAGATAGATTTTTCCGAGCTGGTATTCGGCATAGTCATTTCCGTTCCCGGCGGCTATCTTAAAGCTGCGGATGGCTTTTTGAATGTCCTTGACCTCGTCCTCGGTCAGATAAATTTTGCCTGCAAGGTACGCCGCATAGGGATTTTTCTGCGCGGCGGCACGGTCAAGCCATTCTACAGCTTTCTTTATATCTTTCGGTATGACTTCGCCTTTGTATGACAGTCTGCCGAGGATAAACTGTGCCGGAGCAAAGCCTTTTGATGCCGACAGATTCAGCAGGCGCACGGCTTCGGCAATGTTTTGAGTAAGGATATCTCCGTCAAGATATGCCTTGCCGAGGGTGTACGCCGCATATTTGTTGCCTTGCTCTGAGGACCGGCGGAGCAGGCTCTCGGCTCGTTCGGTATCTCTTTCTATATCCTCGCCCTTGAGAAAGGTCTTGCCGAGCAGATATTCGGCGTATGGGTTATCGTCTTTGACGGCGCTTTCCAACCAATGCAGAGCGTGGAGCATTTGTTTCGGCACATCCTCGCCACGCAAATACAATTTTCCGAGCATATATTTCGCTACGGTGTAGCCCTGCTTAGCGGATCTGGTGAGATACTCCACAGCCTTTTTCGGATCGTAGTGGTCGCCGTCACGGTCGAGCATGAATTTTGCCGCACGGTACTGCGACCATTTATTGCCCTTATTAGCGTCTGCGACCGTTCTTTCATATTCGTCCATAGGCGGAGGCGGCGGATCGGGACTTTCGGCTTCCTCGGCGGTCGGCTCACGGTCCGGTTCTGTCGGCTCGTCCGTTTCCTCAACCTCATCTGTCGGCAGATTGAGTTTCATCGCCTCGGCTATCACCATATTTTTTACGGATTTGAATTCCTTGTTTTGCGACAGCGGCAGCCGTTCCGGTCGGCTCTCGGTGTAGACCTTCAGCGCCGTTTCCTTTGACTCGTACCATAAGTCATAGAGAGCTGCGATGCGTTCATCCTTGCCGAGTTCGTCAACGATGCTGTTGATGATTTCCTTGATGTCCTTGCGCAGATAACCGTATTGCTTTTTGCCGTTGGTCACAGCCAACCTCTTGGCGAGTGCCTGCAACAGATCCTCCACCTGTGGATTGTCATATGTGCCGCCGTTTATCTTGACGATGAGCTCGGTGAGTACCTCACGGCTCTGCACCTTGAGTGCGTCACGGTGTTCAGTCTGCTTTTTATATTCGCAGAGCAGATCCTGTGCGAATATGTCTTTGGCGAAGGATGAGCGCAACGCCATCAGACCTTTTTCCGAGAGATAGCCCTCAGTCGGGTCTGTCGAGTAGACGATCATGTGGACATGGGGATGGTAGCTTTCATTATGAAAAGCGGCAAACCAACGGAGGTTGCTCATCGGTATTTTCAGATTTTCCGACAGTGTCTGCGTTTGCGACCGGAGCATATCCCGCCATCGGCTGCCGTTATCATAGCCGAGTCGTTCGGCGTCCTCACGGCGCAGAGATACGATTGCCGTCCACACATTTCCCGTATGCGCATTGAGTTCATCAGATACCTTTTGCAGATCCACCGCCACACCGTCATCGGTAAAGAGTCCGTGAGAGCCGATGCGTTCCACACGGGGACGGGTGGCGATGTAGTCGGCATAGGTTGTGGTGTGCATCATTTCATCGGCATTTTCCTCAAGCGCACGGGTAATGAATTCCGAAGCTGTTCCAATCGTTTTATCCTTGAGATAGTCCTCATACTCCAATGACGAACGGCTGTCGGGAAAGTCCGAGAGGATTTTCTTTATCAGTTGCTTTTGCTTGTTCGTTGCCGGAGCAAACTTTCTTGACTCGTCTATCTTTTCAACGCCCTCACGGGTAGCAATGTACTCCGCATAGCCGCCGATATTTTTTCTGTCCTCCGGCTTCAGATATTTGAATTTGGTTATAAGCCGTGCCATGCGTTATCCCTTCTGCCAATCGTTTGCGTCCTTGAAAGTGAAATTGCCGTTGAGCCTTTTTACTTCTTTTACGCATTCGCCCTTGAGCCGTTCAAGAGAGACATTGTCAATCTCGCTGTTCGCCGCCACCACATTCATCGTTACCGCAAGCTGCACCGCCATTTTGAAAAGCAATCTACAGATGCGATTGTCACTCTCGGCAACAATACTTTTCATAGAGGACAGCATTGCGTTCGGCAGCATGGAGCGCTGATCCTCGGCAGTGAGGTGATCGATATAGAACTGCACCGCCTTTTCGATGAACTCTGACTTACTGCGGCAGTCGTCCTCGGTGTAGAGCTGCTTTACTTTATCCAGTGTGTCGGGATAAAGCCACAGTGCGAATTTGCGTTTGTTTTTCGGTGTCGGCACTCAAATCATCTCCTTTTCCTGCCGTATTTTTCGCTCAAAAACCGCAACCCCTAAACTTGCGAGGTTTTTATCCGTGCAACCCCTAAATCGCAGTTTTTGTTGCTGTCCTCAAAAGCCCCGCAAAGCCTTATGCGGTCGGCGTTGCCGTCCGCTGTGGACTGCCGAGGGGAAGCAGCGCAACCCCTCGGCTTTCACCTGCTTATTTTCGTACCGCCTGCCGATTTCCGCAAAAGGGTGCGAAAATAGCCCCAAACGGCTCTTTGCCTTTGCAGGGCTTGTGTTTACCCGCTGTGGGGCTGTATCTCGCCACACGGGGCGGCACAGGGGCGTGCACGGCGGTGTTTTATATCTCCGGCACGAGTGGGGTTTGCTCGATTTCCTTGCCGTCCAAATATTCGGCGAACACCTCTGCTTTTTTCTCTGCTGTGAGCTGCCGTGAACGGTGTGCCTGATACGCCGCCGCAGAAACACTTTGAAGTGAATACACTCGGCTGCCGTCAGCGTCGGTAACGGATACCGTTCCGTCATCCAAATCAAAATCCATAACTGAAAGAATTTTCGGCTCGTCCTCGAATCGCTCGGCAAGGTTCTCGTAGTCTATGACCGTGATAGGTACGGAGCCGAGGAGAGCGTCTGCAAATTTTTTCGGTTCGGAGGACAACTTGTTTTGAGAATAGAGTCGGTATCTGTATGCACCGGCGAGGAGCTGCTGAATAAACTCATTCAAGTAATACCTATCCTCATTGTCCTCTCGGATATGAAACAGCCCGAAGCGTTTGTCAGCCTCGAGCTGCTCTTGCCGTGCAATGTTTTCTTTGAGGATTTCAATTTCAATAGCGTTCTGCATTTCGGGCGGAACGAATTCCGTATAAAGAGAGTCGAAGGCTTCACGCAGCTTTTGTTCCACAGTACAGCTTTCATCCGAAAAGCAGTCGAGTGCATTTTGCAGAGCTTCGATTTCTCGCTCGTCAAAGTGCAGTACAATTTCAGTGGCTCTCATTGGCGCTTACCTCGCTTACTTCCGTAGGCTCCGTTTTCATGGGCTTCGGCTTTCTCGGCTTCGGCACGGCAGAGGAAGAAACGGTGCCGGATTTCATGTCGATAAAATCACGCACACCCGCAGGCACGGTTTTGGTGTAGAGAGTGTCCAGCGCTTTTTCGAGTTCCGCTTCGGCGGTCGTGCCTTTCTGCGAAAGATAAAGGACAAGGGCGGATGCCTTGTCCTCGTCAAATGAGATATTGAAGGTTGTCTTTTTCATGTTGTGTTCTCCTTTACATAGAAAGAGCCTGCGTTTCGTCCTCATCGGAGGATTCGTTCGCAGGCTCATGGTGGTGTTCGGTTTCGTGGTCGTCATAGAAATTACAGCCGAGGACGGAGAGCAGACTCAGCGGATCGCCCTGGCACTGTGGGCAGTACCTGAGGTGGCAGGTCATTTCGATGCAGTCCTCGGTCATGATGAGTTCGTTTATTTCTTCTCTCTGCCGTAATTCTTCTTCGAGCAGTCTGCCGTTTTCATTGTTGTCGGTAACCTCTGCGCCGAAGTGGTGATACAGCTCGTCATAGGAAACCGACCAATAACAGTTATCGGAATTGTCGCAGCACTGCCGAACGGCATAGTCGGCAAGCCGCTTGATTTTACTTTTATCCATATAGACCGTTCCTTTCATTGTGATTCGGTATTCTCCGTATAGGTGATATACGGTATCTTGAGCCAGTGCGTAAAGCCGCTGCCTGAAACATCGGAAAGAATAACGCCTGCATGGGTATTGGCGGCGTGTATCACCTTGCCGTCTCCGATATAGATTCCGATGTGACCGCTGTGCCAAAGAGCAAGCCCCGGAATTTCGGGGAGCGTATCAATCGTACCTTTCTCGGTGGCGTTATTGAACATCGTGTCCGCACCGATGTCGGGCATACCGTTTGTGCCGTATTCGATAGTACTCGTTTGGGTGTTCAGCCAGCCGTAGCCCTTAATCAGCCCGATGCAGTCCGCAGTCCGTCTGCCGAGCCAATGTGTTCGGATATATTCCTCCTTGCCGCCGACCTCGTCGGGATATTGCTTGGCTTTTGAGTTCAGCGTTTTCTGCGTAAGCACTTCGCCGTAGCTGCCCCATACATAGCCCCAGCCGTGAGACTGCGCCTGCTTTGCCCATTCCACAAGGTCGAGGTTATTCTTGCTGTGCGGATCGGTGAAGCCGGAGGTGTTTATGCTGCTGGCACGGATGGAATTCATTATCTTGCTGTAATCCTCGGATTTCAGTTCCGTGCCGAAGGCGGAGTTGACGGCGGCGATGAGCTGCTCGTCCGTCTGATCCTCCGCAAAGCACCCGACGAGCTTATCCACGAAGCCGTCCGCTTTGGAACGGTCATATAAAGCGAGGGTGTACAGCACCTGTGCCTCTTTTGTCCTTTCTGCCGTAAAGCCTTTTTCGGTCATAGCCGTTTCAATGGCTTTCATCGTATCCTCAACCGCTTGCAGCTTTGCTTTTTCCTCATCGGACATTTCCTCGACCACGATTTGCTGAAGCCTGTCGGTGTCGATATTGATATCGCCGTTAAAAAGAGCGATAACGGCAACCACAGGCATTATGACAATGATAATAATTCCGAGTACAATGCCCAGCACCGCCTTGCGTAATTTCTTGTCGGTGAGTATAGCAACGGCTATCTTTTTAAGAGCCGCCGCTACCGTTGCGCTCATCGCCCGCCTGCCTTTCCGAAGATAGCTGCCTTGTATTCGGGTGCGATGACCTGCAGGAGATATCGTTCGTTGCCGCAGCGATAGAGGCAAGTGCCTCGTTCGGGATATTTGATGAGTTCAAATTCCGAAGGCTCGACCTGCAGGGCGTCCATATACTCCTTCGGATTGATTTGTCCGGCATTGAACAGGAACTGGTGCGTCGGGATGGAAAACAGCGGCTTTGTAAATTCCCGAATGGACGGAATCAAAAAATCCTCGATATTCTGACTTGCCAGAATGACCGAGGAGTCCTTTTTACGCACACGCTTCATGCAGTTACGCAAATATTCGATTGTAGTCATATTCGAGAGGAAGAGGTACAGCTCATCCACCGATGCCGCCGTGCTGCCTTTGCCGAGCAGTTCGTTGCTCATATAGGACAGGATATTGAACAGCATACAATCCTTGAGGCGGCGATTGGTATCCATAAGCCCCTTCACGCCGAACACGAGGAAGTTGGAGTCGGTGATGTTGGTGTGACCGTTGAAGTATTTGCTTTCCGAGCCTACGCACATGGAATGGATGCCGAGACAGACCTCTTGGAGCGTTTCCTCTGTATAGAGATATTTTCTCTGCTTGTCATAGGTCATAAATTCTTCTTCGCAGAGCTCGTAAAAGTCCTGCATGACCGGAAAGTCCGAGGGCTTCTTTACGCTATAATCCGTGGTGTCGGTGATACCGAATCGGGCGTACAGCTTGGAGAGCAGGATTTCAATAGTGTCGATCTGTGAATCGGTAAAATCCTTGTAGCTGCGGAAGAAGTCTTTTAGAAAAGCAATGTGCTGACTGAGCCTTGTGACCTTTTTGAAGGCTTCGGGTGTGTTGGCGTCGATATCCTCAACGCTGTCTGTCCATGCTTTCGGCTCTAACGGATTGATGGTGTATTCGCCCGACATAAAATCAATATAGCAGCCGCCGAGCGCATCGCACAGATCCTCGTATTCCGATTCGGGATCGAGACAGATGATTCTCTTGCCCGACTCACGGATATTGGTGAGAATGAGTTTCAGAAGATAACTCTTGCCTTGTCCGCTGTTTCCGAGAATGAGGATATTGCTTGTAGTCTTGTCCTCGGCTCTGCGGTCGAAGTCCACAAGGATGTTTGTACCGTATTTATCACGCCCGATATATGAGCCGTGAGGGTCTGTCTTGCCGCTGAAATTAAACGGGTACATATTGGCGACCGAGGATGAGGGCAGCACTCGTTCGTACTGTGCGCCGAACTGATTTGCGCCCACGGGCAGAACAGAGAGAAAGCCCTCCTTCTGCCGTAAGGTCAGCCTGTCAACGGAAATTTTGGAACGAGTCAGCTCCATTGCAATGTCGCTCTGCAATTCCTTGAGCTTTTCCATGCTCCTTGCCTTCAGTTCAATGAACACCGACACATGGAGCAACGGTTCTTTGTTCTTTCGGAGGTTGGCGAGCAGTTCAATTACATCCTGCAAATTGCCCTCGGCTTCGATGGTTTCGTTGACATCGTTGCCGCCGCTTTTGAGCCGATTGCGGCGAGTGGCATTTTGAATGATCTTTCGCTGTTCCATAGATTCCACCAAACGATGATAAATGCGCAGGGTCACGCCGTTGCGGTCGGCGAGCTGCGAGAGGATCGCCTGTTCCTCGGTGGAGGGCGGATACTCCCGGATCGCCCATACGCAGCGGTAGCTGTCGCCGACGATATAATGGTCGGATAAAAATTTTATAGTGCCGGGCAGGATCATGTCGAAGAAGTCCTTGGTGCGGATTTCCTCTACCTGCTCCGGCGTCAATACTTTCGGTTTTCTTTTGAGCATAATATTTTCCTTTCTGCCGTTTAGCTTTCTGCGGCGATAATGAGCAGCCTGCCGTCCTTGCCCGATCCGTAGCAGGTGGAGAGGATGAGTTGTCTGCCGTCCTCGGCGGCAATGCGGTCATACCAAGCGTCCGAGGTGTTTGTTTTCAGCGCCTCGGTTACGATAAAGGTTTGTACTCCGTCTGCGGTTTCAAATTTTACGGTCCGGTGTGCATTCAAAAAATCTCTGTCCACATACCTTTTGAGGTCGGAGAACATTGTACCGTTTTTCATGTTATGACCGTAAATAATGAGGTTGGTGCTTTGAAGGTCGCACCGCCCGTCAAGGAACGGCACACCGCTTTGGCTGTACTTGCCGTAGAAGTTTCGGCGGAGATATTTCTGCGGATCGGTCGGTGTGTGCATTACGGGATAACCGATGTTTGTGCCGTCAATAGAGAGCCACCCGATGCAGTCGGCGTTTTCTGTAATGAGAGCTTGTATATTGCGTTCTGCCGCAGGCCGCTCGGTCGGCTCTGATTCTGTCTGTGCGGCCGTGACCGTAGGCTCGGAGATTTGTGAGACGGCGGCAAAGTTCTCTTTTTCTTTCTGCCGTTCTTTTAACTCCGAATAGATATTTGCGCCTGCAAGCACGGCAGCCGCCGACAGCAGAAGGCAGAAAATTATGAGGACGGGTTTATTCCTCGTCCTCATCGTCTGTACCCTCGTAGAACTGTTCGCCGTCAATGTCGGGCATTGCTTCGCCCTGCATACTCGCCTCAAAATACAGTGCCAGGATGCGTTTGATCTCCGGCTTTTTAAGCCTATGCACCTCAAAGCCCTCGCCGGCGATTTTGCTCTCAATGCGGTTTGCGGTTTCAAAGACCTGTTTTTCTTTCTGTCCCTTAATTCGGGCGATAAAGAAAAACTGACGGGCGGTCGCCATCTCTACCTGAATGGTATCGAGGAAGTCAATGTCCTTTTTGATGAGCTTCCTGATCTTTGCGTTTTCTTCAACTTCAAGGCGTTCGGTAAGATAGGCTTTGTTATCGTCAAAGCATTCCGAGGAGTCGGTGCAGACGATCTCAATGTCGGGTAGCGCCGACAGCACCATCATCAGATGGCGAATTTTGATTTCGATGTTGGTATGCGACAGCACCGAAATATTGGTGGGTGATACGAGGTAAAAGAGCAGTTCACCCTTGTTGGTAGAAAGACCGTATTTCGTGAAGGTTCTGATGCCGAGCAGATCCTGCACCGAACGGCCTTTTTTCTTTTTCTGCTGTTTCATTATTATCATCTCCATTCAAAGTATTGCTGTGTGGATATTAAATACCGCACGGCGTAACGCATGAAGTCGAGTACGGTGGTATCGTCCATGCGGATCGTTAAAAAGCCGTAGCATAAAACAGCTACGGCCGGTAAGAAAATATGCAGCTGCACAAGGGCGAGAACCGACAACAGTGCGGCTACCGCAAGTATTACAAAGTCCCGCAAGCTCCAAAGCCACAGGTTGGCGGTGGCTTTTAAGTTCTGCGGATAGATATATTGCGTCATTGCGTCATTCCTCCGATTTCTATGCCGCCGACATCCTCGCAGAATTCCTTGGGCGTCTGTCCGTATTCATCACGGAGCTTCTCAGCTATCATATCCTTGATGAGCTGCGACTCCGCATCGATCGGCACATATTCGCCTTCCTCGCAGGAGTCGGCGGTTGTAACGGTAAATTCAAGCCGGAGCGTGTCGGCGAACGGATCGAACTTTGCATACAGGTTCAGCCACTTGTCATCGTCTGCCGCTGTGTCCGTTCCGAATTTTTTGTCCACATCAAACCATGTTTCGAGATAACAGGTGATCTGATGCCCGATGTCGCAGTCAACCTCCATATCTCGGTCGACCACAAGCATATCCCTTGTGAGTTCCGGCGTATCCATTTTAGTTATAACGGAGGTCGGACGGTATTCGGCGTCGGCATTGTGCCGTCCGAGCTGCTCACGGATATGCTCTGCAAGCTGTTCCGAGAGAAATCGACTGCACACTGCTTTTGCTTGCTCATGGATAATACCGAGATATTTAAGCCCTGCCTTGTAACGGGAGAGGAGCTTGTCATAGGTCATTTCCTCATTTAATGACGGCTCGAATATACCGTAATCGCCGTACCAATTTGCATATCGCTCGGTTGGCGGAATGTCTGCCGCTTCCTCATAGGCGGCAATGATTTTAAATGCGTCCGAGCCGTACTTCTGAAAAAATCTGTTTGCCTGCGTATAGTATTTCATAGCGCACCTCCTTATTTGCCCGCGGCTCTTGCTACACTGCGAGAGAGATTGACCGCTGTAGTTGTAGCATGAACAACGCTCATCATGTTTACTCTGACACTCGAATCAAGTCCGAACTGCTGCGCAATTCTTGGTACCTCATTGGCCGCCAGCATAATGCCGAGTCCGAGGAGCATATTCTGCGGAAAGGTCAGAAGCCCCAAGAAAAGCAATGTTGTCTGCATAAATGCGGTAAGGCAGATTGCGATGACCTGCTTGCACCATTGGTTGAAGCCGTCGGCATAGCCCCTCGGTACGCTGAACATATATAGCGCACCGACAGCCATCTGCACGAGGAGGATTCCGCCTCGCTTGATATTCTGAAAGAATATTTTAATAATGCAGTAGGCAAAGGCTATCATCGCAAGCAGATTAAAGAGCTTGTATTCCGCAGTGGCCGCCACCATAAACGAGCCCTGCAGCACCGAGGTGCTTTGGCCTGCGAGGTCGAGTGACTGCGTTCCCGCAAATATTCGGGCAAGGTCATGGGAAAATGTGTTTTGCAGGCTGATGCAAAACTTGTATAATTCTATCGGTACGACTCCGATGAGAGAACAGGCAAAGAAGCCTTTTATGATGTTGAGTGCCGTTGTTTTCACATTGGCTCTGCCGCATTGATACTCGATGGCCACATCGAATACTGCCACAACCGTTCCGGCCACGAACAAGCCCCAGCCGAAAAGAGTAAACAGCTTTACGGTTGCTTTTACCCATTCAAGGTCAAACACATCCGCACCCATATT
This sequence comes from uncultured Eubacteriales bacterium, assembly GCA_949292775.1. Taxonomy (GTDB): domain Bacteria; phylum Bacillota; class Clostridia; order Oscillospirales; family Acutalibacteraceae; genus Fimenecus. The sequence continues at coordinate 14,553 of CASFBL010000021.1, forward strand.
GCCCATCATCTCGAAGAAGTCGGCGATAGCGCCGTAGATGATTTCATAAAACCATTTGAGCATTGCGTCCCAAATAGCATTGGATATTTGTGTTCCGAGGAAGTCCATTGCATCGCCGATGGCGCTGCCGATCCCCGAAAAGATATCGCCTAACCAGTCAAAAATGATTACCACCTCATTTCTAAATGAAAACGGCAGACGAGGTGTCTGCCGCATGAGAAAAGCCGCCGACTCTTAATCAGTCAGCGGCTTTCCCGTTTGTTTCTATGTCTTTTTTCATTTCCAAACCGTCTATGAAGCCCATTCGGTACGCTTCGGCCTGCAGGAGCGTTTCAACTTCCGCTTTGGCATTTTTCATTGCGTAGAACAGATCCGACTGTTCGGGCGTCAGCGACTTTTCCAATTTCTCGGAAGCGGCGGCGAGCTCGTGAAGTGCCTTGGTGTATTCGGGCGTTTGCCTGACGAGATTTTCTATCGGGCAGATTTCGCCGTTGAACAGCTTGTAAAAAAATCCCATATCGGTCTTTCCTCCTTTCCAAGTCACACAACATATCACACACTGCGGCGGAAGTCCAGCGCAAAATAAAACCGCCGCAATCTCTGAGTTTGCAGCGGTTTCTGCGCCGTTTACAAGCGTCGTTTCAGTGTATTCGGATCAATGATGATGACCTTTTTCCCGTTTTTCAAAGCATAGTCCACCGTGTTCCCCGTGCCGCTTTTTTCACCGTTCCATACGGCTATCACAACATCGCTGTTGTCCACCATATATTCATTCCGCTTCATCATGCAGTCGGAGGTATAGTGAGTTTGCAGTGTCTGTGCGTCATCGGAGCGGTAGATAATATCGAAGTACCTGTTCCGCCAGCCTTCGCTCCAGCGATTTGCCTGGGTTTCGCAGGGAATGGCGCATTCCAGCGTTATGTGCGGATACTTTTCTTTGAGCTCCAGCACCGCCTCGGCTGCGTAGATGTCCACACCCATCGCCATGCCGGAGATGAAGTGCGTCACGCCGTTTTCGGTGATCTGCTTTTCAATGCTCTCGGTCAGCAGTGCCTTGAGTCTTTTGCAGCCTTCCGCACCTTCGTCGTAACCGAAGGGCAGGGATTTCGGTCTGTGTCCTGTGAAGCAGCAAGTTTTGTTCATGATTTTTCTGTTCTCCTTGTATGTGTATTAGCAAGTGTATCTAACTCGCTTATACACAGTTTACACCATTATAACAGAAAAATCTGTCGAAACAAAGTGTCGAAAAACAAAAAACTGCACGAAAACCGTGCAGTCCGATAATTTATACCGTTATTTATTGTTTTCCGCTTGCTTTATCATGAGGTCGAGCATTTGCAGGATCCTGTTCTGTTCCTCTGCAGGCAGTGCGGAAAGACGGCGGCTGAGCTCGTTCTCCTTGTATTCGACCGCATGGTCGATCACATCACAGAAGATGGCGTCTGCCGAGACCTGCAGGCCATTCAGTATGGTGATCAGCCTTTCGCATCTCGGAAAAGAGCCGCCGCGCTCCACCGTGGAAATATAATTGACGGAAAGTCCGGTCTTTTCCGAGAACTGCTCCTGCGTAAGCCCGATCCTCTCGCGGCATTCTTTGATTCGCTGTCCGATTCTTTTATCTATCATAACATCACCTGTTTCCTTTCGGTTACTAACTCTCTTATACATAGTATAAACGGCTAATACAGTTTTTAGAACAATCGCAAATCCATATAGAATGTATTAGCAAGTGACTTGCGGGTGATTTTTTGTGAAATTCAGTTCTGTTTCTTGTCGATTGCACGCTTTTCAAATGATGGACCAGATATACAGCGGTGCGGTCAGCGTGAAAATAAGGCAGGCAAAGAGAATGCACGGAGCTGCAAACTCAAACTGCCCGTGCTTTCTGTAGTCGAAGTACGCCGTCCCGACCTTCACAAAGAAAAGGATGGCGAGGATCATATCGCACACGGGAAAAACAACATTGTTGACTACCGTCTGAATTTGGCTCTTGGCAGCATTCCAAGTATTCTCGATTGCACCTGCCACATCGCCTGCGGCAAAGGCGGTCATGGAGAAAGCCGACACAAGGACGGTCACGAGCAGAACACAGAAAAGGATTCTGACGGTTTTCTTTTTCATAGGATTCATAAGGGATTACCTCCAATCGCTTTTTGGATTTCTTTTTCGGTTATCTTTCGTACTCGGATATTGAGGTTTTTGCAGAATTTTAACTCGGCTCTCATGCCTTCCGTGACGGTATCTCCGAATACCCACACCTCATCGCAGAGCCACAGAAGCGACATTCCCGCTGCCAAGCCGATTTCCCGATCTTTGGGGGCATTATCGTCGAGGCACAGAGCATAGAAATGCGGCACGACCGGAGCCGTGCCGCACCTCAGTGCGTATTCGGTATATGTCTTAACCTTTTTGAGGTTTTGCTCAATATTCCCTCCGAGGGGAGCGCAGACATACACCTTTTTCATTACTCGTCATCCTCGTCCTTTCGGGATTTCACACGGATAATGATGACCGCCACAAGACCGCCGAGAGCCACAGCGCCGAGTCCGATCCAAAAGCCGAGGTTGGAGTTGTCGCCCGTCTGCGGAACGGGAGGAGCAGGAGGCGTAAGCGTTACGGTCTGGCCGCCGTCCTCAATGTCGGCATGAGCTGCGATTTCCACACCGTCACGATAGAGCGTTTCAAACACTACGATGTCTGTCTGCTTGGTTACGGTGCTGCCGTCAAAGGTAAAGCGGACGGTAATCTCTCCGTCTTTTTTCTCTGCCGTAAAGGTGACCTCGGAGATCACTTCCTTGCCGTTTACGAGGATCGGCTTGTCCGTTGCCTTGTCCATAAGGATGCCTTTAACGGTGTATTCCTTACCGACCGTAAGGTTCTTGTAGGAAACGGTGTCCTCAATGGTAATGTCGCCCTTGGCAGTAGCGGATTTTTCTCCGTTCACGGTTGCCTTTGTTCCGATTTTAGGAACGGTAATCTTGACGGTCTGATCCTCGTCCTCAATGTCTGCGTGTACGACAAGCTCTTTGCCGTCCTTATACAGAGTTTCAAATACCACAAGGCTTGTGTTTTCCTTGATGAGTCTTGAATCGAAGGTAAAGGACACCGTAACCGTTCCGTTCGGAGTTTCGGGCGTGAAGACGGTTTCGGCTGTTACAGCTTCGCCGTTTTCGGTAAAGGCTTTGCCCGTGTTCTTATCCATAAGCGTACCCTTGAGTACATATTCCTTGCCGGTGATGAGGTGGCTGTAGGATACGGTGTCGGTCAGCGTGAACACTTCGGTTGCACAGACTTCCTTGTCGCCGTCAACCGCAGCGTGGGTCTTGATTTCGGGAATGCGGTCGTTTACAACGGTGATACCGATGGTCTGTCCGTTCTCACCGATGCGGACAGGATAGATTTCCTCATTGGCGAGGTATCCGTCCGCAGGCTGCAATTCCTTAATGAGCCAATCGCCGTAAGGGATGTTCTCAAAGGTGAATACGCCGTCCTCGCCGGATTCGACTGTAAGGATAGCGCTTTCGGCAGTAAACTCGGTTTCGCCGCTGCGGAAGAGTCCGAACTTTGCACCTGCAATCACTGCTTCGGTTTCACGGTCGATTTTCAAGCCCTTGACCGAGCCGTAGAGGATGTCATTCTTGATGGCTTCGCCGCCGTTTGCTTTGATCTCCACAAGGGCGGTATCCTGTCCGGCGTAGTCGAAGGTCACGGGGTACTTTTCATCCGAGAGGATATAGTGGCTGTCGGTCGCAATTTCCTTTACATACAGCTTTGCGCCTACGGGAATATCCGTCTTGAAGGTGATATTGCCGTTTTCATTGCAATTAGCAACTTCGAGTAGGCCGTCCTTCGGAATGACCGAACCGTCTGCGGCGGTCAGATCCTCGGCCGCATAGAGTCCGAACTGCACCGAGAGGATTTCTCCGTTATTCCCGATGCCGAAGGTTTCGTCCTTACCGAGAATTTTGGAGAGCGACACCTCTGCCTTTTGGCGTTCGTTATAGAATTCGGCGGCTGTTTCGGTGACCTCGACGGTTTCGCCTGCATAGGTCAGTTCAACCGACTTTGCCTCATCGTTCAGCACCATGCCGTAGGGTGCTTTTGTTTCTCTGACCGTATATTTACCGAGGTACAACGGCTTGCTTGCGGCGTTGCCGTTTTCATCGGTAGTTACGGTGTCGACAACCGTACCCTTAGCGTAGCGGAGCGTGCCGTCCGGCGTTATAATATCCTCAGCGGCGGTAATCTCATAGACCGCACCTGCGAGACCTTTATCTGCAAAAACAAAGCTGTACACGCCGTCCGATTCCACCGCGGAGAAGAAGACCTCGCCGCTTTTTGAGATATTGACGATACCTTTCTGCGGCATATTGTGTTTTTCTACGGTTACAACAGTCTTGCTGCCGTCCACCTTGAATGCGATGGGAGCAGAGTCGAGAACATATCCGTATGCCGTACACTGCTCGATGATCTCATAGTTTCCGTAAGGGAGTTTTTCGGGCATCATGAGCTTGCCTGTTACATCGGTGTAATAGGTGTCGATATCCACAGGCGTCGGGTAGTTGATGTGCTGCACGATATATTCGCCCGTGTCGGTGTTGCGTACCTTAAAGCCAATACCCGCCGCAGGGATATTTTTACCCGTTTCGGCGTCCTTTTTAACAATCTCAATGAGTGCCTCAAAGGTTGCGTTGTTGATGAGGAAGCGATAGGTTTCGCCGTTTTCCTTAACAAAGACATTGAAAGGCGCAAGCAATTCCTTGCCTTCCCAGCCCTTGGTCTGCTTCACGGTGTATTCGCCGTAAGGCAGATCCTTGGTTTCGGCAAAGCCGTTCTCATCGCACACAAGGATATCTCGCTCGGTTTCCTTGGCATTTTCATAGCTGCCCGCCGCTTCCAGATACACCTCAAACTCCGCACCTTTTTCGGGTGTTTCAATTTTGGTAGTGCCGTCATCGCAATGCTTAATGACAGCGATTTTTCCCTTGATAACATTTTCGAGGGAGTCGAGAGGCTTTGCGAGGTTGTATTCTACGGTATAGAGCTTGGCCTCAGCACCGATGTGCTGACTTTCTGTGTTAAGAAGGTATCCTTCGGACGGGCTGATTTCTTTCAGCGACCAATCATCGCCGCAGATATAATACTTGGTGGTAAACTGACCGTTTGCGTCGGTGGTGTAGGTGTCGATGAGCTGATTGCCTTTATAGATGCCGTACTTTGCCCCTGCGAGAGAGGCGTTTCCCTGCGGCAAGCCCTTTTCAGAATCGGATTTCGTAACCGTAACGCTGAATTTCTTGAGAACATTGTCAAAGGCTTTGCTTGTGACCTTGTTCCATTCCACCGCTGCTGTCTGCTTGTCCGGTACAACATAGCGGTTCGGGGTATCTACTTCTTCGAGGGTATATCTCGAACCAATCAGCACATCCTTGAATTCCGCCACACCGTTTTTGTCGGTGACGGCGTATTCGTCCACGGCGATTCCCGCAAGGGATGTGCCGTAGAGCCGGAATTTCATGCCTTCGGTCAGTCCGTCCTCGGCAGTCTTTTTGACCGTGAGGTCGCCGCGGCGGAGCTTGTTACTGAAATTGACGGTAGACACCTGACCGCTGACAACGGTTACACGGCGAACCTCCTGCGGAATATATTTGTCATATTCGGTTTCGGTCACGGTGTAAACTCCGGGCTTGAGGTTGTCTACCTGAATCACGCCGCCGTTTGCGGTTTTAACGGTCTTGTCGATGCCGTTGCCCTGAATGCGGAAGGTAATGCCGTCCACCTTGCCGTCCTCGCTGACCTTGACGATTTTGGCACTGCCGGGGATCAGCTTGTTGACAGCCTTAATGGTAATCGTGGCGTTCGGGGTGTTCTTGTTGAGGGTGACTGTCCATTCGGATTTTCCGTAAGCACGGTAGTCCTTCGGGAACACGGTTTCCTTGACGGTATAAGTGCCGAACGGGATCGGATCGGCAGCCTTGGCATAGCCGGAGGCATTGGTCGGGCCGATCTTGTATGCTTTACCCGTCTTTTGATTTGTGGCAACGAATACGGCTCCGGCAAGTGCCTTGCCGTTTTCATCGGTCTTTTTAACCTCCATAAAACCGGTTTCGATAAAGAGTTCATCCGGCAGATGATAATATCCGTTCGGCGTGGATGCCTTATCTCCGTTGGAGGAGTGTGCCATACCTTCGGTGGTGTTGATTTCGGGGCCTCTCTCATTACCTACATGGATAATGAAGTGCTTGCCGTTATACACGCCTGCAAAAATAGCCGCATGGACATGGCTGCTTGAGCTGTTGCCGAAGATGATAATGTCGCCGGGAGTGAGCTTGGAATAGTCCACATTGCTCGGACTCGTGCCGACCTTTTCGACCTTACCCTGCGAGGCAAGCTTATTCAGCGCGTTCTGCCAAGTCACAACGGCCTGCGAATTCGTTCCCGTAGCGTTGATGGCGTCGGTAATAAACTGCGTATCCACGCCCTCAATGTTAGGCAGGTAGTTGCAAATATAGTAGGTCACGAAGCTTGCACAGCAGAGACCGTACTGTTCGAACCTTGCAATATTCGGTGCTTTTCCCGTCACGGTTGAGGAGTCGGAAACCGTTTCCTTACCCGTAAGCGAAGTGCTGTAATGAATATCCGAGAGGATACTCGGTGCATTTCGTTTCAGTGCGCCGCCGTAGTGTCCGGTCTGATAGATCGTGCCGTTATCCTTCTGCTTTTGCACATTATAGCCCGTATAGGCAAGCGCTCTGACGATGGGGTTGTCGAGCATTTTATCGGGAATGTCCGAGGCAGGTGCCGCAAACGCCGAGATTGGGAAAGCGCAGAGTACCATTACCAATGCAAGGAGCAAGGATAACAATTTCTTTCTGTTCATATTGACTCATCCTTTCAAGTTTGATTGTATAAAAAAAGAACGCCTGATTTTATCAAGCGTTCGTGATGGGAGTATATCGGGCGGTTATCCGCCGTAGTTTTGGCTGCTTACGCATACGCAGCAGTACCATGTGCCGCCTTTATAGGTGATGCCGACCGCCATGTAGGTGTATTCGGCACTTCCCACATAGCGCCAATGGCCTGCACTGTTCTTGAAGCCGTTGGCTATTTTTTCGGCTATCTCGTCTGCCGTACCCGTCCAATTTCCTTTGGCGGCGGCTTCGGCATTGTATCCTCGGTAGTAGCTGGCTTCGGGCATTCCGCAGTCCGACATATCTACATACTCGCCGTATTTCAATACGGTGCAGGCGTCGGGGCTTGATTCATGCGAGAAGTTTGTTATAAGCTGCTCGGAGCGATAGGTTGCGACCTTGCCGAGTCCGGGCAGGATGGTTGCAGCCGGTGAGCCTTGGGATTGCCTTAGTGCATTTATCTTTTCTGCCGTTTTCCTTGCCACCTCGTTGGCGGTAGGTGTTTCGGCAGGAGCTTCGGGCTTTTCTGTGGGTGCAGGCGTCTGCGGTTTTTCCTCGGCAGGCTTCGGAGCTTCCGTCTGCTTGGACGGTGTCTTGATCTGCCGATTTGATTCGGCAGGCTTTTTGGTGTCTGCCTTACTGCCACTGTCAGCAGGAGCATTGCCTTCGGCCTGTTCTTTTTCTGCTGTGGATTCGTCTGACTTTGATTCGCTGTCAGCAGGCAGGTTGCTCTCGGCGGTCGGCTCGGAAGTGTTGTCCGTTACCGTTGCTGTGATACCGCTTTCTGCATTTGCAGACTCACTGTTTGTACTTTCTGCCTTATCCGCACCGCATCCCGCAAGGCCCAGCGTGATTAGTCCTGCGAGGAGGGCTGCGAGCATTTTCGTCTTTCTCATATTTACCACCTCTACCTACAGGATACCGAAAAAATTCGGAAAGTCCAGCGAAATCTGCACTTTTTTGAAAAAAGTCACATCTTTTGTGCAGGGCTTTCGTCCTCATCGGGTAATTCCTCCTCGGATTCCTCCAAAGCTTCACGGTAAGCGCCGATAACGGCGTCGTTAAGACTCTGCTTTGCCTCATCGGTGAGGGCGAAGGCAATGTCGGAATATTTTGTTTCGCCGCTGCCGGTTTTGTAGGAGCGAAAGGGCATTCGGGCGAACATCCCTTTCTGACCGTCCACAACGGCGATGTCCTTGATGACAAATTCGCCGCCGATGTTCACGCTGGCATACGCCTTAACCGTGGCATTTTCACGCTCGATCATGCGGTCGATTTTGGCGCTGACAGGGATTTTGGATTTCGTTGCGTTATTGGTTTTCTTGGTTGCCATAGTTAATTCCTCCTGATTACATATTCATTGTCATGCCGCCGTCATCCACAGGTTCGTCGGCAGACTCATCGGGTTCGAGATATTTTTGTGTGTTTTCTTGTGCCCATTCGGGGACAAATTCCTCTTTAAGTGCGCCTATAAAGTCGGTGCGGCGGTAATAGGTTTTTTCTCCGTCCGACACATGGAATCCGAACACCTTCGTACCGAGAGAATCCGGGCGGCAGCCGTTGCCGTGAGTGGCGTAGAACAACTGATCCTGCGGCGTTTTGCACTCGTCCTTGAGAACGGACGGATCAAGCACCAAGATGCGATCGGTATAGTCGAACTGTCCGCTGCGCTCACTGTCGCACTGACTGCCGTCATATAATCCGAGTGCCTCCCACTGCCGCCTTGCGTCGGAGACAAAGAGATTGACGAGCCCCGGATGGCTGCGGACTTGGTATTGCCATGTGTTTTCCTTATCCATAACGGAAAAACGCCGCGCCCATTTTTTGTTGTCCTCGGAATATCTGCCGTCATGGGTTCCCTGACGCACGGTGGCGGCAAGGACGAAGTTGACACGGTCAAAGCCGTATCGGTCGATGATCTCCTTGGCACAGGATTTAAGGCACTGACCGTCATAGTGTTCGTCAATGGCTCTTTCAATGGCACGGGCGCAGTCGCAGTTTTCGAGGTAACTCTCACGCCATTCATCCTTTTCATCCCATTCCGCAGCTTCTTTAAGGGAATAGAGATACAACGGCTTATGCTCCGGCATTGTGTCCACCTGCTTTCTGCTCAGCCCACTTGACGGACAAATGGACAAGGGCTACACGCTGCTGTTCAGCAGAGAGGCTGTCGAGAAAATCCTCAAGCGTCATCTCGGTTTCCTTGTCGGCTGTCTTGGTGGCGGCACAGTTATCGCAGATCTTTTCACGCTTGACGGTGACCGTTCTGCCGTCCGGCGATTCGGTGAAGGACAGCACATCGTTATAGGTGAAGCCCACACGCTGCCGGATCTCAAACGGGATAGTGATGCGCCCTCTTTTACCAAGGACACGGTATAGCTTTGTCATATCAGTTCGCCTCGCTTTCATCGCAATTATCACTGCAAGGACAGTCCTCGCAGTCGCCGTCACAGTCCATATCGGCAATGGGGCAGTTTTCGCAATCGCCGTCACAGACGATGTCCTTCGGATCGTCGATGTTTTCAATGACGACCTTATGCCCGTCTGCGTACATCTGCATGGGGTCGCCCTCAAACATTCCGGCTTCGAGGAATAATTCGGCAGGCATGGGAAGCATAATGATTTCGGTTTTTATCTTTTTATTCTGCATACGATGTTCTCCTTTAATATTTTTTCGTAGTCGAGTGGCTTGTCGCCTACATCGAATAAGGTTAGTTGGTGCGGCTGCTGCCGTTCACGCTCAAAGAGGTCATAATTGGCAACGAGCAATTCGGGAAATTCTTTGCCGGCCTCATATTTCTGAGCCATGCTATGCACCCGTTTGAAGTCAAAAAAGTTATATTCCTTATATAACTCTCGAATCTCCGGGCAGTCATTGTAGGACAGCAGGAATTTGCCTTTCATACCCGCAAGAGCGTGGTAGAGCCGCAGATGATCCTCCCATGTGAAACCGCAGTCATATACATACTCACTGGTAAAGTACGGCGGATCGCAGTAGGTGAAGGTCGTCGGGCGGTCATAGTGCTTGATGAGGGTTTCAAAGTCCTGGTTTTCTATAACAACATTTTCACACCGCTTTGCAAAGTCCTGTACGAGCATAAACAGCGTTCTGAGGGAAAACGGCTGACAGGCAAAGGACTTGCATCCGCTGGAATAACTGTAACGGATGAGCTTTAGGAACATGGCAGCGCGGCGTAGGTCATGGTCGTTCCTTGCCGCCGAATACAGCGTCCGTACTTCCTTGGCTGTTACTTCGGGCAGCAGTATTTCCGTGAGGTCAAGCTGCGCCTTTAGGTAGTCCTCGGTGAATTCCTCTTTTTCGAAGAACTTTTTCAGCACGGCAAAATCGTCACGGGAATTGAGGCTTAAAAAGCCCAGCTCTCGGATGAACTCCATCGGACGGTCACGCATACAGCGGAATAAATTCACGAGGTTGTGGTTGTAATCGTTGAACACCTCGAATTTATCCGGCACGGGCTTTCCGAGCAATACTGCACCGGAGCCGCCGAACGGCTCGACATAGCGGTCACAGCCTATGGGAAACAAGGCATACAGGATATGCAGGATATTTGTTTTATTTCCTATCCAGGTTACGGGGGATTTCATTTTGATCACCTCACTTTGAGGCGGTCAACCGTTCCTAAAACAAAAAGCGGTATCTTTCGTTTCCGGAACGATTGATACCGCCGTGGATTTATTGCTTATTCTGTTTTGACTCTCTCTTTGGCACGGAGCCTGCGTATCTCGTCCTCATAGTCGTTGATGCGGTTGATCTGCATACATCCGAGGATACAGAAGCTGACGCACCCGCCGAGAAGCAGGCCGATTATGAGCATGGCGATCTCCATTCTACATTCCTCCCATCGTTATGCTTTCGTCCTCATCGGGAAACAGCTCGGCGGTCCGGACAGCGTCCTCGCCGAGTCCGCGGAGCAGATGATTGAAATCCTCAATGTCACAGCAGGAGCGGATACCGTAATCGGCACATAAATCTCTGTAATAACCGAGCTCCATATCATCTCTGTCCATGAGGATATTTTCATTCAGTTCGAGCCATGCCTTTTGCTTTTCCCAACATACGCAAAGCGAGGTCGGGAAACCGCCTGTTTGGTCGCACTGAAAATCCGGTGAAGTATATACCTCGCCTGATTCGTAAAACTCTGCGGTTTTCTTTTGCAGTTCGTCATAGGTCATAAGCGCATACCCATCCCTTCGTCCTCATCCTCGGATTCATCGCCACCGGTGATATTGACATATTCTCCGATAATGCAGAGAGCCTCGTCATAGCTGCCGCACTCATGAATGCGGCCGGTCATTTCCGTTGCCTGTTCCGCAAGTCCGTTATGGCGGAGTGTACGGGCGGCAAGCCCCATAAGGTTGAAGATGTTTCCGTCCTCGCCGATGAGCCTGCAATCGGGCTTTATCTTGTCCGGCTCATGCTCGGAAATAAAACCGCCGAGCTTATTCGGGACATAGTCCGAAAGCCAGGTGCCGCCGAACTGTTCATGGGAATGCAACCTCCACATGGCAAGCTTGCCCATGTCAATTTCCACACCGTCCTCAAAGGGAAAGAGGATATTTGTGAGGCTGCCGTTTTGGAATACGGAGATATTCTCGAATTTGCTGCCGTTTTTCAGAATACCCTCATCGGTGAGCAGACCGTTGATGCCGTCGAGCCACTCCTGCGGATCGCCGCCGCAGCCCTGCAAAACAAGTCCTTCCTTGCCGTTCATACGGCGAAGGTCATCGGTGGTTACGGTGCTGATGCTCATATTACATACCTCCCATCTGTAAGGTTTCGTCCTGAACTTCTTCCTCGGCAAACTCCGATACTGTCATTGTTTCGCCCAGGAAGTTCGGCTCGGTGTCCTCATCCAGCGGGATATATCCGCTTTCGCCGAAATCGAGGATATCCCGCATCAGAACAGTGCCGCCGTGGTTGACTCCGACTTTTGGCTCAATGGAGCAGAAGCGGTCGCCGTCATCGCTGTGACGGAGGTCATAGGCATATAAGCCTTCGGGGATCTGTTCGGGCATGAGCCGTCCGTTGCTGAACAGCGCTCTGCGGTCAAGCACCTCGATGACATCCAGTTTTTCCTCGGTCATCGCCTGCGTTTTCAATTCCTTTGCCTCCGGTTCGTCATACGGCACAGGCTCAAAAAGATGTCCGTTTCGGGCGGAAATAACGCTGTAGTCCGTGACGGCTGCGCCGATGCGGCCGAGTAATTTATCCGCCTCATTTCTCGGTAGCAGATTTTCAAGCCACCTGCTGTCGAACTCCGTGCTTGTGTTTTCAAGAATATACTTCTTGAAGAAGGCATCCGCAGTGTCGGGTTCGGCGGTAAATTCATAACGCCACAGATTTTGTGCCGCATTCAGCATGTCATGAATGCTTGCCGTGTTTTCGGCGTCGAGAACGGCTTTGAATTTGACCTGTTCGGCTTCGCTCATGATGCTGATTTCCGCGGCAAGTTTATTGAGTGCTTGGACATCGCTCATGCTGCCGAACATCTCCGAGGTGATCTGCGGAATTACCGATTCAAAATCGTAGTACACGCAATCGCCGATGTCTGCCTCATCGAATGCCGCGGCATAATTTGCGAGTATGTCGCTTGCCATTGGAAGGTCAAGCCAAATAGCCCTATCTGCAGGATCGCCCTTGATATGCTCCGGCGTACCCGATACGAGCAGACGAATGGCAAAGTCGGAGGATTCCTCGTCCGGCAAGGTCACTCCGTCATATATCTCCGGTCGGTCATAATGCACGGTGGGGATATATAAGTTCCCTTCAAAAATGCCTTTATCGTTTTTCTGCTGCACTCTGCCGATCTGTTCTGCGTTCAAAAACGGAACGGCACTTTCGGGGATACCTTCGAGGTCGGAAAGCAGTTCGTTTTCAAAGGCAAACCGACCGAGCTCGGAAAGATTGCTTACATTATGAGCAACGGGAACGGTGTCCAAGCTGTAAGTGCAGTTGATGAGATCTTTGATGCTGACGGGGTTTTCGTCTGCGTCGTTGAATATCTGCTCGGTCACGGCGTAAAACACGGGCAGTTCCTCGTCGGGGAGAGAAGCAAGCCGCTTGGCAAGGAAGTTCAGTTCATCCAAACTGAAAGTATCCAAGCGGATGTCCTGCATCTCCGGCAGGATATCGCATTCGAGGATGCTGACTTCAACCGTGTTTTCTCTGCCGACGGCACGGGTTCTCTGCATAGCGTCCTTGATTTCATAGTCCGCCGCAGGCAGCAGTAATTCGGCATAATAATATCCGCCGTGAACGGGATTCTCAGCGGACAGTTCAAGCCTCATGATTTTTCTGTTATAGTTCATTCTCGTTTATCCTTTCGCTTTTTATCGTATTCGGCATAGCATTTTACTCCTTGATGATCTGATATTTTTCATTTACTGCTTTAAGCCGGGAAAGGATATCCACCAGCACCGGCACCATGATGCTGTTGCCTGCCAGCTTATACAGCTTACTGTCGGACAGGCCGAGTTCATTTTTCAACTTGAAAAACTGCTCGTCCGAAAAGCCCATGAGTCGGAAGCACTCCTGCGGGTGTAACTTCCGAATCCATCCGCGGTGAAATATACCGTGGCGATCCACCACGGTAAGGCAATATGACGGAGCCCCGCTTGGGCGAAAGCGCGGGCCGTTCTGCCGGACGGTTTCCCGGTCGGGGTTGATGACGGGATATACGCCGTCGTACTCAAAGAACACGGCGGAATGCTCTCCCTTGTGGTGGCTCATTCCCGAATCCTGCCGGGCAGTGATGCACCGCGCCGTATCGGTGAATTTTGAGTTTTCATTGTAATCCACCAGATACAGACCCGTCCTGCCTCCGAAGCCGCCACAGGAAGCCGTCTGTGCTATGGCTGCTCCGCCTGCGTCGTAGACTCGCTTTCCCTGAGGCTGATGATCTGTGAGTTCGGAAAGAGCTTTTCCGCCTTTTCTCTCGATAGGTAGTATTTCTCCGGCACATCGGGGATCAAGATATCCGACAAGGAACACGCGCTTTCTTGTTTGGGGAAGGTAAGCCGCGCCGTCAATACATTGCCATTCGCACAGATACCCCAATCGAGATAGCTCACTGAGGATCGCGGTAAAAACGCGCCCTTCGCAAATCGTGCGGATCGGGGGTACATTTTCAAAGATGAAATATGCAGGGTGTTTCGCTTCAAGTATTCGGGAAAGCTCAAAGAAGAGAGTTCCCCGTGGATCGTCGAAAGCCCTTCTTGCTCCGGCAGCGCTGAAGGCGACGCACGGGAAACCGCCGACAAGAAGGTCAAAATCAGGGATTTCATCGGTGTTGACTGCTCTTGCGTCATTACAGAAATATTCTCCTTCCGTTTTGTATAAAGTGCGATAGGTTGCGACGGCGGTGGGATCGTTGTCGCAGTGACCTATAAATGAAAAGCCGCCGATCAACTCGGCGGCAGTGCGGAATGCGCTCATTCCGCAGAACATATCCAAAACCTTCATCGGCATAATTCATCCGACCGATTCCAGTTTGCTTTTTCCGTTTCACCTCTGCTTTCTCACATGGTCATATCGAAGCCCTCGGCTTCGTCCTCATCCTCGGTTTCCTCATCGGCGCTGTTGTCGCCCTCACATTCGCCCGCAAAGCCGTTTTCTGCGGCTTCCTCGTCCGCTTCCTCGCAGGTATCCTCTGTGGGGCTTTCGGCGTCAATTTGGCTCTCACGCTCGGCCTGCTCTCGGTCGAGTTCGGTTTCAATAAGTCCGAGGACGAATTCCTTCTGACTCATATTGTTGCGGTGCAGGTAGTCCTTGATTCTCTGAAACAGTTCCTCCGGCACCTGAAATGCCATAGTTCTCATATTTCCCATGTTATTTCCTTCTTTCTGCTGTATTTTCGGGTGAAGCTCATCGTCCACCGCAAGAGTAATGAATTCAGCCATTGTCATCCCTTCATGCCGTTCGAGATATTCTCTGATTTCGGCATGGAGGTCGGCATCGATTTTTACGGTGATGCCTTTCTTTTCATCCGCCATTGCGCTCGTTCCTTTCTATATATTTTTTGATAATTTCCGCAAGCAGTTCCTCTGCCGACACTTCACGCTCGGCGGCTTCCCGAAGCAGCATATCTGCCTGCGGCTGCGGTATAAGAATATCGTGTTCCAATAGGCAACCTCCTACATTCCCATGATGGGGCCGTTGTCCTCGTCCATGTCCTCGCTGTCGGCCTGTTCCTCGGCAAGCTCCTCATCGGTGAGCTTGCGGAAGGAGTCCTCGCCGGGGATGATACCGAGCTGCCTGCCGTTATCGAATCTGCAATGAACGGTGGACATATCGTCCACATATTTCACCGTGCCGCGCATATCGTCCTCGACAGGTCGGGGATCGTCGCCCATGTGCAAAAGCAAAATTCTTGTGCCTTCGGGATACATTTCTCTGTACCTCTGTGCCTGTCTGTACAGGCGGTCATATTCGTTCATACTGTTTACCTCCGTGTTTTTGTTATAATTTCATTCCGTAATATTCGTTCGGTGAGAGTAAAAAGGAGAAGTCGACACCCTCAATATTGTCGCAGTGCCCGGCAAGGAAATTTTCATTCCGTTCCATGCGCATCATCAGATATGCGACCTCCTCGGGAGTGGCAGTCACGGTTTCCTCGCCGCCGTACAAATAGGCTTCGGCGTGTACGCTGACCTCTGTTTCCGCATCGACATTCTCTATAAAGTCATCAAAGGCTGTCCAGCCGACGAGGTCGTCGTACTCTCTCGGTATCCCACCGACCGTAAATTCAAATTCTTCATTGCTTGCGGTTACGGTCACCGCAGAAAACAGCAAGGCCATATATTACATCCCTCCAATCGTCATTTCGGTGTTTTGCAGATGATCCTCAAATTCGTCCTCGGTCATCATGGCGTAGTCATCACCGCTGTTCCAGAACGAAACGAACAGTTCGCCGTCCATCGTATCAATGGGCTGCTGCTCAAAGCCTTCGCCGAGGCCGTCTGAGCACTGTCCCGTAAGCCAGTCCCGGAGAGCTTCCGTTTCCTCTGCCGTGAGCGCTTCCTTGAGGCTGCAATCAATTCGTCCGAACAGCTTGTCGCCGTGTAATTCCACCGACCATACAGCCGAGGTCAGCTTTTCGCTTACACCGTCATCCTTGTTATAGTAGGTTGCCATATCGTTTTCGTCATTGGCGGTGTATTTCATCAGTGCATCGGCGATCTCATCGGCGCTGTCGGCAAGGTAGGAATCTCCGACCGTGAACATATCTCCATCGCCCTCGTCGATGTTGCCGACAAGCGGACAGAAGAACACAGTCTTTACGGGGCCGGCGTCCTGCGTCATCTGACGGACGGCGTTGATTACTTCGTCCATTGAGTCGTACTGGTCATAGAGGATATTCTGTTCCAGTTCCTCTTTGATGTCCTCGCTTGCCGCCCCAATAACAAGCGTCAGCATATTGGCGTCGGCGATGGTGTTTTTCTCGTTCAGCGTGAGGAGCAGATGCTGACCGAAGTCACTCTCGCTGAACAGCTTTACGCCGATGTCCTCGTCCTCATTGTCGGTCAGCGGGATCCGTTTCGGCGACTGCATAATACCGATGGAGCGCAGCTTTTCATAAATGTCGTAAATGCTGTGGGGCAGTTCGAGAACAAGGGTGTTCTCTTTGTTGCGGATAATTGCGGTGATCAAATTTACATTCCTCCCATTGTCATAGGCTCGTCCTGATATAAGATGTCGAGCAGGCTTGTGTCGGTGTCGTTGTAGATGAAGCCGCCGTCGACAAATTCGCCGTAGTATGCATCGCCGATATACTTTCCAAAGGCTTTGTAATCGAAGAACTTTTCTACGGATGGATTTACACTGAAATCCTCATTGTTCTCCGTTACATATATT
This sequence comes from uncultured Eubacteriales bacterium, assembly GCA_949292775.1. Classification (GTDB taxonomy): domain Bacteria; phylum Bacillota; class Clostridia; order Oscillospirales; family Acutalibacteraceae; genus Fimenecus. The sequence continues at coordinate 31,335 of CASFBL010000021.1, forward strand.
CCGACTTCCTCATAATTGCTTGCACCTACAATAAAGGTAAAACAATCAAGATTTTCAGCAAGCCGTGCAAGCTGCTTGGCGTCCTCGGCCTTGCCGTATTCGGCAACAGCCCACAGCTTTTCCAAGTCTATATCGGCGTTGTTGACGGCAGTTGCAAGTCGATTCAGTTCGTAAACACCTTCTTCGGCGGCGATCTCCTTGAAGCGTCCGATCCACTTGTCGCTATCAATGCAAATGTCCTCCCATGAGAGTTCCACATCATCCGGTGTGGGTGCGCCGAGTCGGGCAAACGCCTTGTCGATGGCTTCTTCCTCGCAGGGCAAATACAAGAATTCGGTTTTTCCGTTGTATTCAGCCCGTATGAAGCAAAGCATTTGATCATACACATATGCCGGAAAATTCTGTCCGTCATAATCCCTTACGAACGGCGTATTCTCGTCAACAAACAGCAAACCGTGTTCGGTAAAAACGCCCTTGCCGAATCGGATCAGCTCTCGCCCGAACTCTGCATATTTCGGATCGTCCGCATCATCGGCGGGCAGACAGCCCTTGACCGTGAGCAGATACTCTCTGCCGATCTTGCCCATATCGCTGATATCCTGAATCAGTGGATAGCGATTGAGGTTGAAGCTCAGATTGATGAGGTCGGGCAGAGTGTTGAAGTCCTCTAATTTCATCGCCTCGTAAAACTGATATTCCTCATCGCCGAAGAAGCTGTCCATCCGTTTTCCGAGGTAGTTGACTTCATCGAGGTTAACGAATCGGTCTTGGAGGCAGCCGAGTTCATCGGGAAATATGACCTCGGACACATACAGTTCAAGGGGTGTGACATCCTCGGCATGGATTCTTTCGAGCGCCGCACTCATTTCCTTTTCGGTGCAGGGAAAGCGGAGGTCGGTCTGACTGTTTCCATATTTGATTTTCAGTTTAATCATGTCAAATCTCCTTTATGGCTGCGAGTCCGAATCTGCGGATTGCCATAGCGTTGCAGATGGTGCGAAACAGCATTGGCGGAACGAGGTCGGCATCCGACAGATCCGACACGGTAAGATGCTTTGTGCCGAGCGTCAAATCCTTGGCTGCACAGTAGAGAGTGTAGGCTCGTTCGGTGCAGTTATTGAGCTTGATGTTCTCAAAGAACACACAGCCGTTAATTATATGGTGCTTGCAGCAGCTCCACAGCTTTTGGTCTGCGGTGAGCAGATACAGTGCCGAAAGCAATGCGTAATTTGCTTTGAGGATGTTCTTGGCGGCAAGCTCAAATCTTGCCCGATGCTTTTCATTAAGGTAGGTCATAGGCGTTTCCTCGCTTTCTATATATTCGTTGAATCTCTTGCGGAAAGGCGGACAGCGTATCTGCCTCATGGTGGCTGTCAGTATCTCTGTGGGTGTGGCAGCGGTTGTTGTGATGAATAGCTGTGCTTCGGTAAAACGGAAGCCCACGCCTCTCGGTGCAAAATTTGGAACGGTCATCATCAGCCGTTCCATGCGTCTGTCATGTGGATTATCTGAAAATATGGTCATTGTTTCTCTCCTTGCTGTGAAATAAAAAAAGCCCTCCGGTTTTTGTGTAACCGAAGGGCGATTGATAGTATTACATATTTTGTTGCGGTGCTGATTCCTGTTCAAAGGTCGGCGGCTCGGCTTCAAGAGAGGGGTATCCGTCCGTGAGCTTTTCTTGGAGCTTATCCAGCTGCCGTTCCTGCTCATAGGTCAGCGTTTCGCAGTTGCCTTTGGCAAAGTCCACACAGCGACAAAGGTCTGCCGATTCATTCTCACTGAACAGGCGGTCTTTGCTGACGAGACCGGAGCGCACGGCAAAGGCTTCCTTGACATATTCATAGTTCGGCGAGTAATCTCCCCAGAACACCGAATCGCCGTCTGCATTCTGTTTCCATGTGCAGAACATAAAGCCGTTTTTTTCGCTGTAGGTTGCCGCCAACACGGTATCTCCGAAGGCGGCAAGCTGTCTGTAATCGGAGACATCGGCAGCTTTCATCTGCGGTGCGTGTTCGTAGAGTCCGACATATTCCCGCACCGTAGAAATCTCTTCCTGAATGTCTGCAATTTTACTGCGGTATTCATCCGAGAGGTTTTGGTCGGCGTTGCTCAAATACTGACCGTTGTATTTTATCCGGCAGAGGGGTATGCCGTCCGAGGACACTTCCAGCCATTCGTTGCCGTCCATCTTGGTGTCGTACCGAGCTTTGAGGCGTTTGGCTAATTCTTTCTGTAGCATATTTGATTTCTCCTTTTTAGGGTAATAAAAAAGGCAGATAGATTTTTGCTTTCTATCTGCCTTGCGTATCTGATATTTACTTTTCGGGAGTTCAAGTCTATCCACAAAGGGAAAACGGCGATTTTACATCTGCGTTTTGGTACAGAGAAAAATCGCCGTTTGGGTTCGCAGAAGACATCTTTTTTGTCTCCTCATTATGGTCCGAGTGGCGAGACTTGAACTCACGGCCTCTTGACCCCCAGTCAAGCGCGCTACCAACTGCGCCACACCCGGATATTTACTTGTTTTTCGGTCTGCATTACAAACCGCTCGAATATAGTATCACATGTCGCCGAATTTTGCAAGCCCAAAATTTAATTTTTCACAGAATTTCAATTTTGTTTGACAAAAGCAATTTTCTGTTGTATAATAACCGAGCATTTTGATTTAAGGAGCCGGCGGAAGCTTACTGCAGCTCATCAAATTCCCGGGTGTAGCGCAGTTGGTAGCGCGCGTGGTTTGGGACCATGAGGCCGCAGGTTCAAATCCTGTCACTCGGACCACGGGAACGCTCCGTTCCCAAAATGGAGGCATAGCTCAGCTGGTCAGAGCGCACGGTTCACATCCGTGAGGTCGGGGGTTCGATCCCCTCTGTCTCCACCAAAAAGGCAACCGATTTTGTAACAGAATCGGTTGCCTTTTCTTTTACCGAAAAATCCTTTAGGCACTTCATTTAATTTTGATTGATTTAAAACCAATATCCTCTAACTATATAACTGCATAAAGATACGAAACCGAATATAAATAATAAAGGAATAATAAACAGCAAAGCCTTTAGCGTTCATCTTGCAAATTTGCTTTTCTTTTTATTGATTTTGAGGAATAACTTTTCGTACTTATCTTCAAACGGCTTAAAAATGACCGAAAGAATCATTTCCAAAATATCTTCCATGTAAAGCTCCTTGCAGTTTATTGCCCCCGTCGTAAAAATTGCGGCGGGGGCATAAAATACTGTGAAAAATCAGGCTTCGACAGTTGCGGTGGATTCTTTGATTTGCTTATAGCGTTCCTGAATTTCCGCGAAATGTGTATAATTTTCAGCCTGTCTTAAAAGATTTCTTGCGTCAAGATAAGGCTTTGCGGAACGGTTGAAGTTAACATGATGATTTTGTTCTTCATGAATGTCTTTGTTAAGCTGTTTAAACTTATTTTTCAGCTCTTTCAGTTCCGCTTTAACGGCTTTCTTCTTACTTGCGTCTTTGGCTTCCTGCGCTTCGAAAAGCTGTTTATAGAGCACCTGTTCCCGCTCGTCATAACCCTCTTCCGTGTTAAACAAAGCGTTCAGCTTGGTGTCGTCCGGTTCCGCTATTGCCTTATCACCAAAGTATTTATTTTGGTATTTACGCGCAATCAATCTTGTGCGGGCAAAATGAATCGCATACTGGCGCAGTTCCTTTTCTTCCTCTGTATTCTTGGGAAGGCGCTTTGCCTCACGAAGATTTTCCCGAAGTTCTTCGGCAGAGTAGTTTGCAAGACCTGCAAGACCGCCGCTGTAAACCATATTGGCGTCGGCAAGCTGGCGCTTACCGAGTTCGCTTTCAAATTTCGACATTTCTTTAAGCACAAACGGTGCAAGCTTGATTTCCTGATTCTGTGCTTCCAACTCTTTGCGGTGCTTTTTCGCTGCTTTGACAGCAGCCTTGCTTTTGGACGATTTCGCGGCTTTCAGCTCGTCGTTTGTCACTTTGATTTCTTTGGCACCCTCCAGCTTTTTCGCCTGGTCAACCATTTCCACAACTTCAACCAGATTTTCATCACTTAAGGTATTGTTGCCGAAATCTTCAAAGAACGCGCGGATTTTCAAAACGCGAATCATACCCTGCTGTTTGAGTTCGGTCAAATCATAGAAGAAATACGGCACAACATTGATAAATGCACCGACAATGGACGCCAAAATCAAAACGCCGCAAATGGTTTGGAGAATATTGCCGTCGTACAGCGAGAAATACGCAGTACTGGCGGTTTCTGCGTCAGCAATGACATCTTTTACCACATTGCCGTTGCGCAAAACCTTATTCATAACCTCAGGGTTGTTGAGCACCTGTTCGGCTGTTGCTTCGTTGATGCCGAAACGGTCATACAGGAAGTTGACCACACCGCTGCTTGCCACGGTAATTAAGCCACCGACCGCCGTAATGGTGGAAAACATACCGTCAATGCGCTCGCCGCTGACATACTGCTGATAGTCGCGAATATCGGCATTGACAGACGGGGTCAAAATCTGCATAAACGCATTCATCAGGTTGTTCATCCAGAAGCAGACGACCAAAAGGATGAGCGGCATCCAGGTTTCTAAAGCGCTTGTGCTCGTGCCGGTCATATCAATGGTGCGGACAACCGGGTACATCAGACCGATGAACACACGACGCGTTTGCCCCATTTGCGGATGGCAAACGGCGCAAGCAGCATGCCGACAAGGCCGGCATTCTGACAAATGAGCGTAATAGCGGCGTAAACCCCGCTGTTGCAAATCCCGCCGTAGCTGTATAGCCAGCTTAAAATAACCGTCATCGAGGTTTCGAGGAAGCCGAGCCAGGTCGCCATGGCGATGACCCAGAAATATTTGTTGCGCAAAACCTCGCGCAAAGAGTCCATAAAGCGAATCTGAATGACATGGGTTTTCGCCTGGACGATTTTCTCTTTGGTATTGACATAGACGACAATGCTCAAAATGACCGACACGATTGTAATCGGCGGGTAAATATAGCGATAGAGCCGGATGTCATACAGATTGTCGTTGGTCAAAAGCCCGGCGAAAATCGGCATGGCAAGGTTCAGAATTGACGGTGCCAGCGAATACACAACGCCCTTGATTGTAGACACATCCGCGCGCTCCTGCGTATTCGGAGAAAGCACATGAATCAAATTGTCGTATGCTTCGGTAAAGAAGTAATAGAAGAAGTTCTGAATAAAGTTGAACAGCAAAATCAGCGCGCAGGTCACGACATAGGCTTTTTCTTCGCCGAAAATCGTACCTTCGCCAAACAAAGCACCGAATTTGTTGTAAGGGAACCAAACAAACGCAATCGTAACAATGGCGCTCGGGATGCCCATTTTGACAATATACGGACGGTATTTACCCTCTTTGCTTCGGGTGTTGTCGATGATATTCGCGCGGATACCCGACAGCGGAATATTCACAAGCACCGAAATCAAATAAAGGATATAGACATGCATGGGCTTAACACCGAGTGTATTGCTGATTAACACATTCGTTGCCGACAGAATCATATTCATGGCCATAACAGCCAGGAACTTGACGCCGATGCCGCCGGCGGAGTATGCCACTACCTCGCGGTATGGCATGTAGTGCCCGGGAGACGGTTCATTCCAATACTGCCGGACATTGGAAAGCAATGCAGAAATTCTTTGGTGCTTCCCCTGTTTTGTTTTTTTCACAGCTTATTTCCCTTCCTTTTTTTATACGCCGAAGCGTTTGGTTGATTAGTCGGAATCTCCCGCACGAATCCAGTCGAGAGAAACTTCGGCGAACTCCAATTTCTTGCAGCTGTTGTCCGGCTCAAACAAAACACCAATGTTGCCGTTTGGAAGCTGCGTCATCGCGCTGTAAAGAAATTCACCTGATTTTAAAGTACGGCTATAAGTGAATGTCTCGCCGTCATTCTCAGAAATCCGAAGCACACCATTGCAGCGCTTAGAACGGTCCGCCGGGTTCAAAAAAACGACAGTTGGTTTTTCAAGCCCATGCAGTTTCAGAACCGACATTTGGCAGACCGGCTGCGGAAGCGCGTCATCCAAGCGAAAATCTTCCCAACTGCCGCCGCCGTTGCGGCTGTAAGCCACCGCTGTGCTATGACGGCTGTCATGGTTGCGCATGAAATATTTTAAGGTGCCGTCCTCCTGCTCAATCAGCTGGGACTCAGTCAGCATATCTTTGGTTTTAATTTTCCGGCAGTCTGCACGCTGCCCATCAATGAGACGCGTATTGTTCGGCGTTTCGCCAAGCGTCCAGGTTTCGCCGCCATCATCGCTGTAAATAACTGTACAGGAAAGACGGAGCGGGAAAGTGCGCGTGCCAAAATAAATCGGCACAACAACCCTGCCTTTGTGCGGCTCGTGCTCTAAAACTATACCGCAGCCGGGGCCGGGACCGATGAAGCTCATATAATCGCGTTTGACCTGACAGTTCAAAGACCGCGGCTTCGACCAGGTAAGACCATCGTCATCGCTGTAACTCATCATCAGCGTAGAGGTGCTTTCCTCTTTAAAATGCTCGCCGGTATACACATTGCCGCAGCGCTTATCACCTTTATATACATCGCCGTTTTCTCGGACGGTATAAGGTTTTTCACCACCGCTGCGCGTAAGCAGCCGATCGCCTTTCCACAGATATTTGCGGAAACGGCCGTTGACAAAACGGTTGCCCTCTAAGTCCTCGGCAACACTTTTTTTACTGTTTCGAATCCCTACACCTGCCGGTGTGTGCGAATATATCAACAAAATGCGCCCGGTCGCCGGTATGTATGTCATAACCGGGTCGATTGCGGCAGACGACCTCATTTGTGTTGTCCCCTGCTCTGTGACTGCTAAAATAAACGGCCCCCATGTTTTACCGTTATCCGTACTGCGGCGAACGACCTTGTCAATACGGTTCGGATTATCCATGCCGGAGCAATAACGCGCATCAGCACAGGCAACCACCACACCGTTTTTTGTCGTCACCAAAGAGGGAATCCGGTAAAAATCGGACGGACCGCCGAGCCCTGGACCAAACACAGTCTGAAACTCCATTTCTTCCCTTCTTTACTCTTTTATAATAAAATGTATAATAACATACTTTTACATATCCCGCAAGAAAAAAACACACAAAAGTCTATGCACGAGAAAAAAGGAAACATTCCTCGGCTTCTGCCTTGACCATAGCTTTTGTTCCGTGGTATACTGAAAAATAATTTCAGCGGAATTCAGGAGGTCTTTGATATGGAGTTTTCCTATGATTACAAACCGGCGGTGATTGGCAAGCAGAAAAACATTGCGCTCATAGCCCACGACAACAAAAAAGAAGAAATCATTGAATGGTGTCAGGAAAACGCAGAGATTCTCAAGCATCATTTTCTATTCGGTACCGGCACAACGGCGCGCATGATCGCGGAACGGACGGCTTTACCCATCCGCGGCTTTAACAGCGGTCCTCTCGGCGGCGATCAGCAGATCGGCGCACGGATTGTTGACGGTAAAATCGACATTGTGATTTTCTTTTCCGACCCGCTGACTGCCCAGCCCCATGACCCGGATGTAAAAGCACTGCTGCGCATTGCACAGGTATTTGATATTCCAATCGCAAACAACAAGGCGACGGCCGACTTCATTATCACTTCCGATTTCATGAACACCACTTACACGCATCGTCTGATTGACTTTGACAAGAGTGTACACGACCGCGCCCAGCAGCTGGCCGAAGAGGAAAAAGAAGCAGAAAAACAGAATTAAGTTTTCAGCGGAAAATCCCTTTTGGTATTTTCCGCTTTGCTTTTGCAAACCCTATTATACAGGGAGGAAAAAGATATGTGCACAAGCCTGACTTTTCAGACAAAGGACTTTTATTTCGGCAGGAATTTAGATTTGGAATATAATTTCGGCGAAAAAATTGTTGTTACCCCGCGGCAATACCCGTTTGTTTTCAAATTTGCAGGGACGCTTGCACAGCATTACGCTATAATCGGCACCGCGCAAATCACCGACGGCTGCCCGCTGTATGCGGAAGCGGTCAACGAAAAGGGGCTGTGCCTTGCAGGGCTGAATTTCCCGGGGAATGCGGTTTATGCAAAAGCGCCCGCCGAAAGGAAAACGAATCTTGCGCCGTTTGAGCTGTTCGGCTTTCTGCTCGGCAGCTGCGCCACGGTGCAAGAAGCCGAAGAAAAACTCAAGACTGTTTGCATCACCCACACGGCTTTTAAAGACGGTTACCCGGTTGCGCCGCTGCACTGGCACATCGCAGACAAAGACCGCAGCTTGGTTTTGGAATGTACAGAAGACGGCATGCATATTTATGAAAACCCGGTCGGTGTGCTGACCAACAACCCGCCGTTCCCTTTTCATTTGACCAATTTGCAAAATTATATGCACTTGACCCCAAATCCGCCGAAAAACCGATTTGCACCCGCGCTCGATTTATCGCCTTATGGGCAGGGCATGGGCACTATGGGGCTTCCCGGCGACGCCTCCCCCGCTTCGCGCTTCGTGCGCGCGGTATTTTGTAAATGGAACTCGGAACAGCCGGAAAGCGAAGAAGCTTCGGTCACGCAGTTTTTCCATATTTTAGACAATGTGGCGATGGTTTCCGGTACCGTGCGCACACCGGAAAATAAGCTTGACAAAACCACTTATTCCTCTTGCATCAACGCAAGCCGCGGGATTTACTACTGCAAGACCTATAACAACAATCAAATTTCTGCGGTGCGTCTTTTTGACACGGCATTTGCGGCAAAAGACCTGATCGAATTCCCGATGCCCGATACACAGCAGATTCATTATCTCACCCCTGTTTCCTCATAAGCATATATAATTTGTCATAGTTTTTACCGGGAGCGAGCAAAACGCATGCTGACTTTTGTTTGCTTCCGGGCATTTTCTTGATTTGACAGAACGGTGTTCCTGATATATAATGTGCTTAAATTACTTTAGGAAGGTGATATGCTAAATGGACAGTTGCGGCAGCAGCGATTGTAGTCCGAAAAAACGAATCTTATTGTTTGTCAGCACACCTGCGCCCATTTTTAGGGAATAGGTGCGTTTTTTTATTTGCTTTTTTACGGATTCAAATTCTGCTCAATTGGATAAAGGAGACACAACATCGTGCGTTCTGAATACATACCAAGTCTGATAGCGATGCTTATCTGCATTATTCTGTCGGCCTATTTTTCCGCAACGGAAACAGCTTTTTCTTCCCTCAACAAGACCCGAATCAAGGTCCTTATGGAAAAAGGAAGCAAAAAGGCAAAACTGACCTATAAGCTGGTGGAAAACTATGACAAGCTGATTTCCACTGTGCTCATTGGCAACAATATCGTAAATATTGCGGTTTCTTCGATTGCAACGCTTTTGTTTGTAAAACTTCTGGGCGATATCGGTGCAACCGTTTCCACAGTCGTTATTACTGTTGTTGTGCTTATTTTCGGTGAAATCACGCCGAAAAGCGTTGCAAAGGATTACCCCGAAAAATTCGCCATGTTTTCGGCACCTTTCATCAACTTTTTGATTTTGGTACTCACGCCGCTGAACTTTTTGTTTTCCGCGTGGAAAAAACTGGTCAGCAAGTTGTTTAAATCGGGCGACGACATGAAAATGTCACAGGTAGAATTGCTGATGATGCTGGAAGAGGCAGAGCAGGAAGGCGGCTTAAACGAAAATGAAGGCGAGCTTCTGCGCAACGCTGTGGAATTCAGCGACCTTGTGGTCAAAGATATTTTGACTCATCGTGTAGATTTAGAGGCTGTCAGCATAGACGCAACCAAAAAAGAGATTGCCGCCGTTTTTACCGAGTCGCACTTTTCAAGACTTTTGGTTTACGAAAACAGCATTGACAACATCGTCGGCGTGCTCCATTTGAAAGATTTTTACAAAGGCACCGGCATAACCGACGCCCCTATTCGTAAAATCATGACGCCGCCACTCTTTATCCACCAAACCGAAAAGGTTGACAAGCTTTTACAGATGCTGCAATCGAGCAAGTCGCACATGGCGGTCGTAATTGACGAATACGGCGGTACGCTCGGCGTTGTTACCATGGAAGATATTTTAGAAGAATTGGTCGGCGAAATCTGGGATGAGCACGACGAGGTGGAAAATCCGATTCAAAAGGTAGATGCGCAGACCTATATCGTAGACGGCGCGGTCACTTTGGACGATTTTTGCGCCGCACTGGATATGGAAATCGAATCGGACAGCGTTTCAGTGGGCGGTTGGGTCATGGAAGAACTCGGTCGGATTCCCGATGAGGGAGACAGCTTCCAATATAAAAACCTGACAGTCACCGTCACAAAAACGGATGAACACCGGGTAGAGAGCATAACAGTCACGCTGAAATGAAACACCCTCTAAAAAAAGAGGAAAGATAACAACACAGGCTTGCTTTTCTCGGCAAGCCTGTGTTGCTGTAATTCAAGCATCCGTACGCGCTCCTTCCCTGTCGTTTTACGAAGCACAAGAAAAAGCAACCGTCGGAAAGACGGTTGCTTTTAAAATGCTGATGCTGTCAAATCTGCTTAAAAATAAAGGCAAATGAACCGTATATGCATAAAAGAATTGTCATTATTACGCCGACTGCTATGTTTTTCTTATACCTATATCCTTTTGATTTCAGTACAAATCCAAAAATAATAGATGCAATCGGAATAGGTGTCATCAAAAAGAACAGCCACATATTTTCCACGAACAGTCCGTTTGCGCTTGAAAACGCATTGACCAAAGCCAATGCACCCATGATGGACAAAATAGAAGCGATGAATAAGATATTGGATATAATTCTCCACTTATTTTGAACGGCGGCCTCGACCGTTTTTGACGGATTATTATACATATAGGAATAAAATGCGGAGTTTTCTTTCAAATCGCTTCTTCGCACAAGAAACGATTGCCCGCCGAAACAGAGAAACAACCAATCGCCAAACTGTTGGATTTGTTCAATATCCTTGTAATAGCATTTTGACGCTCGGTTTTTTTCGTTTTCTCTGTAAATATTTATTTCCATATAATCCTCGAAAAGTTTATATTCATAAGTGGAGGCACAAATCCGATCCGTGCTTTTTTTCCAATTCTTGTAATATGTACGAACTCCTTTTATATAAAAGGCCACACCCATATACAGCATGCCGAAAACGAGGCCTATCATAGCATCCGGTGCAGAAGAGCTGATAAATAACACAATCAGAAAAATACAAATACATATAAAACAAGCGGTTTTGACATACATATTTCTACTTTGCAGCCGATATATTTTTTTCAACTCCGTTTTGTCATAGTGAAATTGGTATGCTTCGCTTGGCTCGGGGTCAGAATCTTTTTTGTTCTCTCCGACATCTAATATCTCATCAATCGAAACACCAACTATATCGCGCAGTCGAATTAAGTTATCGATTGTCGGGACGGTTTGATCTTTCTCCCACAAACTAATCGTCTGCCGGCTCACAAACAATTTTTGCCCTAACTCTTCTTGAGACATTCCGAGCTGTTTTCTGTATATTTGGATTTTTTCACCCAGTGTCATAAAGCCGCCTCCTTTTGCCAACTTTAATTATAGCAAAAAAACTTGATTCATGGAAGAAAATATTACTTGCCTTTGTCAAGCAGGGCTTGCGCCGCTAACAGTTTGACCGCTGCGCCAACCCCCGCTTCGCTTTATCGCACCCGGCGGCGCCGGCAGGCGTTGCAGGGCGAGACACGCTCACCGGTCTTACAATCCTAAATATTTTATGGCAAAAGAAAAACAGCCGTCAGTTTGACGACTGTTTTAAATGGTTGCGGGGGTGGGACTTGAACCACACGACCTCCGGGTTATGAGCCCGACGAGCTACCAACTGCTCTACCCCGCGATATCTGATGCACTCGCTGAATGCTTTAGTATAATACTACTTTTCATGGCGTTTGTCAAGAATTTTTCTGAATTTTCTTTTTAACCGGCATGCTTTTGTTGTTCTGTACTTGATTTTATGCATACTTCTTTAAAAATATATCCTTATTTCCGATTTTCGGGCAAAATATTGCTTTTTTATTTGGGAATTGTTACAATAAAGAAAAATCGGTTTTTTCCGATTCACGGGGGATTTTTTATGAAAAAACGCATTGGTTTTCGTTTGTTTTCAAGCTTTCTTGCCCTTGTATTTTTTATGTTGAGCTTTTCCGCCTGCTCGGTTAAAGTGAAAAGCTCTGATTTCTTTGCGGATTACAGCTTAAAGCAAAGCGCTGTGTTCCGCGACAGTGACGGGAACGAAGTGAAGCCCAAATTCAGCGGCAAAGACGGTGACTACATCGACATCACCTTTTCAGAGCCGGTCAGCGTCAACACGCTTGTGCTTTACGAAAAAGGCGACAACATCACTGAATTTGAAATTTTCATAAACCGCAACGGCACCTTCGAATCGATTTATAAGCAGGACAAAGTCGGCGAATTCCGTTATTGTGCGTTTAACCCGGAAACCACAAATGCTTTGCGCCTGCAAATTCAAAAGACCAGAGAAGGTTCTTTTTCACTTAAAGATATTGATGTTTTAAACGCTGTGCACGCACGCACTTCATTTGGCGTGACCGCCTATGCCGTTACAGACACCATTTTGTCCCCCGACAGCATTGACCCCACGCATTTGCAAATCATTTCCGATTTCATTTTGTTCAGCGCGGTCACCTTCGACGAGAACGGCAACCTGACCTACAACGATTTCACGCTGGATGACAAAACAATTTCCGGCGAAGAAGCGCTGAAAATAGCCATTAAAAATATCCGGGCTGCACAAGGCAACAGCTCCCCCGCCATTTACATCAACCTGTTAGGTCCCGACGGCGATGTGGACACCAAAGAAGCGAAGCACAATCAAGTCTTCGAAGAACACGCTGACACGCTGATTGCGGAAATTCAAAAATTGCTTGACACCTTTGGCGCGGACGGCGTGTCGTTTGACTATGAATACCCTTATAAAAAATCGGGCTGGAAAGCATACAGCAATTTTCTTGTAGCGCTTGACAAGGCTATCCCGGACAAAAAAATCAGTGTTGCACTGGGACCCTGGGGCGGCAAACTCACCGATGACGCTAAAGAAGCTGTTGATAACTATGAATGGATGAGTTACGACCTGTTCGATGAAGACGGTTATCATGCACCCTTCTCGGTTGCCACAGATACGGCGGATTTCTTAAATTCCAGTGGGTACGACCTGCAAAAGAGTGCGCTGGGCGTGCCGTTTTACGGCAGACCGACCGACCAATCCGCGATTTGGACCAACTATTATGAGTGTGCCGAGCGTCTCGGAAAATACGGCAATATCGACACAGCCCCGCTGAAAACCACCTTGTTAGAGGGCGGCGAAACGACGGAGGAAACCGTAACAACACCGCGTTATTTGAATTCTTACCAAATGGTATTTGATAAAACCGCCTTTGCCTATGATTATGGGTTCGGCGGCATGATGGTTTGGCACTATGCCTGCGACGCCAAAGCGGACACCGGTCTTTCCCTGTTCGAAGCAATGGCAGAGGCTGTTCTTTCCCGTCAGCCTTAACTTTCTGTAAATTTTCTTTAGGAGATGTTTCTATATGCAAGCACGCAACCTCATTGACCTCGAAGACATTTCGAAGGAAGATTTGGACGAGATTATCCATCTCGCCGGCATGATTAAGGCAAATCCGTCCATTTTCACGGATGCCTGTCACGGTAAAATCATGGCGACCTTGTTTTATGAGCCGTCGACCCGCACGCAGATGTCTTTCCAAACCGCTATGCTGCGCTTAGGCGGACAGATTATTGGGTTTGACAACCCCTCGAATGCTTCAGTTTCCAAAGGCGAAAGCCTGAAAGACACCATTCGCGTCGTCAGCGGTTATGCCGATGTGATTGTGATGCGCAACCCGGTTGAAGGTTCGGCGCTGGCAGCTTCGCTCTATTCCAAGAGCCCCATTATCAACGCAGGCGACGGCGGACATCTCCACCCGACCCAAACGCTTACCGACCTTGTCACACTTTCTTATGAAAAAGGCACGCTGGAAGGGCTTACGATTGGTCTTTGCGGCGACATGAAAAACGGCAGAACCGTACATTCGCTGATTAAAACACTTTCTAAATACAAAGGCAACCGCTTTATCATGATTTCCACCCCGCAGCTGCAAATGCCGGAATATGTGATTGATGTCTTGAAAGAAAGCGGTTGCGAATACAGCTTCTCGGACAGCTTGGAAAAATCCATTGCCGACCTGGATGTGCTTTATATGACCCGTATTCAGCAGGAACGCTTTGCCTCACGCGAGGAATATGAAGCACAAAAAGGCGTTTATGTGCTGGACGAACAGAAAATGCAGCTTGCAAAGCCGGATTTGGTCGTATTGCACCCCCTGCCCCGTGTGGACGAAATCACCGTTGGTGTAGACGACGACCCGCGTGCAAAATATTTCGCACAGGCAGAATACGGCATGTATGCCCGTATGGCACTGATTATCATGATGCTTACGAACCGCAAAGGCACATTGCCGCCCACCGTCCACAGTTCGGACACACGCTGCTGCAAAAACCCGCGCTGTGTTACAAACACGGAAGCCTATGTGCCGCATCTATTTTATGAAAACGGGGGAAAGGCGGTCTGCAAATTCTGCGACAGCCTTTTGGACGAATGAAAGCACTTATCTTATTCGGCTCCCCAAAACGGAACAGCCACACAGCAAGACTCACAGGCGCGTTTTTAAAGGGGCTTTCCAAATCTTTTGAAGTGGAAATCGTCCGGTTGTTTGACTTGAAGCCCACACCTTGTAACGACTGCGGTTATTGCAAGGCTGCGGACGGCTGTTCTAAAAAGGATTTGGATGAATTTATGAAACACTATGCCGAAGCAGATCTCATCGTCGTTGCGTCGCCGGTTTATCTCGACGCTTTTCCTGCGCCGATGAAAGCTTTGTTTGACAGGTTTCAGCGCTTTTTCTGTGCGCGTTTTCGCCGCCACATTGAAAAACCGATTGAAAAACCCAAGCAGGCTGTTCTGCTATTGACTGCCGGTGCAGATGGTACGGATGCACAGACAATTTTGGAAAAACAGGTTCGGCGCGCTTTTTCTGTGATGAACACCAATTTGTGCGTCACCATTCTCTGTGAGCACACCGATGCGCACGAGGTATCCGACGCCGATTTGCAGCGTGCTTTTGAGCTCGGAAAAACAATTTCTTGTAAAGGGATGCAATTATGAATATCACACAAATCACATTGGACAACTTTCAAGCGGAGGTTTCCAAAAGCGACAAACCGGTTTTGCTGGATTTCTATGCGGACTGGTGCGGTCCCTGTCAGGTGGTTTCCGCAGAACTTGAAGCCTTTGCGGCAGAAAACGACACAGTTAAAGTCTGCAAAGTCAATACGGACACGCAGGCTGTTCTTGCGAGTATGTACGGCATTCTTTCCATTCCGACACTGCTTTTGGTGCGGGGCGGCAAAGAGTTTGCCCGCCACACCGGTGGCTGCGAAAAACAGGACATTGCAAACTTTGTAGCTTCTAACTTATAATCGGTATATAATAAGCAAGCCCCCGAAAGCACGGCTTCCGGGGGCAGTTTATGTTTAAAGGCGGATTATGCGTCTGGCAAGATTGCTTCCGGCACATAATAAATTTTGCGCGACAGTGTTTGTTCGTCCGCCGCGGACTGCGCATCGTCTGCATAGCCGCTGTAAGACACTTCGCAATAGGTGTCCTCCCACTGCACGGTAATAGAATCCAAATCACCGGAAAATCCATATAACACAGCAGAATTTCGATAAGACATCAAAAACGGAGAATACCGCTTATATACATACACGGTCGGGTCGCCGAAAGAAGCATTCTCTTCCACAAAAAGCTTATGGTTTTTATCGGTCGCGAGATCACTTTCTGAGTAAGAGACAGCATTTGCAGCGGAAATACCGGCTGCCGCAACCACAAAAACTGCACACAGCAAACAAAGCACCGTTTGCAGCATGCGTTTGAGCACTTTATCAGCGCCTGTGTCATGCTTGACAGATAAAAGATGGCAAAAACAAACGGTAAGAGCAACTGACGAAACAATCAACGGCAGCGCAAGCCAAGCATGCACAGGCCTGCCGAAAAAGCAAACTGACCAACCGCAGAATTCCATGACAGCAGCCGCCGCAGACAATATAAATAGTATGGAGGAAACCCCAAGCACCCATTTCATAGCTTTACGCATGACAATGACCATCCTATGATAATATTCTACCACATATTGTATATTAAAAATGAAAATTGGTCAATTTATAAATAAAAAAAGGTAATTTTTTGTGTTGAATTGCTTGACATATGTCTATAGATATAGTAAAATAATCCTGTCTAAATGAGCTTCGGCTCATAAATTATGAAAGAAAAAGAGGGACTTAGACTATGAAAAAGGTTATTGCCGCAATTTTGGCACTCTCGCTGGTGTTCGCATTCAGCTTGACTTCCTTTGCAGATTATTTGCCGAATGAGGAACAACACTTAACCACAATTCTCAACACGGTTAAGAACGGTCCCGGCAACGCTGCTTTGAGCAAAGCGCAGATTAAAAGTTTGCAGAATAACGGGTATGATAAGCCCGTTATCAAATACTGTCTGGATAAGCTGAAAGCAAACGGCAGTATTGATGACACGCGTTATACAAATCTTATTGCTGCTTGGGAAGCTGCTCCGGATACTGAAAATCCGAAAATCACTATGCAGCCCGGCACACCTCCCACTTCGGCAACGACTGCTCCGGCAACTACATCTGGCAGTGGTGAAACCACAACAAGCGGTGGTTCTCTGTTCCCCGATCTGACTCTGCCCAATCTTCCTGATATTACGCTTCCCGACATCAACTTTGACGAGATCGTTTCCGCTGAAGAATTGATTCAGAAATTGAAAGATGCCGGCATTCCGGCAAGCGCAATGCAGACTGTTGTTGACGCTTTGCACAGCGCTGGTGTGATTGATGACGACATGTACAATGATGCTACCAATCTGATCAATGCAAACGAGCCCACTTCTGAATCCTCAAACGAAGGCGGCATCGGCGGCTTCCTTGGCGGCGTTTTTGACAAGGTTTCCGGTCTGTTTGGCGGTTTGTTCGGCGGCGGAGATGACACTACTGGTGATTCCGGTAACAACGGTGGTTCTTCCGATGAATTCGGCGGTTCCGATGCTACTGGTGATACTGCACTGATTTCTGTTGTTGCTGTTGCAGCAGTTGCGGGTGCTGCGCTTCTTCTGACCAAGAAAAAAGAAGACAAATAAGTCCCGTAAAATAAATTGATTTCAAGCGGCTTCTTTTTGAGGCCGCTTGTTTTTTATGCTTTTTTATGATATACTTGTTCTGTTGTTTTCAAATCCAACAACCGATTGAACGGGAGTGATGTTATGGTATTGACGATTGATATTGGGAATACAAATATCAATATTGGGCTTTTTGATGAGGATAAGCTCACTATGAGCGCGCGTTTTGCAACTGAGCGGCGCAAAACAGATGATCAGTTTGCCATAGATTTTAGCAATTTGTTTTCCATGCATAGCATCATTCCCACGGAGATTTCCGGCGGGATTATAAGTTCTGTTGTGCCGGAAATTACTGCGCCCGTGCAGCGAGCGATGGAACGGCTTATAAAGAATAAAATTTTGGTTTTACAGCCCGGCATTAAAACAGGGCTCAACATATTGATTGATAATCCTGCACAACTTGGTTCTGACCTTGCCGCAGGGGCGGTTGGTGCGGCAGCGCAATACCCCCTCCCCGCCTTTGTCGTCGATCTTGGAACTGCGACTAAAATCTATGCGATTGACAAGCAAAAAGGATTTCGCGGCTGCATGATTGCGCCTGGTGTTGCCATTTCTTTAGAAGCCTTGACCGACCGCAGTTCGTTACTGCCCACAATCAATTTGGAACCGCCGAAAAAGGCGTGCGGTACCAATTCAGTTGAAAGCATGCAGAGCGGTGTTATTCTCGGCACAGCTGCTATGATTGACGGTCTTTTAGACCGTTTTACTGACGAGCTCGGAACTCCGGCAAGTGTAATTGCGACCGGGGGCCTTTCCTCGTTTATTGCGCCGGTCTGCAAGCATAACTTACAGTTAGATGCGCACCTGATTTTGTCAGGTCTTCGCACTATATATGAAAAGAACAAATAAATAACCTTCGTTTAATTTTGCGCTGCATCCGGCAACGGAGCAACAGCAAGGAGGAATATATTATGTCAACCAAAACCCAAAAGACAAACAGAAGAAAAACACTTCTGCTTGTCGAAACCGCCATGCTGACCGCTATCATATTGGTCATGTCCTTTACGAAGCTGGGCTACCTCACCATAGGGCCGCTCGAATTGACGCTGATCATGGTGCCGGTCATTATTGGTGCAGTCACCGAAGGCCCTGCTGTTTCTGCCTTTTTAGGAACGGTTTTCGGCATTACCAGCTTTATCCAATGTTTCACAGGAAGTCCGCTTGGTGCCATTTTGGTCTCTGTAAGCATCTTCCGCACGCTGATTGTCTGTGTTGTATCGCGTGTGTTGGCCGGCTGGCTGTGCGGCCTTGTGTTTAAAGCATGCAAAAAGCACGACAAAAAACAGGGCTGGTCTTATGTTGTCGCCGGTGTAAGCGGTTCTTTGTTCAACACCGTTTTCTTCTTGGGACTTTTGGCACTCTTATTCTGGAATGTGCAATTTACCCCGGAACAGGCGGCTTCGCTTGGCGGCGTAGACACGGTTTTAAAAACGGTCATCGGCATTGCAGCCGGTTTAAATGCACCGATTGAATTGCTGGTCTGTGCTGTGCTTGGCTCAGCAATCGGTAAGGGCGTTTCTGTAGCGCTTCGCCGAATGAGCTGAAAGGAAAATGTATAA
Source organism: uncultured Eubacteriales bacterium (assembly GCA_949292775.1). GTDB lineage: Bacteria > Bacillota > Clostridia > Oscillospirales > Acutalibacteraceae > Fimenecus. The sequence continues at coordinate 50,162 of CASFBL010000021.1, forward strand.
TAAAAAACGGAGTGCAAACCAGCACTCCGTTTTTTATTGTGCGGAACCTAATTTCTCTACTCGCATAGAATGTACTGTGCAAAAAATAAGCGCTGTTGTAAGCAGAAGCGGTCGTGAAGCATGCACACTCACGCACAGGGGAGCCGTACTGCATTTTACAGCGCAAAAAAGCCCGATGCAAAAGCATCGGGCTTTGATTTATATTAGTCTGCGTTTTCTTCTTCTATTTTGTCTATGACATTCTGCGGTATAGCTTCACCGTGCTTTACAATAAAAATACACAAAGCGCTTAGAACAAAGGTAATGGGGCTGTAATAGAACAAAGATAGATATGTGCCGCTCAACATGGCTACAATCCCGTAAACGATGGGTGACGCTATCTGTGCCGAGAAAGTAGCTGTGTAATAGTATCCGGTAAAAGTACCCACTTTATCTATTCCGCCGATTTCCAACACCAGAGGAAGTGTATTAACAGTAATAAACATATTCGCAATTCCACCAAGCACCAAAACCGGATAGATGAGAATTTTCATTAGTCCGATTATTTTGTTAAGTGCTCCGGAAACGGCGCTCAGCGCCTCACCTCTCTCGTTTTCTGAAAGATTTAATCCAAGCTGGTCATTTGCGATAGACATTATTGTGTCAAAGGAGAAACCTTTTTCCGAAAGCGCATTATCAAACGCAAGATATTTTTCATTTTCAGCTGTATTTTCGCCTTTCAGGTAGCTTATGTACCCATCAATTGTAAGAACAGCATCATCCTTAAGCGCGTTTTCGTCATTATATTCGTTAATTTCATCGGTAACCGCAATATAAGCCTTGTTGGTAGAGTTGAAAGAGCTGAGATTGAATCCGTCCTTAGCAATCATAACATTGAAAACTGCAAAGAATACAACAAAGGCAATAACGAAAATGGAAAGGCCTGTGAGAATTGTCTTTTTTCTGCCAAGCTTTTTACCCATTTTTCCTGCCGGAATCGCAGCCGCTGCCGAGCAAACAGCAAATATAGCCATGAGTATCGTTGCCTGGCTTGTTGCAAAGTGGAGAATCTCAGCTGCAAAAAGCGCAAAAAATGTAGTTATGGCATTTGTGCCGCAGAACAAGAAGAAAAGCCCCATAAGCATAAAAGCAAGGCTTCTTCTCTCTCCTCTTGAGAGTTTTTCTGCCTTTATGGTTGCTTTTTCCTTTTTACGCGCCGCTTTTTCGGCTGCTGCTCTCGCCTGAGCATCCATTTCAATATTGAGGTCAGCCGTAACTTTCAGCCTGCTGTCGGGCTCTTTGACTTTAAAGAGCACAACAAGCATTCCGATTATCATAACGACAGAGCCCAACAGGAATACATAAGGAAAGATTTTTTCTTCATTTGCCGAGGTAATTTCCGTGCTTGTAACTGCGGTATAAATTACCGTGACTATCGTGCCGGCAATCATACCTATCAGTGAACCAAGCCCACCCATAAGGTTAATAATCGCATTGCCCTCTGAACGAAGCTCCGGCGGAGTCAAATCCGGCATAAGCGCAACCACAGGTGCCCGCCACAGGGACATAACAAACACAAACAGGATAATAAATATCATGGTGAGCGGCAACGAACCCTTTAGTGCAAACACCGGAATGAGCGCAAAGAGAAATGCGCAAATCGGCGCGCCGAAAGCAATAAAAGGACGGCGTTTGCCAAGTTTCGAATGACATCTGTCTGAAAGCTTACCAAATGCAGGCTGGAATATAACACCGAAAATATTGTCAAAAGTCATTATTATACCGATAAACAGCGGTACCAAAGTAATTCCGCCGCCTGCAAGATTTACATCCTCACCTTGTGCCGCGGCAAAGCGCGCAAGGAAAGGCATACTTTCATTCAATTTTGTACTAAGAGAAGTCACCCACGCCGAATTTCCTAACAGGTGCTCCAAAATTTTAGTGATATAAGGGTCATAAATCGCCCATGCAATGGAAGTAGCAAGAAAGCCAAACCCTGTGAGAATTGTATGGAACACATTCAGCTTTCCGTTTTTTTCGCAAAACAGCTCTTTTGTACTCATATTACCCTCCAATACAGTAAAAATCACACAAATTATCAATCAATTATTGTAAAGAATAAATTGTAAACCACATAAGATTTTTTTATTAAGGCACTCACTCTGTTGAGAGGTAAAAAACAAGACTGTCATCATTTTTCATAATACAGCTTGCGCGTTTCCATTCTTATATCTTGCATTTTTCTCCTCCCTTTTTATGTTCTTTTCTTATTTTAACAAAAGGCTTCCGTGTTTGCAACTGTGTTTTCAAAAAAATGCACAAACAAGGGCAGGCGTTTTACGCCTGCCCTTGTTTTTACTGTAAATTGTTTGTATCGTTATTTTCTGAATTCTGCTGTTCCATGCGGCGGCGTTTATCAGCCAAAGCTTTTCTGCGCTTGCGAACCTTTTTGCGGCGAAGCAAATCAAAGACGACCTCAAAAACAACAAACGCAATAATGACCAAAACAGCAGCAACAATGCGCCCTGTGGTTACGGTTTTCCCCTCCCCGCCTTCTTCCGTGCGGTTTGTAAGGCTGTTCATGGCAAGCTGTAACGCGTAACTGCTTTGCATCAAGCTGTTTTCAGAACAAGGCCCCTCTAAAGCGGACTTCGCTTCGGTTATTGCATCTTTCAGCGCATTTGCCGAATCGGTACTGCAAAGCGTTACATCGATTGCCTGTGCCGCTTCGATACGCTCGGAAAGGCGCTCTTTTTGCTGGGATACACGGTCAAAATATTCACAGAGTTCCTCAATATTGTTGGTGATGATCACGCTGTATCCACGCGCTGTGACATCGTTCCAGCCAAGATAATTGTCCTCACGGTTGCCGCAGAGATCGGGCGAAGTCATATCAATAACGGCACGACCGGCATTTTCAAACTTGGACATAACGCTGTCGTTATAAAGCACACTGTATGCGTTGCCGGTTGACAAAAGCGTACCGACAGCCCCGGCAGAAAGCGTTTTGGAAACAGTCGATCTTGCGCTGAACACCACATTGCCGTGATAAGAGGAAATCACCAGCGGCATTGTGCTTTTAGAAGAAAGCCAGCTGTCCACCTCTTTTTTATCGCCGTCCGCCAAAAAAACAACACTGTTTAACGCATTGTTTTCAACAAGAAGGTCATACACTTCATCGCGGAAGCTCCACGCACCGTCTAAGAGCAACAGCGTTTTGCCTGCAATTTTAGCGACGGCCTCCTGTAAGGTGGGAACTGTGCAGGCGGTAATGGATTCATGCAGACTGCCGGTTCCCGCGCGCAAATGATAGGTGGAAAGCTCGTGGTAGCCGACATCGGCAAGGTTTTTATCCACAACATTGCCGAGTGAATCCACACACATTCTCGAAAGGTTTTCGTCTGTCATCAGCACGATATACCCGTCAGCGGTCTTTTGCGCACGGACATAAACCATGTCCGCACCGCTCTGCGCGGCGGCAAGAATCCCCTCAATCGAGTTCTCGGGAAAATTCTTTGTGTCGCCATATTTGGAAACGGCAAGCAGCTCGCCCGCCGGGTCTTTCAGCTGTGTGAACGCCGGTGCAACTGTCGCGTCTTCCGCAAAAGACAAAACCGGACTGCAAAACAAAATGCAAATACACAAAAGCGCCGCAAGCACGCCTTTTCGTCTGGCAGGATTCATGGGAAGCCTCCTTTTCCCCAGTATACAAGAAATCTTTATGGTTAGTATACCAAATATCCCCAGTATTTACAATAGACAATTGGTGCTTTTTCGCCTTTTTTTGTCTTTAAACTACTAAATATTGTATGGTTTTCATTTTGCACAAAAAAGGTAGTCAAAATTTTACTGTAAGGGTAATTTTTTCGCTTGATAGCAGGCTTTTCAATGTGTTACAATAGGTGCACTTACGACCTATTGGTGTGTCTGGAAGGGATGTTTTTCATGTCATTCGGGAAGAATTTAAAAAATTTAAGATGCGCAAAGCTGCCGCCGCTGACACAGACGGATCTTGCAAATGCCATTGGCGTGACACAGCGCAAAATCTCGTTTTTAGAGACCGGCGCGTCAGAGCCGTCTCTTAAGGACATTACGGCGCTTTGCCGCTATTTTAATGTTTCCGCGGACTTCCTTTTGGGGTTGCCGCGCAACATGGATTATCCGGAGCAGTTATGACGAAGAAAGAAATTGCACTTTTAGCCGTTGAGGCACTCCAAAAAGAATATCCCGACGCCCTTTGCTCCCTGCACGCCGACAATCCCTTGGAACTTTTGATTGCCACCCGCCTTTCTGCGCAATGCACCGACGCACGGGTGAATTTGGTCACACCGGCGCTGTTCGCAAAATATCCGACCTTAGAGGATTACTGCAATGCTCGTGTGGAAGATGTGGAAGAACTTATTCATTCCTGCGGTTTCTTTCACGGAAAAGCGCGGGATATTATCGCCATGGCGCAGAAAATCCGCGACGATTTCGGCGGAAATGTCCCTGACACAATGGAGGGCTTAACCTCCTTACAAGGCGTGGGGCGAAAAACCGCCAACTTGATTTTAGGCGATATTTATAAAAAGCCCGCGGTGGTGGCAGACACGCACTTGATTCGTCTTTCTAACCGGCTGGGGCTGGTCGCAACCAAAGACCCTTATAAAGTGGAGCTTGCTTTGAAAAAGCTTTTGCCGCCCGAAGAAAGCAACGATTTTTGCCACCGCGCTGTTTTGCACGGCCGCGCGGTCTGCACCGCGCGCAAAGCAAACTGCGAAGCCTGCTGTATGCAAAGCTTTTGCAAAAAGAAGATTTAAGTTTAAGAAGGATTTTTAGATGTACATATTAAGCCCCGATTGTTACAGCGCCATGTTTGCTGTGCCTGCAAGCGTCGCAGACAAATATCTTACGCAGGCGTCTTTGGAAGAACTCAAAGTCCTGCTTTGGATTTTTCGTAACCAAAGCAGCGGTATTTCTGTGGACGCGCTGACAGGTGCGCTTGGCATTTCAGCAGACAGTGTTCTTTGTGCGCTGGACTTTTGGGTTTCCAAAGGCATTTTACAATTTCAAGACGAACGCGGGAATGTGCGTTTCATTCCGAAAGCCCAGGCGCAAAAACCGGCAGAAGAAAAAAAGGTGAACTCCCCTGCCCCCGCGCCGGCTGTTCCCAAAAAGGCACCTGCCATGGAAACAGAGGTTCCGGTGCTGCCGAAACCCACAATGGAGCAAATCGCTGCACGCATGCAGGAGGACGCAACCGTCCGCAGTTTAATGACGCAGGCGCAGCAGATTTTAGGGCGAACCATTGGGCTTGACATGCAAACCACGCTTTTGACGCTGTTTGACACTTACGGGCTTCAAAAAGAGGTTATTTTAACGCTTTTACAGCATTTGGCAGAGCAAGGCCGTGCCTCGACCGCGAACATTGCAAAAATCGGGAAGATTTGGTTTTCGCGCGAGATTGAAACGCTTGACGACGCAAACGCGTATATTCAGCGGATTTCCGCCGTGGAAAAGCTTTTCGGCGAACTGAAAACCGTGACCGGTATTTCCACCCCGCGCCCCACGCAAAAGCAAAGCGAATATTTGCTTTCGTGGGTGGACATGGGGTTTTCTTTGGAAATGCTTATGCGCGCATATGAAGAAACTGCCGAGCGCACGGGCAAAATCTCGTTTAACTATATGGACAGGATTTTAAAGAACTGGCACAACGACGGCATTAAAACGCCGCAGGACATTGAAAACGCCCGCAAACAGACGGCGAAAGCAAAACAGGAAAAGGCGCAGCAGGAAACCTCATTTGATTTGGATGCGGCACTTCGCAAAGCGACCGTTTCCGCAAAAAAACATTCCCAAGGCAAAAAGGCGGAGTAATACATGGGATATACAAAAGAAACATACCAAGAAGCGGCGCGCATTTTGCGGGAACGCCGGGAAAAAGCGGAGCGCACCGCCGAAGTGCACCGCGCCGAAGTGAAGGTAAAATGCCCCCAGCTTATTGTAATTGAGCAGGAAATGGCAAGCACAGGCCTGCGCGCGATTAAAACGGTCGGCGCCGGAAAAAGCGCCAAAGAAACGATTGAAAAGTTAGCCAAATACAATTTGGAGCTGCAGGCACAGCGCAAACAGCTTTTGCTGGATAACGGCTATCCCGAAAACTATCTGCGCCCCAACTACGCCTGCCCGATTTGTGAGGACAAAGGCATAGACAAAGACGGAAATCCCTGCGTTTGCTATCAGAAGCTTTTGAAGGAAACCGCCTATGCCCTGCTTGCAAAGCAAACGCCGCTTCGTCTTTGCGGATTTGATGACTTTTCACTTTCGCAATATCCGAATACACCGGACGCAAACGGCAACATTCCCCGAGAAGAAATGGAAGGCATTTTGGCGTTTTGCAAAGGCTATGCCAAGAACTTTACGCCAAATTCCGGCAGTTTGTTTTTATATGGCAAAACGGGCCTTGGCAAAACCCATCTTTCCCTTGCCATTGCCGCAGAAGTGATTAAACGCGGCTACGGTGTGGTTTACGGGTCAGCGCAAAACCTGCTTTCCAAGCTTGAAAAAGAACGATTTGGAAAAGCGCAGGACGAGGACACCGAAAGCTTGCTTTTGGACTGCGATTTGTTGATTTTAGACGACCTTGGCACAGAATTCGCAACCGGCTTTACTGCGGCAGAAATTTATAATATTGTCAACACAAGAGATTTGCAGAAAAAGCCGACAATTATCAACACCAATTTGAATTTCAGAGAGTTTACAGCCAAATATTCCGACCGCGTTACCTCCCGGATTTTGGGAAGCTACACGGTGCTGCATTTCTTAGGCAACGACATGCGCATTCAGCTTCGGGAAGATTAAAAATATAAAAAATGCCGCCGCACGAAAATGTGCGGCGGTTTTGTTTTGCTTATTTTAGTTGTCGTTTAGGAAATAGCGCAACGCGGAATAGCGGCGCGTTTTTTTATCGTTTTGGGTCATGGCTTCCACTTCCGACGCCGTGCCGACCAAAATCATTAGCTGTTTTGCGCGCGTGACAGCGGTATATAAAAGATTGCGGTAGCGAAGATTCGGCAGCACCGACACCACCGGCATAATAACCGCCGGGAACTCACTGCCCTGACTTTTGTGAACGGTAACCGCATAGGCGAGCTCCACTTCGACAAGCTGGTCTTTTGCAAACACAGCGCTTCTGTCGTCAAATCGGATTTGCGCGGTTTCGGTGTGGATATCGATATTTTCAATCACACCAATGTCGCCGTTGAAGATTCCCTCGCCGGTTTCGCCGTTGTCTTTTTCCCAAACAATGCTGTAGTTATTTTTTGTCTGCATGACTTTATCGCCCAAGCGGAAAGTCCGAAAGCCCGTGGAAAGCTCTTTCTTTTCATCGGACGGCGGGTTAACAAGCTCCTGCAAAATCTTGTTTAAATGGACGCTCCCCGCCTCCCCTTTTTTGGACGGGCAAAGCACCTGAATGTCCGTTTGCGGGGAATAGCCGTAAGCGTCAGGCAGGCGCTTGTAATACAGCTCAGCTATCGTGCGCGCGGCAAGAAACGCATTGGGGCGTTCCATTAGAAAGAAGTCGCCGTCTTTTCGGTCTAACACCGGCGTTTCGCCGTGGACAATACGGTGCGCGTTGGTGATAATCAGGCTGTGCATCGCCTGACGGAACACCGTATCGAGCCGGACGACCGGCAAAAGGCCGCTTGCGATTAAATCCGCCAGCACATTGCCCGCGCCCACCGGGGGCAGCTGGTCGGCGTCACCGACCATAATCAGCCGGCAGCCGAACGGAAGCGCCTGCAAAAGACTTGCAAATACACTGATATCCACCATGGAAAGCTCGTCAAGAATCAGCGCATCACATTCCAAGGGATTGCGCAGATTGCGTTTGAACACCGGCTGGTCGTGCTCATCCCACTCGACTTCTAAAAGGCGGTGGATGGTTTTCGCCTCGCGGCCGGTAAGCTCCGTCATGCGTTTGGCGGCGCGGCCTGTCGGGGCGGCAAGTGCGATGTCCAGTTCCTGGCGCTCAAACAGCTTTAAAATGCCGTTTAGGGTCGTGGTCTTGCCCGTACCCGGTCCGCCGGTCAAAATCAAAATACCGCGGTCCAGAGCCGTTTTTATGGCTTCTTTTTGGTTGTCGGCGTATTGGATGCCGTCTTCTTGTTCGACCTTCTCAATATCTGCGTCTAAAGTCGTGCTTTGCGGCGGCGGGAAACGAAGCAAAATTTTGATGCGGTCGCTTATGGTCTTTTCGTCGCGGTAGGCACTTTTCAAAAACACAAACGCTCTGCCGCCGAGCTCTCTTTCGACCAGTGCACCGCTTTCGAGCAATTCATCCGTGCAAATATCAATCGTGTCCGTATCCGTTCCAAGATAAGCCGCCGCGATTTTCAGCAGCTTTTCACGCGGAATACAGGTGTGCCCGTTGGAATAAAGATTTTGCCGGACGATATAGGTAATGCCTGCACGCAGGCGGAAAGACTGCTGAGGCGGATTCGGGAGCGCTTCGGCAATAACCTCGGCGCGTTCAAAGCCGATGCCGGTCTGCGCCTCGCACAAATCGAACGGATTTTTGAGCACCCGTTCCACGGCGTTTGATCCGAAAGCGTTAAACGCGGCGATGCACTCGCGCGGGGACATGCCGTAAGTTTCGAGCGACATCATAATATTGCGCACGGCAAACTGTTTTTTGAAGTTCTCCTGTATTTTTTCGGCTTTTTCCATGGAAATGCCTTTAATCGTTGCGAGCTGTTCCGGCTCGTTTTCGAGCACATCAAAAGCGCGTTCGCCGAATTTCTGCACGATTTTTTCTGCAGTGGCGGGACCTATTCCTTTGACCGCACCGGCGGCAAGATAATTGTAAAGCTGCTCGGCGGTCGCCGGCATTTCGCGTTCAAACGCTTCGACCTTAAACTGCCGCCCAAAAGTCGGGTGAAAGGTCCAAACGCCGGAAAGCCGCACCGTTTCACCGACAGAAATATCTGAAAAAGTACCAACGGCCGTGACAAGTTCCTCATCACAGCCGATTTCGAGCACCGTATATCCGTTTTGTTCATTGCGGAATTTTATGTCTTCCACGGTCCCGCCGATGATTTCATTTTCCACAGCTTCACTCATTTTGTCAGTTCCTTGAATTCATCATAATCGCAAAGGTAAATGCCGTTGGTCTCACGGCAGACATTCAGGCAGTTGAGCCTTTGGGTCTCATCCATGCCGCAGTCGAGCACAACGACGCTGCCGTAAAGCTCGTCGCCGATTAAATGCATTTTCATGCGCGCGGCATAGGCCGCTGCGGTCACATCGCTGTCACACCGGCGCGCCGGAATGACAACATAATATGTATACTTTCGTTTTGGCAACATCAGTTTAAGCATAATGCCGTAGCAAAGCACCAAAAGCCCAAACAGAATAAGCCCCACAAAGACCGCGCCGAAAAATGTTTCCAACATAAAATCACCCCATAGCATTGTATGAGGCGAAGAAAAATGTGTGAGTAAACCTGTAAGCCGAGTTCTGTCGTTGAAAGCAATTATCTATCTAGGCGCGCCGTTGCCGGCGCGCTCAAGCCATCCTTTGAAGTATCTGCCCAGCTGACAACTTCGGTCGATGTTGCATCGGGTAGGGTTTACTCGGCAATACAGTTACCTGCATCCCGGTGAGCTCTTACCTCGCCTTTCCACCCTTACCATAAAACTATGGCGGTATATTTCTATGCACTTTCCCTAAGGTCGCCCTCGGCGGCTGTTAGCCGTTACCCTGCTGTGTGATGCTCGGACTTTCCTCATGGGCGCAAAACGCGCCCCCGCAATTGCTCAGTTTACTCACACAAAGGTATTTTAGTATAAATGCATAGAAAAGTCAATGAAACAAAAATCCCGCCCGCAAAACGAACAGGATTTTTCTTTTTTTATTTTTTCTCGTCGCAAAAACGCTCCACACGCATTTTCAGGTGATATTTTTCGCGAAGTGCTGCAATTTTCTGCATCATTTCTGTTTTATGGTGCACATCAAGCGCTGCTTGATCTCGCCAACGGTCAATCAGCAAAACGGTTTGCGGGTCGTCCATCGGGAAGAAATATTCATAGCGCTCGTTCCCCTCTTCGGCGCGCACGGCGTCAACAAGACCGGACGAGACCATTTCTTCCGCAAATTTTTTGGCGTTATCATCTTTGCCGGTATAGTAAATGTTAACGACGATGGACATAGAAAATCCTCCTTTTATAGTTTTGAACATAAGGCCCTGTTAAATTTGTAATCTAATTTAATTTAATCATATAGGAACAAAAAATGCAAGAAAAAACCAAGTGCCCCCTACCGGTGACGGTAAGGGGCTTTGGTTGGTGGGAGAGAGTGGATTCGAACCACTGAAGTCGTAGACGGCAGATTTACAGTCTGCTCCCTTTGGCCGCTCGGGAACTCTCCCATATTCAATTTTGCGTTGTAGTTAAGGGTGGAGCTGGTGGACGGACTCGAACCCCCGACCTGCTGATTACAAATCAGCTGCTCTACCAACTGAGCTACACCAGCGTTTCAACGCTCGAATATAATACCATATAAAACAATTTTCGTCAAGCGAATTTTTCGGATTTTCTGACTTTTTTCAAAGAAAATTTAAAACACACTTTAAAATCGTTTTGAAAGCGGTTACACAAAACGCCCCGCCCATTAGGCGGGGCGCAAATATGTAGTCGATTTGGTTTTTAGTCTTTAAACACACCGTCAAACAACGGAAGCTTGGAAGCCTTCATCACGGCGCTGAACAGTCTGCCGCCGGTGACGGGCATCAGTCTGCCGAAATAGTTCATAAAACCGGCATCGGGACCAAACACCATAAGCTTACGCTGATGACCAATGCCGTTCATAATCAACTTAACCATTCTATCGCAGGAGGTGCTGACCATGTTGAGCATCTTCTGTGCTTTTTCGTCGGAAGAGCCCTGATTGCGGAAGATATCGGTCTTTGTAAAGCCGGGGCAAACAATGCCGACATAGCACTTGCCGCGCAGTTCTTCGCGCATGGATTCAGTAAGCGCTTTGAGCGCCGCTTTGCTGGCAGAATACACGGAAGTGCCCGCAAGAGACATAAGCGCTGCGGAACTGTCAATATTGATGATTGCCGGAGACGGAGATTCCAAAATCAGCGGCAGCAGCGCATGCATTGAATATACGGCGGAATAGAAGTTGATATTCATCGCCTTTTCAATATCTTCAATGGAATAATGCTCAAAGCGGTCGAACTTCGGCAGGATACCGGCATTGTTAATAAGAATGTCGGGTTTGATTTCATTTTCGTTCAGATAAGCTACATAGTTATCCCAATTTTCACGAACGGAAACATCAAACAGCTGATAGGAAAACTGCGATGCATATTCGCCGAGTTCAGCAACCAGCGCTTCCATTTTCTTTTCACTTCTTGCAACACCCAGCACTTTGCAGCCATGCTCTTTGATAAGCTTTTCGGTGATGCCTTTGCCCATACCGCTGGATGCGCCCGTTACGATAACGGTTTTGTTGTCAAGCCAATTTTTCTCCATTTTATTCTCTCCTATCACAAAATAATTCCTGTGCGTCATTCGCAGATACACATTATTTTAACGCAATCTGCCATTTTTTTCAACCCTTTTTTAGGATTTACGCAGGTTTTCGCAGCTGCTGCACAAATGGACTTGCCAAGCCGTAAAAATACTGATACACTAATGGAAAAGGCGGGAATGACTATGGAATATAAACGCGTGGAAGGCCGCGGGAAAACGCTTTCTATGCATATTGATGAATCGATGCAGGTGGTGGTGCGCGCACCGCGCTGGGTGCCGAAATCGGAAGTAGACCGTTTCGTAAAGACGCATGAAAACTGGATTGAAAAAGCTGCTGCACGGCAAAGGCGCAGAAATGAGCAGGAAGCCTTGCTCACGCCGGAACGCATAGCCGAACTGCGCGCACAGGCAAACGCCTATTTGCCCCAGCGCACCGCTTATTTTGCAAAACTGATGGGCGTGTGCCCCAAAAGCGTGAAAATCACTTCGGCCAAAAAGCGGTTTGGCTCATGCAGCGGGCAAAACGGCATTTGCTATTCGTGGCGGCTGATGCTATACCCGAAAGAAGCGGTGGATTATGTTGTTGTGCACGAACTTGCGCATATTCGGCAAAAGAACCACTCTCCTGCTTTTTACCGGGAAATTGAAAAAATTTTGCCCGACTACAAGGTGCGGGCAAAGCTGTTAAAAGACAAATAAGAAAGGAACACAAAAATGGACGCTTATGAACAAATGAAAAGCGGAAAGCTGTATTATTCAGACACAGAGGAATTATTAGCTTTACAGGCAAAGCAAATGGAGATTTTATACGACTACAACGCCACACGCCCGCGCGACAAAGAATGCCGTGAGGCGCTATTAAAGCGTTTATTGGCCGAAGTCGGCGACGACTGCTACATTGAGCCGCCCCTGCACGCAAACTGGGGCAGCAACACGCACCTCGGCAACAGCGTTTATGCCAATTTCAACCTGACGCTTGTAGACGACACGGATATTTTTATCGGTGACGAATGCATGATTGGACCGAATGTTGTCATCGCCACGGCAGGACACCCCATTGAGCCGGAGCTTCGCCGCAAGGCCGCGCAGTTCAACATTCCGGTGCATATCGGCCGCAATGTCTGGATAGGTGCCGGAGCAGTCATTCTTCCCGGCGTACACATTGGGGACAACAGCGTCATTGGCGCAGGCAGTGTGGTGACTAAAGATATTCCGGAAAACTCGGTCGCTTATGGCAACCCTTGCCGGGTGGTGCGGGAAATCAGCGACCATGACCGGAAATATTACTATAAAGACAGAGAAATAGATTTAAAATAAGGCAAGAAAACGCAGAGGCAAATAAATTCCTCTGCGTTTTTATTTTTAACAGCAAATGAAAACCCCGAAGCCGTTTACACGGATTCGGGGTTTTATTGCAAGATTTATTCAGGTGTTAATTAGTCGGAAACTTCGGTAACAACGCCTGAACCAACAGTACGGCCGCCTTCACGAATAGCGAAACGAAGACCCTTTTCGATAGCGATGGGGGTGATCAGTTCAACATTCATGTCGACATTGTCGCCGGGCATGCACATCTCAACGCCTTCGGGAAGGGAGATGATGCCGGTAACGTCAGTAGTTCTGAAATAGAACTGCGGACGATAGTTGTTGAAGAACGGAGTATGACGGCCGCCTTCATCCTTATTCAGAACATAAACCTGACCGGTGAACTTGGTGTAGGGATGAATCGAGCCGGGCTTGGAAAGAACCTGTCCACGCTCAACTTCAGTTCTCTGAATACCACGAAGAAGTGCGCCGATGTTGTCGCCTGCTTCAGCATAGTCCAGAGTCTTTCTGAACATTTCGATACCGGTAACAACAGTCTTTTTCTTTTCATCGGTAAGACCGACGATTTCAACTTCTTCACCGGTCTTCAGCTGGCCACGCTCAACACGGCCGGTAACAACGGTACCACGGCCGGAGATGGTCATAACATCTTCGATGGGCATAAGGAACGGCTGATCCGCTTTACGGTCAGGTGTCGGGATATAGCTGTCAACAGCATCCATAAGATCCCAGATCGGCTTGAGTTCGGGAGCGTTGATGTCGCCGCCGTTGTACTCAAGAGCTTTCAGAGCGGAACCGACGATGATCGGAGTGTCGTCGCCCGGGAAGCCATACTCAGAAAGGGTCTCACGAACTTCCATTTCAACGAGTTCAAGAAGTTCCGGATCATCAACCTGATCAGCTTTGTTCAGGAAAACGATGATATAAGGCACGCCAACCTGACGAGCAAGAAGCAAGTGCTCTTTGGTCTGAGCCATCGGGCCGTCAGTAGCAGCGATAACCAGGATAGCACCGTCCATCTGCGCAGCGCCGGTGATCATGTTTTTGATATAGTCGGCGTGGCCGGGGCAGTCAACGTGAGCATAGTGACGAGTGTCGGTCTCATACTCAACGTGAGCGGTGTTGATGGTGATGCCGCGCTCTCTCTCTTCGGGAGCCTTATCGATCATGTCATATGCTTCGAATTTGGCATAGCCCTTCATAGCGAGCGTCTTGGTGATAGCCGCAGTAAGCGTGGTTTTACCGTGGTCAACGTGACCAATGGTACCAATGTTTACATGGGGTTTGGTTCTTTCGAATTTTTCCTTTGCCATTGGAATGTTCCTCCTTTGATAAATGCAAAATAATCAGATTTGCACTATTGTAGTTATTTTACCAATAAACCGGTAAAATTTCAAGTGTTTTTAAAAAATTAGTCCTTCTTGGTTCTGTCGGAAATGATTTTTTCCGCAATGGACTTCGGCACTTCTTTGTAACCGTCGGGTTCCATGACATACTGGCCGCGGCCCTGCGTCTTGGAACGAAGGTCGGTTGCGTAACCGAACATTTCAGACAGCGGCACATGCGCATTGATTTGCTTCACGCCGGTTCTGTCTTCAAAGCCCTGGATTTCACCACGGCGGGAGTTCAGGTCACCGATAACATCGCCCATATATTCTTCCGGAACGATGACAACAACTTTCATGATCGGCTCGAGAAGCACGGGGTCTGCCTTCTTCGCAGCATCTTTGAACGCCATGGAAGCGGCGATCTTAAACGCCATTTCAGAAGAGTCGACTTCGTGATAAGAACCGTCATACAAAGTGACCTTAACATCAACTACGGAATAGCCCGCAAGCACGCCGGACTGCATAGCGCCCTGGATACCTGCATCGATAGGCCCGATGTATTCTTTCGGGATGGCACCGCCGACGATGTTATTGATGAACTCATACCCTTTGTCGGGGTTGGGCTCAATGTTAATCTTAACATGACCGTACTGACCTTTACCGCCGGACTGACGCGCATACTTCGTATCCGAAGATGCGGGCTTGCGGATGGTCTCACGGTAAGCAACCTGCGGCTTACCGACATTGGCTTCAACCTTGAATTCACGCATCAGTCTGTCAACGATGATTTCAAGATGCAGCTCGCCCATACCAGCAATGATGGTCTGGCCGGTTTCTTCATCGGTATAGCACTTGAAGGTCGGATCTTCTTCCGCCAGCTTTGCAAGGCCAATGCCCATCTTTTCCTGACCGGCTTTGGTCTTGGGCTCGATAGCAACACGGATAACGGGATCCGGGAAATTCATGGATTCGAGAATGATGGGGTGTTTCTCATCGCAGAGCGTATCGCCTGTTGTGGTGTTTTTCAGACCGACAGCGGCGGCAATATCACCGGCGTAGCAGACTTCGATGTCTTCACGGTGATTTGCGTGCATCTGCAGAATACGGCCCATTCTCTCGCGGTTGTCTTTGACCGAGTTATAAACACTGGACCCGGCTTCGACAGTACCGGAATACACACGGAAGAAGCAGATTTTACCAACATAGGGGTCGGTCGCAATCTTGAACGCGAGCGCGGAGAACGGCTCGTCGTCGGAAGAGTGACGGACTTCTTCTTCGTCTGTATCGGGGTTAACGCCCTTGATAGCCTCAACATCGGTCGGGGCGGGCATGTAATCTACGATTGCGTCCAGAAGCGGCTGCACGCCCTTGTTGCGGTAGGAAGTACCGCAGCAAATCGGAACCATGCTGTTTTCAATCGTGGATTTACGAATGGTTCTTTTGATTTCTTCAACAGTCAGTTCTTCACCGTTGAAGTATTTTTCCATGAGCTCGTCATCCTGCTCGGCAACATGCTCGATAAGCTGTGTGCGGTATTTTTCCGCCAGCTCTTTCATGTCGTCCGGGATAGGCTCACGGCGGACATCTTTACCCAGGTCGTCATAATAGACTTCAGCGTCCATTTCAACCAAGTCAATAATGCCCTTAAAGGTGTCCTCACAGCCGATAGGCAGCTGAATCGGAACCGCGTTGCACTGGAAACGCTCGTTTACCATGTCCAAAACGCGGTAGAAGTCCGCACCCATGATGTCCATCTTGTTGACATAAATCATGCGCGGAACATGGTATTCATCAGCCTGACGCCAAACGGTTTCAGACTGCGGCTCAACACCGCCCTTTGCGCACAGAACGGTAACGGAACCGTCCAAAACACGCAGGGAACGCTGCACTTCAACGGTGAAGTCAACGTGGCCGGGAGTGTCGATAATATTGATACGATGGTCTTTCCAGAAGCAAGTGGTTGCAGCGGAGGTAATGGTAATACCTCTCTCCTGCTCCTGCTCCATCCAGTCCATGGTCGCATCGCCGTCGTGGGTTTCACCGATTTTGTGGTTTACACCCGTGTAAAACAAAATTCTTTCTGTGGTCGTTGTTTTACCGGCGTCGATGTGCGCCATAATACCAATATTTCTTGTTTTTTCAAGAGATACCTTTCTTGGCATAACATCCTCCTAAAATACCGGAAACAATTACCATCTGAAATGTGCGAAAGCCTTGTTGGCTTCTGCCATTTTATGCGTATCTTCACGCTTCTTGTATGCGGAACCGGTCTGGTTCACAGCATCCATAATCTCGTTCGCAAGGCGCTCTTTCATGGTGCGCTCGGAACGCTGACGCGCGTAAAGGGTGATCCAGCGAAGACCGAGGGTTTCTCTTCTCTCGGGACGAACTTCGATCGGGACCTGATAAGTTGCACCACCGACACGGCGAGCTTTAACTTCGAGAACAGGCATGACATTTTCCATGGCATTCTCGAAAACCTCTAACGGTTCTTTGCCCGTCTGCTCAGCGATGATGTTGAAAGCGTCATAGACGATTTTCTGGGCGACACCCTTCTTACCGTCGAGCATGACGCTGTTGATAAGCCTGGTTACAAGCTTGGAATTGTAAAGCGGATCCGGCAAAACATCTCGTTTTGCGATCTGGCCTCTTCTTGGCACGACGCTTCCCTCCTTCATAATTAAAATGATATCATAGGTACTCGGTGACAAAACCCCGTGGTGCCCATGCAAAAGGCCATATAACATTTATATATAACCCTGCACAGGAAAACCTTTGCAAGTAGATTCTGTCGTTTTGTGTAGGCTTACGCCTTATTTCTTGGCAGCCTTCGGACGCTTGGCACCGTATTTGGAACGGGCCTGCATTCTGCCGTTGACGCCCTGGGTATCCAGCGTACCGCGGATGATGTGGTAACGGACACCGGGAAGATCTTTAACACGGCCGCCGCGAATCAGGACAACGCTGTGTTCCTGAAGGTTGTGACCTACGCCCGGAATGTAAGCGGAAACTTCGATTCCGTTCGTAAGACGAACTCTGGCAAGCTTACGAAGAGCGGAGTTCGGCTTTTTGGGGGTATCGGTCTTGACGACGGTGCAAACGCCTCTCTTCTGCGGGGAAGCATTATCAGTCATCACATTCTTTTTAGAGTTGAGACCTTTACCGAGAGCCGGAGCCTTCGATTTCTTCTCAAGTGTCTGTCTTCCGTTGCGAACAAGCTGATTAAATGTTGGCAAGTCTTTTTCCTCCTTTTTTTAAAATTCTGACACAAAAATAGACACAATGTGTCAGCAAAGCAAACATCCCTCAAAAAAAGATGTTTGTTTTGCTCACACAAGCTAAGATTTTAGCACTTAAAACCTTAGCTTGTCAAGTATTTGTGAGAAAAAACTTACGCGGTGACCTCGTCGGCAGCTTCTGCTTCCGGTGCGGCAGGCTCAAGCTCAACTTCGCTGTAGCACTTCATGCCTGTGCCGGACGGCAGCAATTTACCGATGATAACATTCTCTTTCAAACCAATCAGCGGGTCAGTCTTGCCCTTGATAGCTGCGTCGGTCAGGACACGCGTGGTCTCCTGGAAGGAGGCGGCGGACAGGAACGAATCCGTAGCAAGAGAAGCTTTGGTGATACCGAGCAGAACCGGCTCGCAGGTCGCAGCAACAAATTCGGTGCCGTTCTCCTCTGCTTTCTTCTTTGCTTCGGCGTTTGCGCGCTGGAAGTCGAACTTCTCAACAGTAGCACCCGGCAGAAGCGAAGTGGTTCCGGGTTCGTCAACTTTAAGCTTACGCATCATCTGACGAACGATAACTTCGATATGCTTATCGTTGATATCAACACCCTGCATACGGTAGGTTCTTTGAACTTCCTTAATCAGATAATCATGAACCGCATGAACACCGCTGATCGCAAGAATGTCGTGCGGGTTCGGAGAACCTTCGGTAAGCGCGGTTCCCTTGGTGACATAAACCGGTTTGCCGTCTGCATCGGTCTCGCTGTTGAAGCGCTTGCGGAAACCGTAAGGAATCAGATAGCTCTTTTCCTCAGCAGTTTCGTCGTTTGTAACCACGATGTGCTCATTCTTTTTGATTTCGCGGAACGAAACGCGGCCGTCGATTTCGGCAAGAATAGCAAGCGTCTTGGGCTTTCTGGCTTCAAACAGTTCTTCAACACGGGGAAGACCCTGTGTGATATCCTGGCTGGATGCGATACCGCCGGTATGGAAGGTACGCATGGTAAGCTGTGTACCGGGTTCGCCGATGGACTGGGCGGCGATGATGCCGACCGCTTCACCGACTGTGACCGGTTCGCCGGTCGCAAGGTTCGAACCATAGCACTTAATGCAGACGCCGTGTTCACATTCACAAGTGAGCAGCGAACGAATCTTGACCTTGCGGTCTTCGGGATTTTCACGCGCGTTAACGATATCGGCAACCTTGGCGGCATCTTCTTCGGACATCATTTCGTCCTTGGACATAATCAGTTCGCCGGTGGTTTCATCGACGAAGTCTTCCAGCAGATAACGGCCGGTCAGACGCTCTTTCAAGGTTTCAATCATTTCCTTGCCGTCGGTGATGTCGTAAACTTCAATGCCTTCGTGGCAGTGGCAGTCTTCCTCACGGATGATGACATCCTGCGAAACATCAACCAGACGACGGGTCAGGTAACCGGAGTCGGCGGTACGAAGTGCGGTGTCGGCCAAGCCTTTACGCGCACCACGAGAAGAAATGAAATATTCTAAAACATTCAAGCCTTCGCGGTAGTTCGCACGAATCGGAACTTCGATGGTTTTACCGGCTGTGTTGGCAATAAGGCCACGCATACCGGCGAGCTGGCGAAGCTGGCTTTCCGAACCACGGGCACCGGAATCGACCATCATGTAAATGGGGTTCTCTTTGCCGAGGTTGTCTTTCAAGCCCTGCGCGACCTTGTTGGTGCACTCTTCCCAAACCTTAATAACGGATTTGGAACGCTCGTTGTTGCTCATAAGACCCATCTTGTAGTTGGCAGTAATTGCGTCAACGCGCTCTTCTGCTTTCTGCAAGAGTTCCTGTTTCTGCGGCGGGATGATTGCATCGCAGACCGCAACGGTGATACCGCTCTTGGTGGAGTACTTATAGCCCTGCGCCTTGATTTTATCCAGCATTTCGGCGGCGATGGTTACGCCGTGGACTTTAATGCATTTGTCAATAATTTGCCCGAGCGTTTTCTTATTAACAAGGAAGTCAACTTCCAATTTAAACGCATTTTCGGGATCGGTTCTGTCTACAAAACCAAGGTCCTGGGGAATCGGGTTGTTGAAAATGATCTTGCCGAGGGTGGTGTCGATCAATTTAGTCTTCTTTTCGCCGTCGATTTCTTTGGTCATGCGAACCTTGATTTTGGAATGCAGGCCGATATACCCTTCGTCATAAGCCATAACGGCTTCGTCAAAGCTTGTAAACACTTTGCCGTTGCCCGGGTCATCGTCCTTATCCATAGTAAGGTAGTAAGAACCAAGGATCATATCCTGCGTGGGAACCGCAACGGGTTTACCGTCGGAGGGTTTAAGCAGGTTGTTTGCGGCAAGCATCAGAAGTCTTGCTTCTGCCTGTGCTTCTGCGGACAGCGGTACATGCACGGCCATCTGGTCGCCGTCGAAGTCCGCGTTGAACGCCGTGCAGCACAGCGGATGCAGCTTAATTGCTCTGCCTTCCACAAGCACCGGCTCAAACGCCTGAATACCAAGTCTGTGCAAGGTAGGTGCACGGTTCAGCATGACGGGATGGTCTTTAATGACGATTTCAAGTGCATCCCAAACCTCGGTCTTGGAGCGCTCGACCATTTTTCTTGCTGATTTGATGTTGCCGGCAACACCGGTTTCCACCAAACGCTTCATAACAAACGGTTTGAACAGCTCCAGCGCCATTTCCTTGGGAAGACCGCACTGGTAAATTTTCAATTCCGGACCGACAACGATAACCGAACGGCCGGAGTAGTCAACACGCTTACCGAGAAGGTTCTGACGGAAACGGCCTTGTTTACCTTTCAGCATATCGGAAAGGGATTTCAGCGCGCGGTTGTTGGGGCCGGTGACCGGTCTGCCGCGACGGCCGTTATCAATCAGGGCATCAACTGCTTCCTGAAGCATTCTTTTTTCGTTGCGAACGATGATTTCCGGCGCGTTGAGTTCGAGCAACCGTTTCAGACGGTTGTTACGGTTAATAACGCGGCGGTACAGGTCGTTTAAGTAGCGGCCGCCGTCAAGCTGCACCATAGGACGGATATCCGGCGGGATAACCGGGATAACATCCAAAATCATCCATTCGGGGCGGTTGCCGGACTGTTTAAAGGCTTCGGCAACTTCCAAGCGCTTCAAAACACGGGTCTTTTTCTGACCGGAAGCCTCTTCCAACTCCTCACGCAGTTCTTTGCAGAGCGCGTCAACATCGATTTCCTCGAGCAGCGCTTTGATTGCTTCTGCGCCCATGGCTGCTTTGAAATCGTCCTCATATTTTTCACGCATATCCAGATACTCTTTTTCGGAGAGAATCTGCATTTTGGTAAGCTCGGTGTCACCGGGGTCGGTGACGATATATTTTGCGAAATACAGCACCTTTTCAAGGTCGCGCGGGGAAATGTCGAGAATCAGACCCATGCGGGACGGAATACCCTTGAAGTACCAAATGTGAGAAACAGGCGCAACAAGCTCGATGTGACCCATTCTTTCACGGCGAACCTTGGCTTTGGTAATCTCAACGCCGCAGCGTTCGCAGACCTTGCCTTTATAGCGGATGCGCTTATATTTGCCGCAGTGGCACTCCCAGTCCTTCTGCGGCCCGAAAATACGCTCGCAGAACAGACCGTCGCGCTCGGGTTTTAAGGTGCGGTAGTTTATCGTTTCGGGTTTCTTGACTTCGCCGTAGGACCACTCACGGATCTGATCGGGCGATGCAAGACCGATTTTGATTGATTCAAACGCTATATTTTCCATCTATCAAATACCTTCTTCCTAAAAATCTGAAAACGGATGCCGGTCGGTGGATTAGAACTCTTCGTCGTTCAGGTCTTCCTCTGCGCCGAACAAATCGTCGTCGCTCAGATATTCGTTGAACGCGTCGTCGCCGAGCTGTGCTTCAGCGTCTTCATCGGGCACATAGCCGTCGTCGAGAGAAACATCGTTTACCACATTCTCATCGCCGAGCGGTTCATTGATTACCGTGCCGACATCATTGATTTCATCTTCAAAGGACTGGCGCAGGTCAATCTCTTCCCCGTCTTTGTCAAGCACTTTAACATCCAAAGCAAGGGACTGCAGTTCTTTAATCAGAACCTTGAAGGACTCCGGAATACCGGGCTTCGGAACATTGAGACCCTTTACAATGGATTCGTAGGTCTTGACACGGCCGACGACATCGTCGGACTTAACGGTCAGGATTTCCTGCAGGGTGTATGCCGCGCCGTAAGCTTCCAGCGCCCAAACTTCCATTTCACCGAAACGCTGGCCGCCGAACTGGGCTTTACCGCCGAGGGGCTGCTGCGTAACCAGGGAGTACGGGCCGGTGCTTCTTGCGTGGATCTTATCGTCAACCAGATGGTGCAGCTTCAGGAAGTACATAACACCAACGGTGACAGGGTTATCAAACTTCAGACCGGTTCTGCCGTCGGTCAGAATGGATTTACCGTCTTCACGGTAACCGGCTTCTTTGAGCGCTTCGCGGATATCCGCTTCATGCGCACCGTCAAAGACCGGTGTTGCAATCTTCTGACCAAGCTTTCTGTAAGCGAAGCCCAGGTGAACTTCCAGAACCTGTCCGATATTCATACGGGACGGAACGCCCAAGGGGTTCAATACGATATCCAGCGGTGTACCGTCATCTAAGAACGGCATGTCTTCCTGCGGCAAAATGCGGGAAACAACACCCTTGTTACCGTGACGACCGGCCATTTTATCGCCGACAGAGATTTTACGCTTCTGGGCGATATAGCAGCGAACAACCTTGTTGACGCCGGGGCTTAATTCATCGCTGTTTTCTCTTGTGAACACTTCAACATCGACGACGATACCGTATTCACCGTGCGGCACACGCAGGGAGGTGTCACGCACCTCGCGCGCTTTTTCGCCGAAGATAGCGCGCAGAAGTCTTTCCTCTGCGGTAAGCTCGGTCTCGCCTTTCGGTGTGACCTTGCCGACCAAGATATCGCCGGAATGCACTTCAGCACCGATGCGGATAATACCGTCTTCATCGAGGTTTGCAAGCGCATCTTCACCGACATTGGGAATATCGCGGGTGATTTCTTCCGGCCCGAGCTTGGTGTCACGGGACTCCAGCTCATATTCTTCAATATGAACAGAAGTATATACATCGTTGCGAACCAGTTTTTCGTTAATCAGAACCGCGTCTTCGTAGTTGTAGCCTTCCCAGGTCATGAAGCCGATGAGGGCATTTTTACCAAGGGAAATTTCGCCGTTGGAGGTGGCAGGACCGTCGGCAATGACTTCTTGCGCTTCCACGGTCTGCCCTTCGTCCACAATCGGGCGCTGGTTGATGCATGTACCCTGGTTGGAACGCATAAACTTAATCAGTTCATAACGGTCAACAGAGCCGTCGTCTGTGGTGATTTCCACCAAGTCGGCGCTGACCTTGGTGACCTTGCCGGCGCGCTTTGCAAGCACGACTGTGCCGGAGTCAACCGCAGCCTTATATTCCATACCGGTACCGACAATCGGGGATTCGGTCTTGAGAAGCGGAACAGCCTGCCGCTGCATGTTGGAGCCCATCAAAGCACGGTTCGCGTCGTCGTTTTCCAGGAACGGGATCATTGCCGTTGCGACAGACACAACCATTTTCGGCGAAACATCCATGTAATCTGCTTCGGAAGCTTCGATTTCCACGAACTCATCACGATAACGGGCATTGACCTTTTTGCGGACGAAACGGCCGTTTTCATCCAGCGGCTCGTTCGCCTGCGCGACCATGTAGTTATCTTCTACATCGGCGGTCATATAGGTAACTTCGTCGAGCACCACGCCGGTCTCTTTATCGATGCGGCGGAACGGCGCTTCAATGAAGCCGTATTTGTTGATTCTTGCGAAAGTTGCAAGGTAGGAAATCAAACCGATGTTCGGGCCTTCAGGCGTCTCGATCGGGCACATACGGCCATAGTGGCTGTAGTGGACATCTCGAACTTCGAAACCGGCGCGGTCACGGGAAAGACCGCCGGGGCCGAGAGCGGAAAGTCTTCTCTTATGGGTAAGTTCCGCCAAGGGGTTGGTCTGATCCATGAACTGAGACAGCGGAGAAGAGCCGAAGAACTCTTTGATTGCCGCCATAACCGGGCGGATGTTGATAAGCGCCGCGGGCGTGACCTTATCGGGTTCCTGCGCCTGCAGGGTCATACGCTCTTTGACCACGCGCTCCATACGGGAGAAGCCGATACGGAACTGGTTCTGCAGCAGTTCACCCACGGAACGGATACGGCGGTTGCCTAGGTGGTCGATATCGTCGGTGGTGCCGACGCCGTGCGCAATGCAGTTGAGATAGTTGATAGACGCAAAAATGTCGTCAATCGTGATGTGCTTCGGAATGAGGTCATCGCAGCGTGCCGCCAGTTCTTCGAGAAGCAAATCTTTGTCATCGCCGCATTTATCGAGCACTTCCTTGAGCACTTCAAAACGAACTTTTTCGTTGATGCCGATTTCCTCCAGCTCATCTTCCGTGAACATCGGCACATATTCGCCGATGTCAACCATGCCGTTGGAGAACACCTTGACTTCGTCGCCCTCGTTGTCGAGGAATACGACATTGACACCCTCCTGCTCAATACGGTAAGCAAGCTCTTTGGTAATCATTTCGCCTTCGTCGGCAAGCACTTCACCCGTAAGGTTGCTGATAACCGGTTCTTTTGCGCGGAAACCGGCGATTCTGCCGGAAATGCCGAGCTTTTTATTATATTTGTATCTGCCCACGCGGGAAAGGTCATAACGGTGCGGGTCGAAGAACAGACCGTCGAGGTGCGCCTGCGCAGTCTCGAGTGTCGGCGGTTCGCCCGGACGAAGGCGTTTATACACTTCGATAAGCGCCTGCTCGGTATTGATGGTGGTATCCTTCTCAAGCGTTGCCTTGATTCTTTCGTCATAGCCGAAGAAATCGAGGATTTCCTGGTTTGTGCTCAAGCCCAAAGCACGGATAAATGTCGTGATGTAGATTTTGCGGTTCTTGTCGATACGAACATAATACAAATCGTTCTGGTCGGTTTCATATTCGAGCCATGCGCCGCGGTTCGGAATGACCGTGGTGGAATACAGTTCCTTACCGGTCTTGTCGTGCGTCATACCATAATAGACGCTCGGCGAACGGACCAGCTGGGAAATAATGACGCGCTCCGCACCGTTGATGACGAAAGTACCGCTGTCTGTCATCAGCGGGAAGTCGCCCATATACACTTCGTTTTCTTTGATTTCGCCCGTTTCCTTATTGAGCAGTCTTGCGGTGACTCTCAGCGGCGCAGCATAGGTAACATCGCGTTCCTTGCACTCTTTCACCGTGTATTTCGGGGTGTCATCCATTCTGTAACCGACGAAGCTCAACACAAGGTTGCCGGAATAGTCCGTAATGTCGGCGACATCGCGGAACACTTCTTTCAGACCCTCGTTGAGAAACCATTGATATGAATTCTTCTGAATCTCAATGAGGTTGGGCATTTGCATGACCTCATTGATCTTGGAAAAGCTCATACGGGTATTTCTTCCGAGTTTTACAGGTTTGACATTCACCATAGGGCTTATCACTCTCCGTTCTATATTTGTTCAACAAAGCCTTTAAAAGGCTTGGAGATTACTACAAGAAATGGTTGTTTTCGGGGTTGATTTTCAGCATTTTTTGTGGTAGACTACATATGCTAAAAAATCTATAAGGTATATATCACCATTTTAATAGCAGTTTAGTATTATATACCTGTCAAGTCTATCTGTCAAGATATTTCCGGCAATTTTTACCGGGTATTTTGCCGGATTTTCTATTTTTATCCCGGAGATGTTCAAAATGAAGGATTTACCCCTGTTAAAACGGCAACTGCACTCGCTTGTGGTGTTTCGGGCGCTGCTTTCAGACGCAGTCGTCAGCCGTTTTCTTACTTTGTGTGCAGCACAGAACGCCTCACAGGACGAACGCATAAGCTGTGCCGCAGATTTTGTCTCTGCATTGTTTCAGACGACCGACGACCTGACGGATTATGTTCTGAATCTGGTTTTAGACGATGAAAACGCTTATATTCTTCGCGCCGGTGAAAACAAGCTGACGGACAGCTACCGCGCGGCGGTCGAACAGGAGCTGGATGTTTTACAGGCGTTTTCTGCCGTTACACCGGAGGACATTCAAGCGTTTGTGCGCGCCGATATTCCCCTGCCCGACTTCAAGACCCGGGCTTTGGACTTTAGAAAGATTTATGCTGAGCGCGTTGCACATATCGGCGAGCGCGGATACGGTATTTTCGCAAAATACCATATGTTCTGTTTGAAGGACGGAAAAATTGCCCCCGTCAAGCACCCGGACGAACAACGCCTTTCGGATTTTTCGGGCTATGAACTGGAGCGCAGCCGTGTGATTGACAACACCAAAGCGCTTCTTGCGGGAAGTCCCTGCAACAATGTTTTGCTTTACGGCGACGCGGGCAGCGGCAAGAGCAGCACCGTAAAGGCGATTGCCAACGAATTTAAAGACAAAGGTCTTCGCTTAATTGAAGTCAAAAAGCACGAGCTGTTTTTCCTGCCGGACATTATGGATGCGCTTGCAAAAAATCCGCTGAAATTTATTATTTTCATTGACGATTTGAGCTTTGCAAGCAACGACAATGATTTCGGTGCACTCAAGGCGATTTTGGAAGGCAGCGTTTCCGGCAGAAGTCAAAACATAGCCATTTACGCGACCTCCAACCGGCGGCACTTAATCAAAGAAAACTTCTCGGACCGCGAGGGCGACGACCTGCATTTGCAGGACACCATTCAGGAAATGACCAGCCTTTCAGCGCGCTTCGGCTTAAAGGTCACTTTCTCGCGGCCGGACAAATCGCTGTATTGCTCGATAGTCTGTGACCTTGCCAAACAGCGCGGCATAGACATGCCGGAAAACGAGTTGCTGCAAAAAGCGGAAGCACACGCGCTTCGCAATGGCGGCAGAAGCCCCAGAACGGCGCGGCAGTTTATTGATTATCTCGCTTATACCGAGGGAAAATAACCAGTTTTTTCAGCTTCTTATCATCATACTTTATAAAAAAGCGGTTTGTACAGCGAAAAGGCTTG
Source organism: uncultured Eubacteriales bacterium (assembly GCA_949292775.1). Lineage (GTDB taxonomy): Bacteria > Bacillota > Clostridia > Oscillospirales > Acutalibacteraceae > Fimenecus. The sequence goes on from CASFBL010000021.1 coordinate 76,591, forward strand.
TGCTTACCGCTTTTTTCGATTATAATGTAATAGACTTTTCCAAAGCACCTGCTTCGGAATCAAAAAAGAGAGGAAAAACTATGCTGGAGAAAAAATACGACTGGGAAAATCCGGCGGTTATCAAGCGTAACAAAGAAGACGGTCATGTCATCGCCTTTTCTTATGATACGGCTAAAAAAGCCGTAGCGCGCGAAACACCGGAATCCAAACTCACTTTAAACGGCGACTGGAAATTCCACTGGCAGAGAGGTCTTAAGGGCGAACCGACCGATTTTTATTATCCGCAATTTGACGATTCGGCTTGGCGGACCATTCGCGTGCCGTCCGTTTGGCAAACGGAAAAAACCGGGAGCGTCCCCTATTATTACGCAAGCACATTCCCGCGTGCAATTTCCAGAACCAAAAGCAAAATTCCGTCAATTGACCACGATATGCAGGAAATCGGACATTACCGCCGTGTATTCACCCTGCCGGAAAACTTTGAGGGCAAAGAGCTATTTTTGCATTTCGGCGCGGTAAAATCCGCAATGGAGGTCTATGTTAACGGGAATTTTGTCGGCTATTCGCAGAACTCGATGACGCCCCATGAGTTCAATTTGACCAAATACATAAAGAGCGGTGAAAACCTTGTATGCGTCAAAGTATATCGTTACAGTGACGCTACCTATATCGAAGACCAGGACATGTGGTGGCTGTGCGGCATTTACCGCGAAGTATTCCTGTATTGTGAGGAAAAGGTCTGCCTGCGCGATTTCTTTGTGACGACGGATTTGGACGAAACCTACACGGACAGCGACACCAATGTGGAAATTACCGTCCGCAACTATGAAAATACAGAAAAGCCGGTCAAAGTGACGGCTGAGGTCATAGACCCCAACGGCAAAAAGAACAAGCTTGGTTCTTTGGACTTTGCCGCCGCGCCAAACGGCAGCACCACGGTCAACCTGCACAAAACGGTTAAAAACCCGCAGAAATGGTCGGCAGAAACACCGGTGCTTTACACCCTGCTGCTCACCTTGGAAGCAGACGATAAAAAGACCTATAAGGCAATTCGCTTCGGCTTCCGCAAGGTTGAGATTGTCGGCGAACAGATTCTCTTTAACGGACAGCCGATGCTTCTGCGCGGCGTGAACCGCCACGACTTTGACCCTGACCACGGCTGGGCAGTTCCGAAAGAGCGCTATTATCAGGACTTTGACTTGATGAAACGCGCCAACATCAACTCCATCCGCACCTCGCACTACCCGGATGACCCGTTCTTCTATGAGCTGTGCGATGAATACGGATTCTATATTATGGACGAATGCGACATGGAAAGCCACGGTGTGCGCCGCAAGGGCGTTCCCGGCAGCAATCCGGTTTGGACGAATGCTGTGGTGGACAAAATGCAGCGCATGGTGCTTCGCGACCGCAACCACGCATGCATTTTCATGTGGTCGCTCGGCAACGAAGCCGGTGACGGCAGCAACTTCACAAAAATGAAAGAAGCCGCGCTGGAACTTGACAAGACCCGTCCGTTCCACTATGAGGGCGACTTTGACTTTACCAAGAGCGATGTCATTTCAAGAATGTATCCGCTCAAGGACACGATGGATAAGCTTTGCAACAAAGAGCCTATTACCATCACGCTGTATGACAACATCGCAAATCAGCTCGCGGCGGATTCCAAGCCAATCCCGCGGGAAGCTTACACAAAGCCCGTTCTGCTTTGCGAATATGCACACGCAATGGAAAACAGCCTTGGCAACTTCCAGGAATATATGGATGACTTTGAGGCGCATGACCACATGTGCGGCGGCTATATTTGGGACTTTGTCGATCAGTCCCTGCGCCTGAAAACGCCGGACGGCGATCACTGGCTTTACGGCACGGACTTTGAAAAAGCCGAGCCGCGCCGCCCGCTGCAGCTGCCGAACACAACGGCTATGACCGGCAGCAACACCTATTTCTGCGCAAACGGCATCATCACCGCCGACCGCAAGCCCCACCCCTCTTATTACGAAGTGAAAAAAGTTTATTCGGAAATCAAGACGGTGGAAAAAGACGCAAAAGCTAAAACCTATACCATTCGCAACAAGCACTTGTTCACCGACCTTTCCGATATGGAAATCCGCTGGACAGTGGAAGCAGACGGCGTGCCGGTGGAAAGCGGCGTATTGCCTGAGCTCAACGCTGCACCGCTTTCGGAAACAGATTTCGTTATCCCCTATTCCGAAGATAAATTCCAAGAAGGCAAAGAAATGGTTTTGACCGTTTCTTACTGCAACAAAACCGCGAAACGCTGGTGCGAAGCGGGCTATGTGCAGAGCTTTGACCAGTTTATTTTGCAAAAAGCCGAGCCGAAACCTGAGGTGCATCTCGGCGAGCCGCTGACTGTCACCAAGGGTGTTAACAGTGCGGCTGTTTCCGGCAGCAACTTTACAGTGCGGATTGCCGGCGGGCAGGTCATTTCACTGGTATACGGCAATCAGGAAATGCTTCACTCCCCCATGCGGCCGAACCTGTTCCGCGCAGTAACAGACAACGACCTTTCCAACACGAACTTTGTACCGTTCTTAATCCCGTTCCACCCGTACTACGCATGGCAGAGAGCCACCAACGGTGCGCGCGGCAACATTCAGTCTGTGGAAAGCAAGGCAGACGGCAGCATTGCAGTTACCACACAATGGAGCATCAGCGGCATGAGCAACGCGCTTTCGGAAATCACCGTTTACCCGGACGGCGCCCTTCGCATCTTTGCAAAAGGCACACCGAAGCACACCCTGACGCGCTTCGGCACGCAGATGGCTCTGCCGGGCAGCTTTGAATATGTGAACTGGTATGGCCGCGGTCCGCAGGAGACTTATTGCGACCGCAAGACCGGCGCTGCTATTGGAATTTACGAGTCCACTGTAACCGACCTTGAGCACCACTACATGCGCCCGCAGGAAAACGGCAACCGCACCGATGTTCGCTATGTCGAAATTACAGACAAGGACGGCACCGGGCTTCGATTTGAAGCGGAAGCCGGTGTACCGCTTCAGTTCTCAGCGTGGCACTACACGCAGGATGAGCTGGAACGCGCCACACATATCCACGAGCTTCGCCACAAGGACTTCACCACCTTCAACTTTGATCTCGCGCAGCTCGGCGTCGGCGGCGACATGCCCGGTGACGCACATGTCCGAGAGCCGTACATTCTGCACGGCGGCAAAGAATACGCATATGCCTTTACCGTGAAACCGCTGAAAAAAGCATAATCTAAATTAAAGTCAAACCGGCTTCCCTTAAAAACGGGAGGCCGGTTTTTTACCTTTCCGCTGAAAAACTGCACAAGAATACTGAAAAGCATTTACGGCTTTCTGCAACTCTGCTGAAAGTCACCCTTCCCTCTTGACCGCGTATATTTCCATGTTATAATTGACCTATCAATTATTGACATATCAACAAAGGAGCGCTTCTATATGGAAAAAACCTTTCATATGCTTCTTTATCGTGCCTTTCACGCACAGCGAAGCTATCTTCGTCCGTACTTGCGGGAACTGGGACTTGGCACCGGGCAGCCGAAGCTGCTGCGCTATCTTGCGGCAAACGGCTCTTGCCGCCCAAAAGAGCTTGCGGATTATTTTGAAATTGACCCTGCCGCCGTGTCGAGAATGCTGGACGCCTTGGAAAAAGGTGGTTTCATCACGCGCATGACGGACACCGCCTGCCGCCGCGCAGACCGGATAGAACTGACGGAACTGGGCCGCCGCGTACAGCAGGAATGGACGCAATATTGTCAAAAGGAAGAATCGCTTATGCTGCGCGGTTTTTCTGAAACAGAAATTGAGCAGTTTTCAAGCTATTTAAAGCGCGCCTATCAAAATCTGCGCAATGCCGAAACGGAGGAACCACCATGCAAGACCTGAAACGATTATTCGGCTATCTCGGCAAATACAAAAAAGGCATGGTCATTGGCGGGCTGCTGGTCATTTTGGAATCCTTTTTCGAACTGCTGATTCCGGTTTTGATGGCGGACTTAATTGACACCGGCGTAATGACAAAAGATATCCCCTATATTCTTTACAAAGGCGCACAAATGGGCATCTGTGCGCTGCTGTCGCTCATCACGGGTCTTTTATATGCCCGCTTCGCTGCGCGTGCAGCCTACGGCTTTGGTGCAAACATTCGTGACGCGCAGTATGTTCGCATACAGGATTATGCGTTTTCCAATCTGGACCGGTTTGAGACTTCCTCGCTTGTAACGCGCATGACGACCGATGTTACCGTGCTGCAAAACGCTATAAACGCCGGATTTCGCCCGTTGATGCGCAGCCCTATTATGTTAATCATGGGGCTTGGGCTTTCATTTTGGATGAATGCAAAGCTGGCGCTCGTGTTTGTGGTGTGCGCGCCGATTTTGGCTGTCACACTGTTTTGCATTGTGCGCAAAATCGCACCGATGTATTCCGTTTTGCAAAAAGCAGTCGACAAGCTCAACAATGTCGTGCAAGAAGGCTTAACTGCCATTCGTGCGGTTAAAGCGTTTGTTCGTGGTGAATACGAAGAAGAAAAATTCGGTGAAGTCAACACCGCGCTTATGGAAACCAGCCAAAAGACCTTTCAATACGCAGTGCTCAACCTGCCGACCTTACAGCTTATTATGTATGTCACCATTGTTTTGATTATGTGGTTCGGCGGCAAGATGATTTTGGTAAACACCCTGCAGGTTGGTGAACTGACCGGCTTTTTAAGCTATGTTTTGCAGGTTATGAACTCCATTATGATGATTTCCAATGTCTTTTTGCTGCTGACGCGCTCCCTTGCAAGCGCACACCGCATTAGTGAAGTGCTCGACGAACAAGTCGTGCTCACCTCCCCGGAAAACGCTGTAAAGGTTGTAAAAGACGGCAGCATAGACTTTGAGAATGTTTCCTTTAAATATAAGGAAGAAGCGGCGGAATTTGCCCTTTCCGGTGTAACGCTGCACATTAAGGCGGGAGAAACGGTTGGCATTCTCTTGTGCAGCTTATCCCACGGCTTTATGACGCAACCGACGGCTGTGTGCGTGTCGGCGGCAAAGATGTGCGCAGCTATGACCTGCACGCATTGCGCGATGCGGTAGGAATTGTACTGCAAAAAAATGTGCTGTTTTCCGGCACGGTACGCGAAAATCTTTTGTGGGGCAACAAAAATGCAAGCGATGAAATGCTTTGGGAAGCCTGCCGTATTGCCTGTGCTGATGAATTTCTGAACAACATGCCCAACGGATTGGACACCGAATTAGGCCAGGGCGGCGTAAATTTTTCAGGCGGACAAAAGCAACGGCTTTGCATTGCACGCACACTGCTGAAAAAACCGAAAATCTTAATCTTTGACGATTCGACCAGCGCCGTAGACACTGCGACGGAAGGCCATATCCGCGCTGCACTGGGGGCACTTCCCGAGGTCACAAAAATCGTGATTGCACAGCGCGTAACCTCGGTCATGGGAACGGATAAAATCATCATTCTCGACGACGGTAAGGTACATGCCGTGGGCACGCACCAAACCCTTTTGGAAAGCGACCCGATTTACAAGGAGATTTACGCTTCGCAAATGAAAGGAGGCGACAGCGATGCCGGCAAGAGCAATCAGCGGTAAAAAACCGAAAGACCTGCGTTTTACTTTAGCTTCACTGCTTTCTTACATGGGCAGGCACAAATTCCTGCTGTTGGTCGTTGCGGTGCTGGTCACGGTGAGTGCGTTTGCAAACCTTTTGGGCACCTATATGATTCGCCCGGTGGTCAACAATTTGGCAGACGGGAACACCCGCACCCTGCTTTTAGGCGTCCTGTTAACCGCTGTGATTTATGCAGTGGGTGTCGCCTGCTCTTACGGCTACACACAAACCATGGTGCGCGTTGCGCAAAAGGTTTTATTTGACATTCGGCGCGATTTGTTTGCCCACATGCAGACTTTGCCACTGAAATTCTTTGACACCCGCCAGCACGGCGATGTGATGAGCTATTTCACCAATGATGTAGACACCATTTCCGATGCGCTCAACAACAGCTTTGCCATGGTAATTCAAAGCTTTATTCAAATTGTCGGCACGCTGACGCTGTTGTTTGTTCTAAACTGGCAGCTGACACTGGTGGTCGCGCTCTGCTATGTGGTTATGTTTCTGTATATCCGGTTCAGCGGAAAACGCAGCAAAGCTTACTACACCCGCCAGCAAAAAAGCCTTGGCGATTTAGACGGCTATATTGAAGAAATGGTAAACGGGCAAAAGGTCGTAAAGGTATTTAACCACGAAAGCGACAATCTTGAAGTTTTCCGTGCGAAAAATGAAGCTTTGCGCAAAGCCGGTACAGGTGCGCAGGGCTATGCCGCAACAATGATTCCCGCAGTTGTCAGCATTTCTTATGTCAACTATGCGATTGTTGCCATTTTAGGCGGTATTATGGCGCTAAAGGGAATGACCGATGTCGGCAGTCTTGCAAGTTATCTTGTATTTGTGCGCCAATCCGCCGCGCCTATCAATCAATTTACCCAGCAAAGCAACTTCCTGTTGGCGGCGCTTGCCGGTGCGGAGCGCGTGTTTGAAGCCATGCGGCAAAAGCCGGAAGTGGATGACGGCAAGGTAACGCTTGTGCATGCAGAAAACCATGACGGTAAGCTTTGCGTCTGCGCCAAAAAGACCGGGCTTTGGGCTTGGAAAAAGCCGGACGGCACACTCGTTCCCCTTTGCGGCGATGTGCGGTTTGAACATGTCAAGTTCGGCTACAACGCAAAAAAGCCGGTTTTGCAAGACATCAGTCTTTACGCAAAGCCGGGGCAAAAAATTGCCTTTGTCGGCTCTACGGGCGCGGGCAAAACGACTATTACAAACTTAATCAACCGGTTTTATGATGTGCAGGGCGGCAAAATCTTATATGACGGCATTGATGTGCGCGACATCAAAAAAGACGACCTGCGGCGCTCTTTGGGCATTGTATTGCAGGACACGCACCTGTTTACGGGCACAATAGCGGACAACATTCGTTTCGGCAAGCTTGACGCAACGCAGGAAGAAATCGAAGCCGCCGCAAAAATCGCGAATGCGGATTCGTTTATCCGCAGGCTTCCGAACGGCTACAACACCATGGTGACCTCGGACGGCGCGAATCTTTCGCAGGGGCAGCGGCAATTACTTGCCATTGCGCGCGCGGCTGTCGCCGACCCGCCTGTGCTGATTTTGGACGAGGCGACCTCCTCGATTGACACAAGAACCGAAGCGCTGATTGAAAAAGGCATGGACTCCCTTATGGAGGGCAGGACGGTGTTTGTCATTGCGCACAGACTTAGTACCGTGCGCAATGCCAACGCGATTATGGTGCTTGAACACGGCGAAATCGTCGAACGCGGCGACCACGAAGATTTGCTCCGGCAAAAAGGCATGTATTATAGGCTTTATAACGGTATGTTTGAATTAAGTTAATCAAGCAAAAACCCCCGGCACAGCAAAAACTGTGTCGGGGGTTTTATTTCATATTGTGCGGTGCAAAGCTTTAGATTTTCATAACCGCGCCGTCTTTTGCGGAGGAGACCATTTGCATATAGCGCGCAAGCCAGCCGGATTTCACTTTCGGCTCGTGCGGCACATAGGCGGCTCTGCGTTTTTCCATTTCTTCGTCGGAAACACGAACATTGACCGAAGCGTTCGGGATATCGATGTCGATGATGTCCCCTTCTTCTACAAGCCCGATTTCACCGCCGCAGGCTGCTTCCGGCGCCACATGGCCGATAGAAGCGCCGCGGGACGCACCGGAGAAGCGACCATCAGTTATGAGCGCCACGGTCTTGTCAAGCTTCATGCCGGCAAGCGCCGAAGTCGGGTTGAGCATTTCACGCATACCGGGGCCGCCGACCGGGCCTTCATAGCGAATGACGACAACATCGCCGTCTTTGATTTTGCCGGTATAAATAGCTTCAATCGCTTCGTCTTCACTGTCAAACACGCGGGCGGGGCCGGAGTGCACCAGCATTTCGGGTGCAACGGCGCTGCGTTTGACGACACAGCCGTCTTTTGCAATGTTGCCCCACAAAATGGCGATACCGCCGGTTTCGCTGTAAGGATTGTCAATCGGACGGATGGCGTTTTCGTTTTTGATGTAAGCGCCTTCAATATTTTCACCGACGGTTTTGCCGGTAACGGTCATCAGGCTCAAATCCAAAAGGCCTTTCTTTGCAAGCTCCGCCTGCACAGCCGGTACGCCACCGGCGTTATTGAGGTCGTGCATATGGGTAGGACCGGCGGGCGCCAAGTGGCAAAGGTTCGGCACTTTTGCGCTCATTTCATTGAAAGTGTGCAAATCCATCGGGCAGCCTGCTTCTTTTGCGATAGCAAGCAGGTGCAGAACCGAGTTGGACGAGCAGCCGAGCGCCATATCACAGGCAAGCGCGTTGCGCAGGGACTTTTCGTTGACGATGTCGCGCGCCTTGATGTCGTTTTCGACAAGGTGCATAATCGCCATGCCCGCGCGCTTGGCAAGCTGCATTCTGCCGGCGTGCACCGCCGGAATCGTGCCGTTGCCGGGCAGCGCGATGCCTAAGGATTCGCAAAGACAGTTCATGCTGTTGGCGGTATACATACCGGAGCACGAGCCGCAGCCCGGGCAGGTATTGTTTTCAAATTCGCAAAGTTTTTCATCATCAATAAGGTTTGCTTTTCGAGCGCCCACCGCTTCAAACATTTTGGAAAGCGAGGTTTCGACTCCGTCGACAAGCCCCGACATCATCGGGCCGCCGGAGCAAACGACAGTCGGGATATTGATGCGCAGTGCGCCAAGCAGCATGCCGGGCACGATTTTATCGCAGTTCGGCACGAGCACGAGACCGTCAAAGCCGTGCGCCATTGCCATTGTCTCGACGCTGTCGGCAATCAGTTCACGGGACGGCAAAGAATATTTCATGCCGATATGACCCATGGCAATCCCGTCGCAAACGCCGATTGCGGGCACCATAATCGGTGTGCCGCCCGCCATGCGCACGCCTGCTTTTACAGCTTCGGTGAGTTTATCCAAATGAAAGTGACCGGGTACGATTTCGCTGTGGGCGGAAACAATACCGATAAGCGGCCGCTCCAGTTCTTCTTTTGTATAGCCCATTGCGTAAAACAGGCTGCGGTTCGGCGCGCGTTCGACTCCGTTTAAAACATTTTTACTGCGTAAATTCATAAGCGTTGCCTCCAATCTAATGTTCCTATTTTATAACAATTTTTTTCGCTTTTCAATCCCTTTTACAAAATGGATTTTTTGTGCATCGCACATTTTCAGAAAAGTTTGCTTTGCATTTTTTAAAAAGTTATTGTATAGTAAAAAAGGCAAGTTAATGGAATCGAGGCATTTTTATGCAAAAAGAAAACCTCTCTCAGCGCACGGCCGAGACGCTGAAAGCACAAATTTTAGAAGAAAAGATTTATAAATACGGTGAAAAGCTTCCGAATGAAAATGAACTTTCACAAACGCTTGGCATCAGCCGAACGACATTGCGCGAAGCCATTCGTATTCTTACTTCGGAAGGCATTTTAATTGTCAAGCGCGGGCGCGGTACTTTCGTCGCCGACCAGTTTGACCAATATACAGACAGCAGCATGGATATGCAGGAGCTTTTCAAAATGAAAGTGACCCTGCGCGATTTATATGAAGCACGCATGATTTTTGAGCCGGAAGCTGCCGCGCTTGCCTGCAAGCGTGCGTCCGACAAAGAAATCGAGCACATTTTAGCCCTTGGCGAAGCGTGTCAGCGGCAGGTAAAGCTTGACCCGCAGGGCAAAAACCGCATTGCTTCGGAAAGCGCGTTTCACGGTGCAATCATCAAAGCTTCGCACAATGATTTTTTAAGTCAGTTTATGCCTACCCTCACCCAAACGATTGAACAGACCTTTGCGCTCAACTACAATTTGGATGTGATTGCCGAGGACGCTTATAAAGACCACATTTTGATTATGGACTTTTTGAAAAAGCGCGACGGGCAGGCCATTAAAAGTGCGGTAACCATCCATTTGCACCACGCCGTGCAGCACGAAAAAATTTCTTTTGATGAACGCTAAAAAGGTATTGACAACCCGGTATTTGTTGGTATAATAGTTGTATGACAACATTCCTTTAATGTCATACAACTTAAAGGTACATATTTTAAGGAGGATTTTACAATGGCACAAGCAAGAATGTTTTATCAAGAAGACTGCAACCTGTCTCTGCTCGACGGCAAGACCATTGCCGTGATTGGCTACGGCAGCCAGGGTCACGCACACGCTCTGAACGCAAAAGAGTCCGGCTGCAATGTTATCATCGGTCTTTACGAGGGCAGCAAATCCTGGGCAAAGGCTGAAGCACAGGGCTTCGAAGTTTATACCGCAGCTGAAGCTGCGAAAAAAGCCGACATCATCATGATTTTGATCAACGATGAGCTGCAGGCAGATATGTATAAAAAGGACATTGAGCCGAACCTTGAACCCGGCAACATGCTGATGTTTGCACACGGCTTCAATATCCACTTCGGCTGCATCGTGCCCCCGAAAGATGTCGATGTCACCATGATTGCGCCGAAAGGCCCCGGTCACACTGTTCGTTCCGAATATCAGGCGGGCAAAGGCGTTCCGTGCCTGGTCGCTGTTCAGCAGGACGCAACCGGCAAAGCGCTTGATTTGGCACTTGCTTATGCGCTGGCAATCGGCGGTGCAAGAGCCGGCGTTTTGGAAACCACATTCAGAACCGAGACCGAAACCGACTTGTTCGGTGAACAGGCTGTTCTTTGCGGCGGTGTTTGCGCGCTGATGCAGGCTGGCTTTGAGACCCTTTGCGAAGCCGGCTATGACCCGAGAAACGCTTACTTCGAGTGCATCCACGAAATGAAACTGATTGTTGACCTTATCTATCAGAGCGGTTTCGCAGGCATGCGTTACTCCATTTCCAACACCGCAGAATACGGCGACTATGTCACCGGCCCGAAGATCATCACCGAGGACACCAAGAAAGCGATGAAGAAAATCCTTTCCGACATTCAGGACGGTACTTTCGCAAAAGAGTTCCTGCTTGACATGTCCCCCGCCGGCCGTCAGGTTCACTTCAAAGCCATGCGCAAGCTCGCTTCTGAGCATCCGTCGGAAAAAGTCGGCGAAGAAGTCAGAAAGCTGTATAGCTGGAACGACGAGAAAGATAAGCTGGTTAATAACTAAGCTTTTCTTAGAACTAGATAAAAAGCAGCACCTGTTTTCAGGTGCTGCTTTTATTTTTTCTTGTTCTGTTTTTCTCACTTTTATAAAAAATAGTAGAATTTTTCTCTCTCATACAAGATGAATTTCGGTCGGTTGAGGGATTAGAAAACGCCGGAAACCCACATAAACACTACGTTTTTGTGAGTTCTCGGCGTTTTCTTTATTGCCTGTTTCTGTGGTGCTAATTCCTTAAATGGTGCCCAAATGGTGCCCAAAACCCACGCGGGCATATAAGAAGCTATGAAAAGCAGTAAAGAAATACAGCGGTTAAAGCTCTAAATCGCTGCCTTTTTTCTTCGTCGCCTTTTTGGGCTTTTGCGGCTCGGCTTCCTTTGGCTTCGGCTCTGCCTGTTTGACAGCCCCGTGATATGCGTCAAGGACTTCCTTTTTCCGTTCAAGGCGAACGTCCACATATCGGGCGGTTACTGCTTCAAAGTTCATAGACAGCCCAAGCGACGCGCCGATACCCGCAAGCGTATGTCCCAAGACTTCGCCCACGGTATAAAAGTCGCCTGTCAGTTGGTGCATATTTGTTGCCGCCGTGTGACGCAGATCGTGAAAGCGAATGTGCGGCATATCCAAATCTTCAAGCAGCTTGCCAAACTGTGAAGATACCCACGACGCGGAAACAGGCGCACCGTCCGGCTTTGCTACAACAAGGTCATTGTCGTAGTAAGGTTTACCGTCCTTTGCCGCCTGTTCTTTCTGTTCTTCCTGCATGGCAAACTGTTTGAGGAAGAACGGGCGGGCAACTTCCGTAATGGGTAGCTTTCTTCCGTTGGATTTCGGCGGTGCCATTTCTTCAATGACTTTCGTTTTGGGTGGGACTTTGAAAGGTAACTGCTCCGATACTTCAAAGGTGTTGTTTTCCAAATCTACATTACGCCAACGCAAGCCCAAGATTTCAGAACGGCGCATACCGTAAAGCCCGCCTAACACAACGGGCATTTCCCAAACTGTACCCTCCACGCGCTGCATAAGTGCCTTGACTTGCTCCGGGGTGTACGGGTCGGGGGTCTTGTCGCCCTTGCCAAACTTCGTAAGCGTGTCCTTTGCCGCGTTGGTTTCGATATAGCGGTATTTCCGGGCATGGCTCAACGCCACGCTCAAAACACGTTTTGCCCCGGCAGCGGTAGACGGTTTCAAGCCTTTATCAATAATCTGCTGAAACATCTTATCCACCATAGCGGGGGTAAGCTGATTAAGGGCAACGCCGCCGATATACGGATTGATATAATTTGCAATGGTCTTTTTGTACCCGTCATAGGTAGAGGGGCGCAGGTTTACCCTTGCATAGCTTTCCACCCAATCGTTAAGGTAGTTGGCGACGGTCTGCTTCCTCTGGGAAGCAAGGGAAGCAATCTGTCCCGGATTTTGGAGCTTCGTTTTCATTTCAGCTTCATGCTGCGTCGCTTCCTTTTTGGTGGCAAAGCCCTTTTTGGCGTAGGACTTCTTTTTTCCGTCCGGGGCGGTGTACTTTATATTCACGTCGTAGACTGTACCCGGTCGCCCGGTCAGTACGCCGTTGCTGTCACGCTTATTTTTAACTTGCCGTGTTGAAATTGCCATAGCTTAACCCCCTTGTACTGCGGGGGACTTCGCTGCTGTCTTTGCCCGGTTGTACCAATCCCAGATAGCAGCGTCGGCAATCAAACGGCGGTTGCCATTCTGTATATATTCAAGCTCGCCGCTATCCATAAGCTCGCGGAGCTTGTTTTCGCCAATACCGCTAACCTTGCTCATTTGCTCTACTGTTTTGAGCATGGGAAGCATAGGGGCGGCAGGGCTTAAAGTTTCCTTTTTTGCCATAGGAAAATACCCCCTTTCGTAAGTTGGCTAAAAGGTTTGATACGAAAAAAGAGGGCTTTAATCAGACGATTGTTAGCTGCAATCTCACGGGAGTTTCACCCCTGCGGCGGTCTGCCGCAGCCCTACCCATTGCCTGCGACGCTCTGAACGCTCGGACTGTGGCTGTAAGGGAGTATCATTATGTATTCTGCGCGTTGTCGCCCACAAGCTGCTAAACTTGTTTTCCGGCGCGGTGTTTCTCGCTCGGCTTTTCCTTTCCGGGAAAAGCGTCATGGCGCACCCGCCGCATAGCTCGGCGCAAAAGGAACGTATCTGATTTGCCCTATACTGCGCCGCCGTTATTTTGCGCCGCTTTCTTTGTCAAAGAGCGAAACAAGGATAAAGAGCCGGACAGCGGAAAGGGGGACGCTGCCGGGATTATCTTATTCCTTGAATGAAAGGACAGCCCGCATAAGGCGCGATCTCAAACGGTCGCGTATGTCCTCGTCTATGCCCCAATAAGTATTTCCGCGCTCGTCGCGGAGCTTCCGCATAGACAGGGACGCTATGTAACTTTCGTAATGCTGTACGACAATGTTCATAGCTTCCGGGTCGCCCTTTGTTGCGGCTATGATTACCGGATAAGGTAACAAGCCGCGTTCGTCCTGTTCGGTGTTACCAATCTGTGCAGTCATAGGCGTGTTCCTCCAAATAGCGTTTTAGCAGCTCAAAAGAGCTTGTCCGGCGATAACGTACTGTTGTTCTCGGAATGTTGTTGAGCTTCGCAATTTCTGTTTCGCTCATGTCAAAGAAGTAATACAACAGTACCGCTTCGCGCTTTTCTTCTGGCAAACTGCGCAGGGCTTCGGCAAGCAGCTTTGCGGTTATCTCTTTGCCGCCAACAACGAAGTATTTTTCAGCTTCATCATCAGCAAAATACTGGTCGTAGACAAAAAGCTGTTTTTCTTCTTGTGGCGACAAGTCAGAAAAAGTTACCTCGCGTAATTGCTGCCGCTTTGTGTCCCTGTGGGCGTTCATAGCTTCACGCTTCAACACCTGTTTGCAAAAGCCGTTAAAAGCACAACGGATTTGCCACTGGGTACGAATAGGCTCGTTCATGTTCTCACCTCCTTTCGCTGCCGCGAAAGCGGGTGGTCTGTGAAATGTCCCCTTTCGTAAACCCTCAAAACCACGCAGCCCCAAATAGGCGGAGATTTTGATAACTTTTTCAAAAAATTTTTTCTGAAAATGCAAAATGCGCCTGTCCGCAAAAAGGCGCGGACAAGCGCAAAGGAATTATGAAATCTATTGTATTGAATTGTCAGTTCATACTCATAGCCAGAATATCCCGACGGTGGGCGTGAGCTTTTTTTGACCGCAGGATATTAGGCGGGTTAGAATAGATATAGACAAACACGGCGATACCTCCCAAATACCGCCGTGTGCTTTATCGGGTCGTCGTTGGTTTAGGATAGACGAAAAGAAACGGCGGCTCTGATTTTCTCAAAGCCGCCGCTTCAAAAGGGCGTGTCAAATGGTCTGCTGTACGACGGCTTTTTTTCTTTTGCCGTTACACAGCAGAACAGTTTTTTCTATGTTCCTATCATATCATTTTAAGCTGCTAATTTAATCCTCTTTGTTTTTTGGCAAAAAAAGAAGCGGCAAGACTTATTCTTCTATCTTGCTGCTTCATGTTTGTATTCAGCTTTTATTTTGAATATATAATTTTTTGTATCGTTTTTTCTGCCAGAAAATATATTTGCGACAGTTCGGAAATTGTGATACCACTTTCATAAGCCGATCTAATTTGCTGATTGCGTAAAAAAATCAGTTCTTTTGTGTCAGTATTACTGCCCCAAGCAATACGATTATTTGGCTTTTTAGGTATGTAAAGTTTAACGCCGTCAATATGTTCTTGTATTTGTTCCACTAACTTCTTAGGTAGAACATCATATATATTTTTATAGCTCATTTGCCCTCCTAGATAAAAAGTCTTAGGATCAGCAAAAGCCATTACAAATATTTTTGAATTTTTAGAGTGCAACAGCTTTTGCTATGCACTCTCTAATAACTCCAGACATATCTCTACCCTCCTTCTTGTAGTATTATCCGCCGATTTATTCAATTAGCGTAGTTTGTTGTAAACAACACCGCAGATAAGCAATAAAATACCTGATACAAACAGCATGGACTGTATGCTAATAATATCCGCTAATGGACCTAAAAAAAGAATAGCAATAGGTAAAGCACTTGTGGATGCTATTTGTATAATTGAAAAAACTCGTCCCAACATATTTGGTTCTGTAATTTCTTGCACATATACGGTTTGTGCAGTAGTGAGTATAGGCATAATGAACCCTGCGATTAAAACAAAGATGAGATACATCTCAAAATGTGTTGAAATACTCATAAATCCAAATGCTATTCCAAATGCGATGAAACAAACTGAAATTACAAATGTTTTATTATTATGATGTTTTTTTAATGCGATATAAACACCTCCGACGAAAGAACCGATAGTCCAAACTATTTCATTTGCAGTCAATAGTCGTACTTCATTTCCGAAAGTACGCTCAATCATTAGCGGTGATAATACCATTGCTGGTGTTAATAAGATAAACGCAATAGCATAGAAAATAATTAAGGTTCTTAATTCAGAATGTTTGAATACATATCCTATGCCTGCACGAATATCTGAAATCATTGAGCTTGTATTTGTACTTATATGTTGCCGTTTGACAGTAACCATACTCATTACAGCAATCGCGGTGATTGCTGTCACAACATCAAACATAAAAGTCCAAATAAGTCCAATAGAACCAAGTAAGACACCTCCAACGACAGGGGCAAATAATGAACAAACAGCAGTGGTTGTCTGATTAACACCTAGAATTTTGGTTAAGTATTCTTTAGGTACTATCTGCGGATAAATTGAATTAACAGCAGGGGACTGTATGCCTGCCCCAGTTGAACGGATTGCCAAAACAATCAATAATAGGATTTTATTTTGGAAACCAGTCCAATACGATATTGCTAACCATAAAGTTGCTAATGCTATAAAACCATCTGCCACCATAATCATATATTTACGGTTGAATTTGTCGGCTAATGCGCCACCCCACAAAGAGATTATTATTTGTGGGAGATTACTAAAAATTGTTGCCAACATCATCCAAAAGCCGGATGATGTTTCGAGGGTTATATGCCAAATTGCAGCATAACCAACGATTGACGAGCCAAAGAGAGAGAGATTTTGACTCATTAAAAATAACATTGCAGATATTTTCCAGTTGTTTTTTTCTTTTTTACTCATAATATAAGTCCTCCTGCTTTTTATGTTTTTATTTTAGCGCAATAAAAAACAGGCATATACTCCACATAAGGGCATATACCTGCACAAAAAGCACGAAAGAACAACACCATATAGGCAGACCTATATTGTGAAGAATAACTTACATGTCATTTTTGTATACGCACACAAAAAAAGCCCCACATTGTGGAATGATTACACTGCTTTTAATTGCTTATTTGCGCATACAAATCAACATTCGTAAGCCTCCTTCCAACATAATTTTTATATAGTATATCATGCAAAAGAAGCATAGTCAATGTCAATTAGAAAAAAATACGAATTATTTAAGCTATATAAGAGAACTGTATAGACGTATCTAAAAAATGATAGGAACTGTAAAATGTAATAGGGTGAACAAAAATGGCAAAACGACAAGTACCACTTTATGACTTTACAGCTTTCGGGCAAGCCATAAAAGCGGCGCGGACAGAACGGAAAGAAAGTCGCAAGGACGTGAGCGACGCAATGAACATTTCCCCGCGTTACCTTACCAATATTGAGAACAAGGGACAACAGCCAAGTCTGCAAATCTTTTATGAGCTTGTCACCCGTTACAATATATCGGTAGACCAATTCTTTTTCCCCGGCAAGTCCGTTGATAAATCTACCCAACGGCGACAGCTTGATACCCTGCTTGACGGTATCAGCGACAAGGGATTACGGATTGTGACCGCAACGGCAAAGGAAGTTGCAGAAGTCGAACATGAGGACAAATAACCTGTCCGAACACAACTGAATAGGCAGAAATAAGCGTTGCAGCCTTTACGGGATTGCAGCGTTTTTTCTTTTGCAAAACTCCATCAAATTTGCTTTTCCAAGTGTTGTAGGTAGTAAAGGAAAAACTTTCATAGCAAGCATAGGAAAGGGGTACCCTTTCCGTATTTTCGCCCCCTGCGCCCTGCGGCGCGGCGGCTGAAAATTGCTTGTTGGGAAGTGTCCCAAACCC
>CASFBL010000022.1 GCA_949292775.1 uncultured Eubacteriales bacterium
ACCCGGGCAGGCCGCGCCTCCCGCACCGGCCGAAGCGCCGCAGGAAGCCCCCGCGCCGCAGGAAACGCCCGCCGAAGCCGCCCCCGCGCCGCCGGCGGAAGAGCTGTTCCCGAAATGGAACGAGGCGCTCGAGCGGCTTGCCGCCATAGACCGCCCGCTTGTGCCGCATATGCACGGGTCCAAAGCGGTGGTGCGCGGCGATTTGCTGCTCATCCAAAGCGAAAACCCGCTGCTCGAGCAGTTTTTGCAAAGCGGCTCGCACGCGACCTGTATCCAGCGCGCGGTGTACGACGTGACCGGCCGGAAATTCCGGATTGGCATTTTCCATACGGCAAAGCCCGCCGACGCGCCGAAAAAAGACCCCTTGGAAAACCTGCTGAGCCGGGCGCAGTCGCTCGGCGTGCAGATTGTAGAGCAATAAACGGACCGAAAGGGAGAACCATATGAAAGCCAGAATTCCGAACCAGGGCCCGACGGGTGCGAACATGATGAAAAAGCTGCAGGAAATGCAGGCGAATATGGAGTCGCTGCAAGGCGAGCTTGCCGTGGCCGAGTATTCCGCCAGCTCCGGCGGCGGCGCGGTGGACGTGACCGTCACCGGCTCGCACGAGGTCAAGGCGATACACATCAAGCCCGAGGTGCTCGACCCCGAGGAGCCCGAAATGCTCGAGGACCTGCTGTTGGCGGCGATTAACGAGGCCATGCGCAAGGCGGACGAGACCGCCGAGCGCGAAATGGGCAAAATCACGGGCGGGCTGTCCGGTATGCCCGGCATGGGCGGGATGTTCTGATGGCGTATTCCATTCCGGTGCTGGATTCGCTCATTGACGAATTCCGCAAAATGCCCTCCGTCGGGCAAAAATCCGCCGAGCGCATGGCGTTTTACGTGCTCGGCCTTACCGACGGCGAAGCCAAAATACTTTCCAACGCCATTTTGGAAGCGCACGACCGGATTCACCGCTGCAAAATCTGCTGCAACCTGACCGGGGACGAGGTCTGCGCCGTCTGCCAAAGCGCCGAGCGCGACCGCAGCACGGTCTGCGTGGTCGAAAGCCCGCGCGACGTGCTCGCCTTTGAACGCACGCATGAGTACCACGGGCTCTACCACGTCCTGCACGGGGCGATTTCCCCGATGAACGGCGTCGGCCCCGACGACCTCACGGTCAAGGAACTGCTTGCGCGGCTGCAGGACGGCGCCGTCGAAGAGGTTATCATGGCGACGAATCCGACCGTCGAGGGCGAGGCGACCGCCATGTACGTGAGCCGCCTTTTGAAGCCCCTGGGCGTCCGGGTCACGCGCCTTGCCTACGGCGTGCCGGTCGGGGCGGACCTCGAATATGCCGACGAGGTAACGCTCACCCGCGCGCTTGCGGGCAGGAGCCTTTTGTAAACGCAAGAAAAGGAGGCAGGGCTGTGGCCGGGGAAAACAACGCGCCGCGCAGTGTGGCGCAGAATAAAAAAGCCCTGCACGACTATTTTGTGCTGGAATCCTATGAAGCGGGCATCGAGCTTTGCGGGACCGAGGTCAAAAGCATCCGCGAAGGGCGCGTGAACCTGAAGGACGCGTGGTGCAGCATCGTCGAAGGCGAGCTGTTCGTCAACGGGATGCACATCAGCCCTTACGGCCACGGCAACATCTTTAACCGCGACCCGCTGCGCGTGCGCAGACTTCTGATGCACAAGCGCGAAATCATGCGCCTTTTGGGCACGACCAAGCAGCAGGGACTGACGCTTATCCCGCTGTCAGTCTATTTCAAAAACGGCAGGGCCAAGGTGCAGGTCGGGCTTTGTAAAGGTAAAAAGCTTTACGACAAGCGCGACGTCGCCGCCAAAAAAGAGGCCGACCGCCGCATTGAGCGCGAAATGAAGGAACGCTCGCGGTAAAAAGCCGAAGGGGAGAAACCGCTATGACCGAGCAGAAAATCTTAGACCGGCTGCATACGCTCGGGATTGCAGAGCTTACGGAGATTCGGACGCTCAATCGGCTCAACGGCGGCTATATCAATCTGTCGTGCGAGCTGCCAAATGGAAAAACCGGCAAAATTTTGCAGGACGACTGCATCTATTATGCCAATCAAATTGAGAAAAAGTCCGATGACCGCTGCTACGGCGTCGCCTCGGACGGCAAACAGCTTGCCGTATACGAATACGGCTGTGCGGGAAAGGACGCAAAGCTCATCGCGTGGGTTTGCGTGTAACATTTTCCGCTTGTAAAACACAATTTTTGTGATACAATAGTGTTCCCGCGGGGATGAAAGGATTTCGACGGGGATGCTGCACCGTGGTAAGCGAGCAGCGGTGGGGTACCGCTTAAAACAGCCTCAGTTTATGAAAATAAACGACAAAGAACAAAAAGTACTTCTTGCTGCTTAATTAAGCGGCGAGCGTCCCTCCCGGAGGACCGCGGCCGGGGCAGGGGCGTCATCAGCGGTAAATGTGCACGGGCAAGCGCCTCGTAACCCGTCACACACAACGGGGCTACCGAAGAACGCCGCCTGCCGTGCGGTGACGTTCCAAGGGAATCTGTAACGCACGGCTACGCTCGTAGAAAGCTGCGGGAACGCGTTTTCGGACGCGGGTTCGACTCCCGCCATCTCCACCAAGCGCCCCCGCTCCGTCGTCTCCCGACGGGGCGGGGGCGGTTTGTGCTTTGAGGGCGAGGAGTCGAACAGGACGGCGCACCGCAGTGCGCGAAAAACAGTCCGGTGGACTGTTTTTCAGTCCGCGGGTAGACTCCCGCCATCTCCACCAATCGGGTATTGGACGAACACCTGCTTTTTCGCAGGCGGCTTCGCCGTGAAATGTTCGCTCTGATACCAAAGCAGAAAACGCCGTCTTGGATTTGTTCCAAAACGGCGTTTTGCTATGCCGCAATCGGTACATTGGTATTTGCTCTTTTCCTTCTGTAAAATGAAATTATCATAAAACGCAGGAGGAAAACACGATGGAAAAATCATTATTTGAGCAATTAGGCGGGACATACACGCAGGTGGAAGATTATCTTCTTCCAAATTTGATACTTGCCGAAGAAAAACAGAATCCTATCGGTATTTGGGGACAGCGCCACGCACGGTATTTGAAGCAGCATCACAAAATTCTGTATTATAACCTCTTGATAAGCGGGAAGCTGAACGCTCATCTTGTCGGAATCAACCGGCAGGCAGAGGATATGTTTTTTAGATTGGTAAAACAAATGGTTGAGCGTGAGGGCGTAACCGAACAACTCAAAGCACAAAATCAAATGGAATGGGTTAGGCGAATGAACAATATCCGAAATCGGGCGGCGGAAATTGTGAATACCGAGATAATGTATTCGCTTTACAAGACGGGCTAAATCAGCCTTCCAGCTTTTAATTGACAGATATAACAAATGTGAGCTACTTATAACAAAAAGACCTTGCACCTGCGGTATAAAGCCATCAGGCGCAAGGTGACACCAAGTATGATTTTTACTTTTTCGGCTTTTGGATAAACCGTTGCTTTCTCATCACTTGCCCCTTCTTGAATTGAAATGAAATCAATGATGGATAACGCTTTGCCAATCAATTGGTTTAACAAAGAGCGGTAGCGATTGCTAAACGATGTCTAAGTCGTTTGCCGCGGCCAAATTTTGAACTTTCCCTATGTTTTCTTTGGGGAAATCTTCCCCCAAAACGATTTGCTTAATAGCTTTGGGGGAATTCGGCTGACTTTGCAAATCCAGTTCAAAACGCTCTTTGGGTTCATTAGTGAATAGTGTCATCAAGCCTAATCGATTCATGCCCTCATCATATTCGTATTTCTGGATCATTGTAATCGGATAATCAGCCATATATTTTTCATCGTATATATTTTGGAAAATCAGGCGCATCTCTTCTTCTTTTCCATAATCCGTGCCCTTTATCACACCTCCTGCAAGGCATAAAATCAGTTTCCACCAAAATTTATAGTCTATTGTTTTACCTGTATCTAGATTTGCAAATAACCAGTTGTATAAATCATCGGCAACTTTATCCATGAATTCTTTGGCATCGCTGCTGCTGTATATCACTGGCCGCAGCGGTAAAACCTTTGGCGGCTCCGGACAATCAATCTTATCGCCATCTATATCTTTATAGTAGTGTCTTAGCGTCTCATCTATATTCTTTTGTAAAAGTTCTTCATCAAAGCCAAGCGCCACCCCTTTTTTATTGTCCGCATAATTTTTCCACAAATATTCATTATCTTGCCTTTTGCAAAACGAGGCTGAATAAAGAGGCAGATTAAGGGATTCCTCATTTATTTTTAAGATTTCATCTGTGGTTAAGTTTTCCCGAATGTCTTGATAATGCCTGTGATTAGATGTTAACAAATGAACGGTAGCATACAAATTGCCATAAAACCGATCTACCTTATCGTCCATACTTATAGACGAACCTAAATATAACTTTTGGCTTTTCAAAATGCTTTTTGCATTTTCATATGCTGCATAATGATAAATCATATAAATCCCCTTTTGATATAGTACCTAACAGCATTAAAGACAACACAATCTCTACTCCACTTTTTCCCAGCTTCTTGCCCATACTGCGGGTGATGTTATGCTTTGATCATCTATGATAGATAAGGCATAGTCATCATGCGTTAATCTAGGTAATATTTGCTCTTGAAACGAAGAAGCTGAAACTATTGCCTCCTTTCCTTCGTTGTTAAAAGAACGCCAACCAGAAACAGTATCCTCTATAAGAAAATTGTTACTAAAACGTTCAAGAAAATCACATCCGACAAATGATTGTTTTCCTATATATGTTGTATTTGCTGGAATAGTAAATGTCTTTAACGACAAACAATTTAAAAATGCATAATCGCCAATAATTGTTATTCCTCTAGGGAGTTTTATGTTTTCAAGCAAAGTACATCCTGAAAATCCATAGTTTTCAATTCTTGTCACCTGCTTTCCTTTGTAGTTGTCTGGAATAGTTATTTCGGAGCACAATTTCGCCCCTTTTCCGGCTTTAACACCATATGTACCATCTGGCAATTCAACATATATCAAAATGTCTTCGCTGCTATCAGCGCCGCTTCCAACACTCCCCAAATTCTGGTTTGTGTCGTCTGTATAATACACCCACAGCTCACCGTCGATGATTTCCATATAGTCGATTCCGCGTCCGACTGTACCGGCATCACCCTTGTCTCCTTTATCGCCTTTTTCACCGGGTTCGCCCTGCGGACCCTGCTTGCCGGCGTCACCCTTTTCGCCCTTCAGAGAAGTCAGCCACTCGGTTTCCGTTCCGCGGTATCCGTTCTCAACCGCCAGCTCGTAGGCCGATTTGCCGTCTGCCCCCTCTAAGCTCAGCAGCCATTCCTGCACCGTACCCTCATAACCGCCGTCGCAGGCCAGCTCATATGCGGATTTACCGTCGGAACCGGCTTCGCCGGTATCACCTTTTTCGCCCTTATCGCCTTTCTGACCTACCAGAGAAGCAAGCCATTCCTCCAAAGTACCGGTGTATTCGGGGTTGGATTCTTTGTAAAGCTCAAAAGCCGATTTGCCGTTTGCACCGTCCGCGCCCTTTTTGCCGTCTTTTCCGTCCTCACCGTGCAAAGAGGTCAGCCACGCCGCCAAATCGCCGTCAAAGCCGTTTTCCTGCGCCAATTCAAAGGCGGATTTGCCGGTTTCGCCCTGCTCTCCGGCGATTCCTTTAAGCGATGCCAGCCATTCTTCCTCGGTGCCGTCAAAGCCTTTTTCTACTGCAAGGTCATAGGCCGACTGGCCGTCAGCACCAGTATCGCCTTTATCTCCCTTGTCACCTTTGGCTCCTGTATCGCCTTTGTCACCTTTTTCACCCTGAGCACCGGTATCGCCCTTGTCGCCCTTTTCTCCGGTTTTTCCAATCAGAGAATCCAGCCATTCATCCAGCGTTCCGGTATAGCCCTCTTCCACTGCGAGTTCATAGGCGGATTTGCCGTCAGCACCTGTCGCGCCGGTATCACCTTTTTCGCCTTTCTCGCCTTTCTCACCCTGTGCGCCTGTGTCTCCTTTATCTCCTTTTTCACCGGGATTGCCGACAAGAGAAGCCAGCCATTGCTCTACTGTGCCTTGATAGCCTTTTTCCACCGCCAGTTCATAAGCGGATTTACCATCTGCACCGACTTCACCGGTGTCGCCTTTGTCACCTTTTTCACCTTGGGCACCGTCAGCCCCGTTCAGGGAATCGAGCCATTCTTCTTCGGTGCCTTCAAAGCCTTTTTCTACAGCCAGTTCATAAGCGGTCTTACCGTCTGCACCTGTTGCTCCGGTGTCTCCCTTATCGCCTTTATCTCCTTTTTCTCCTACCAAAGAAGCAAGCCATGACTGCATATCGCCGTCATAACCGGCCAGCACAGCCAATTCGTAGGCGGACTTGCCGTCGGCTCCGGTCGCACCGGTATCGCCCTTGTCGCCCTTGTCGCCCTTGTCGCCTTTGTCTCCCTTTTCGCCGGCTGCACCCGCTTCACCTACAAGAGAAGCCAGCCACTGTTCAACGGTTCCCAGATAGCCATTCTCTACAGCCAAATCATAGGCCGATTTTCCTACCAGGGTAGAGAGCCATTCTTCCTGTGTACCGGTATAGCCGTTTTCCTGTGCCAGTTCAAACGCCGATTTCCCATCTGCGCCGGTCGCACCTGTTGCGCCAGTGTCACCCTTATCTCCTTTATCACCTTTGGCACCGGTGTCGCCTTTTTCACCCTGTTTGCCTACCAAAGAGGCCAGCCATTCGCTTTCCGTACCTTCAAAACCGTTGGCCTGTGCAATTTCATAGGCAGATTTGCCGTCCGCACCAGTAGCCCCGACCAGAGAGGTCAGCCAATCGGACAGGGAACCGGTGTAACCGTTTTCCTGCGCCAGTTCAAAAGCCGACTTGCCATCTGCACCAGTCGCACCGGTATCGCCCTTGTCGCCTTTCTCGCCCTTTTCCCCAGTAATAGAAATGAGCCATTCTTCTTCGGTGCCGGTATAGCCATTCTCCTGCGCCAGCTCAAAGGCGGATTTACCGTCGGCACCCGTCGCCCCGGTTTCTCCTTTTTCACCTTTGGCGCCGACAAGGGACAGAAGCCATTCGCTTTCGGTGCCGTTGTAGCCGTTTTCTACAGCCAAATCGTAGGCTGATTTGCCGTCGTCGCCTTTGCTTCCGGCTATACCGACCAGAGAGGAAAGCCATTCGTTTTCCGTGCCCTTATACCCGTTTTTGACCGCAATTTCATAGGCCGACAGACCGTCCCTGCCTGTCAGCGTGGCGAGCCAATCGGAAAGAGAGCCAGTATATCCGTTTTCCTGCGCCAATTCAAAAGCCGACTTGCCGTTTTCACCGTCCGCGCCCTTTGCGCCGTCCTTGCCGACAATGGCCGTCAGCCAGTCGTTCAGCGTTCCTTTGTAGCCATTATCCACAGCTAATTCATATGCTGATTTGCCGGCGGAACCGGTTTCCCCCGTTTTGCCGGGCGCACCGATCAAAGAACCGAGCCATTCTTCGATACTGCCGGTATAGCCATTCTCGACCGCCAATTCATACGCTGATTTTCCGACCTTTCCTTCGGGCCCGGTTTCACCCGCAAGGGACATTAGCCACTGTTCCAAATCGCCGGTATAGCCGTTTTGCACAGCCAGCTCATAGGCCGAGAGACTACCCGCCTGCGTAGAGGCGGGGACGGACCGGTCTGTCTTATGTATAATGAGCGCCGCCGCAAAAGCAATGGCAATCATCAACACGATTGCCACGATGATTTTTAAGGCTTTTGAAGCTGTCTTTCTTTTTGTCGTTTTCGTTGCAGCCCGTGTGTTTTCCATTTTTCCTACCTGCTTTCATTGTGATGCAATGCGCAACATAAACAGTATTATGTAATAAACACAAGTTGAAATTTGATGTTTGGGATTGCCATATTTACATAAGCCGCAAGACTAAATTTCAAAATGGGTACAGAAAGCCAAGCCTTTTCAAATTTTCTATTGAAAAGGCTTATTGGTGCTGCTTGTTTTTGGCAATATCCCTCCAAAAATCATACTTTTCTTCACAAAATGGCTTGTAATTTCTTTGCAGGAATGATATAATTACATAAATAAAATAAGTTTAGTATACCCATTTGCAACATAATACTGTTTATGTACTTAGCCGCCGGTTTCGGTGGCTTTTTCATAGAATCAGCCGCATATATTCCATACGCCTGCGGTGTTCATCGCCGGTGGAAATGATATAAATTCTTGTGGTGTTGATACTGCTGTGACCGAATCGGCGAGCTTGGCAATATCCTTTTCAATCCCGTAAAACACCCTTGCAAACAGATGCCGCAGATTATGGGGAAACACCTTTTGTGGATTCACGCCTGCCTGTTCGCAAAGCCCTTTCATCTCCCGCCAGATATTGGTACGGCTCATGGGCTTCCCCGTTCGGGTGATAAAAATGAAACCCGACTGTATATTCTGCTCCGCCGCATAGCGGAGCAGTTTCTTTTGCAGTTCTTTCACGATGAATACCGGCCGCGTTTTTCCTTTGAGGGCAACAACCGCTTTGCCGCATTGTACCGCTTCAACGGTAATAAATTGCAGCTCGCTGACACGGATACCCGTCCCGCAAATGGTCTGCAAGATAAGGTTCAGCCGCTCGTTGCCCTTTTGCTTTGCCGTGTTCACCAGACGCATATACTCCGCTTTGGTCAGTTCCTTTTCTTCGGGGCAGTAAATTTGCCGCTGAAGCTTGATGAATTTCACTCTGCAGTCCGTCCAGCCAAGAAATGAGAACAGGCTGTTGAGGGACGCCAGCATAGAATTGATACTGCGGACAGCATAGTTTTCGGCAAGCAGCCTGCCTTTGTAGGCAATGACCGTTTCCTTTGTGACTGCCGCACCGCCTAAGTATGCGGCGAACGCCCGCACATCCCGCAAATACTTCTCGATTGTATTTTCGCTTTTCTCCTCTTCCCGTAAATTTTTTTTGAAGCAATCGATTGCTTCGCTTGTTAAAATTCGTCTTTGCATCGCGCTTCACCTCCGGATATATTGTATCCGAAAAGCAGAATGCGGAAATTCCCCCTCGTTTTAGGAAAAGATATTCCCCGAATCGAATATGCGGATTCCGCATAAAGGCAGCCCCGATGTGTACAGAGAAATCTGTGGCACATCGGGGTTTTTCATTTATGAATACAACAGACAAACGCGTTTGTTTATGATTTGACTGAAGAAATTTTTGTCTCTGCCTGAACTGGAAATCCAATCATTTTCGGCAAGAGGTGTTATATTCAAACGGCCTCGATGGAAGACGTATGACTACCGCATTAAGGTTAGATTACAGCAAAAATGAGTAAGACGCACGATGTTGAAAATACTGTCTGAGAGGTGATGTGGTGAAAGATTTTATAAAATTTTTGTTTATCTTGTTTTTGGGGTTGCTGACTGCGGTAATAATTTACCCCTTTTTGCACGAAGCAGGGCATTCGATAGCGGCTGTTTTGTTGGGGGCAGAGGTGCTGGAGTTTGATCTGTTTCCTATCCCGAGTACGCTTTGCAACTTGGTAAACATGAATACTGTTGAAAAAATGGCTATAGGTCTTAACGGACTATTTTTCCCCATCTTTTTTTCTGCAGCCATGCTAAAAATGGTTGGCAATAGCTTTTGGAGCCAATATATTTCTTTTGTTTTAAACGGAATCAGTTTGCTGGCATCAATCATATCCTTTATATCGGTAATCCTTTTTTATTTTGGAAAGCCGATTGAGAATGAAGATGTTACACAGATACTGCATATATCTCCCAACAGCGGCATGATAATTCTATGCCTTACAGTATTTCTAACAATCTATTTGATAATAAAAATAATGTTTAGCAAACCAATTCAAAGATGCTTAGCGTATTTCGGGATGAAAAACAAGACAAAATCCGACACAGCATAAAACTGTGCCGGATTGATTTATGTGCTGGTTATAATGAGAATATGGGCTTTGGTACAAACCATAGTTCCTAAAGGTTACAGCCATCCGCAATTGCTTCTATTGCTATGGGTGGGATGATTTAGCTAGCGGAAACAATCGCAAGTTGTGATATTGACCTTAAAGAACATAATATGCGTCAAGCTATAGCGTCTTTGCAAGCGGAGTGCATCCACCGCTACAAAGCCTGTGACCCGAATTGCAAACAACAGTTTTTTACGCTCAGGGTTTCTGCATGGCAGCCCCTATGCAGGGTATTGTCTTCTATAGGAGCAAAATAGAACATTGGATAATTCACATGCATCACGGCGAACAGCGTGTATGTAATATAGCATACTGTATGCTGGCAGCATATAGATTTTTCGACAGAAATTTTGTAACATTATATCAAAAGGACAATTTTCGCGATTCGCATGGTAACGGACTGACTTTGCATGGTAAAAAACAGCGCTCTTTTTGGCAACATAATATATAATATATACAGATATATGTATTGTACGCTACTTAAGATTTTCCATTATGCTGCTCTCTATATGGTCGTAGCTATTTTCAGCCGTGAGTAAGTGAAAAATTTGTTGTGGCCTGTACAAGCTCCTTCTCTTAATGAAAAATTTGACAAATCAAACGGAAAAACACTAAGAGAAAAAGGAAGCTTTCAAAACGGCGTGAGTTTTTCTAATGAAAGATAATTCCTTTTCTATAGCATAAAAATGCTTGAATTTTAAAGTCACATTGCTTGCAGAGACCGCAGATACTGAAGAAACTATGAATATAGGTTTAATGTTTAAGCGGTTTAAGGTGATAGCATATTAAAGTGACGTCTACTATGAAGTTTTGGCTTCGGCACGTTTAGACAACTATTGTAAACGCGCTGGTGTTTACAAAAATAAAGCGATTATTCCGCGAATAAAACTTGAAAAAATGCAATCATTTGTTTTGCCAACATCGTCACCAATGCCGGATAAAGGAGGATTGTTTGCAAGGTGAAAATAAAAACAAAAAAGAAAGACTGTCATCTTTTGTTCAAAGTCAAAACAGCATTTGGCGAAAGCATAGATGAAAAAGAACTTGACAGATTTTCCCGGTTTTATTTGCGCGGATTTTTAAAGCCTCGCTTGATTAAAAAAAACCAGATTGAGTATACGGGACCAACAGGGGTCAGTTTAATCGAATACTTAAAAAAGCCATTATCCAAGAGGGATTTTCTGCTTATCATAGAGCAGATTGTCGTAGCCGTACAAAAATTGCAGGCCAATTCGCTGCCGCTTAACAATCTATTGATGAACATTCAATATGTATATATAAACGAGGTGACAAAAGAAGTTCAGTTTATATATGTTCCGATAGCGCCTTCGTCAAATGGCAACATGATTGAACTAATCGAATCCATTGTTTATTCGATTAACCCGACGCCGGAAGAAAGTGATAAAGATTTTGTTTCAAGGTTTATTTATTTTTTTCGGGGACTCAAGCCGTTTAACATCAATGTAATTGAAAAGTATATCGCAAAAGAAGACCGAAGCGTGGTCAGCATCATTAAAAAACAAAACGCCGGACAAAGCGGATTCATGACCAATAAAAAGCAGCACTATTACGAGCATTACGATGAGCTACGCACGTCCGATGATGAACTAACCGGTTTATTGCGCGAGGACGATGAGGCAACAGGCTTGCTTGACGATGAAGCAACAGGGTTGTTAAACGACGAAGATGAAGCTACAGGGCTTTTGCCAGTCGCAGCAAGCGAAGATACGGCGCTTTTAGCTGAAAATCAGGTTAATATACGGTATCCATCGCTTTATCGTGTGCTCACGGAGGAAACGATAAGCGTAAACAAGCCGGTTTTTCGACTTGGCAAGGAAAAAAGCTATGTTGATTATTTTGTAACCAATAATGTAGCCGTCAGCAGAAGTCACGCGGATATTGTTACACGCGGAAACAGATTTTTTGTGATTGATCTCAATTCCAAAAATCACACTTATATCAATGGCCGCGAGTTGCCGGTTCGGTGTGAAATTGAGATTAACGACGGCGACGAATTGAAATTAGGTAATGAGGAATTCGTTTTCCATATTTAATATTTAGGGGGAGCTTTATGTATTGTTCAATTTGTGGTGCTACTATTGATAACAGCGCTAAATTTTGCACTGTCTGCGGTACGCCCATAGCAGATTCAAAAACACCGAATACCGAGTTTACGGAAACAGAAGTTCTGTCGGAAAATTACGAGGAAACCGGCCGATTAGATGGAAATGGTTTTACGCCAATTCACAAAAACGTAGTGGGCGATGTGTCCGGCGTAGAAAAGCAGTCTTTTGCGCACAACTTCCAGACAAGCAACACCGAACCAACTTTTCCGGTGCTGGACGAAAAGGCATTTTACAAGCAATTTGCCTCAAAAAACACGAATGGTTGGGTGATTGCTATTGTCGTACTTTGCTTTTTCACGGCGGCAATATCAATACCCACATTGCTATTCGGCAATGTATTCAGCATCCTTGATATTGCGTTTTATCTGCTGTTTGGGATTTTATTGCTTGTACAGAAAAAGTGGTATTTTTCATTACCGATAACGATATATAGCGGAATAGGAACAATCATTACGCTTGCCATGGCGGGAGCCGCCACGGGCATTCTTGCGTTGATTGCAGGCATTATTTCTACTGTCAAATTGAAGAAGATAAATGCGGCATATAAACAATATAAAGAACACGGCACACTTCCTCAAAATGTGATTTAGCGGAGGAAACGGGATGAGATTTTTAGCTACGGCAGATACGGATATCGGCATTTCGAAAAGCACGAATCAAGATAGTCTATTAATCAAGCATGCCTCAGCAAACGGCCAGGAAATACTTATGGCAATTGTGTGCGACGGTATGGGCGGCTTGTCTAAGGGCGAGCTTGCAAGCGCTACGGCCATTCGTGCGTTTTCAAAATGGTTCGATGAGGAACTGCCTTTTGAACTTGAAAACATAGATATGCAGATTGTCGGAGCCAAGTGGTCGCTGCTTTTGAAAGAACTGAATTCCAAAATACTGGAATACAGCCAAAATAATAACATTGAAAGCATGGGGACAACCTTTTCCGGAATTCTTTTTGCCAATGACCAATATGTTGTTGTACATGTAGGAGATTCGCGTGTTTATTATATAGGTTCAGCGCTTAATCAATTGACAACAGACCAAACATTTGTTGCCAGGGAGTTAAGCCGAGGCACACTGACGCTTGAACAGGCGAAAACAGATAAGCGCCGCAATCTGCTTTTGCAGTGCGTTGGGGCTTCAAAAACCGTTGATCCGCAGGTTATCTGCGGTAAGACCGAGAGGGGCGCATACATGCTGTGCTCCGATGGATTCAGACATGAAATTTCAGAAGCGGAAATGTATGAATCTTTAAATCCGGTTAATCTGATGAACAAAAATGCAATGCACAGCAACGCAAAATATCTAATTGAACAGGTTAAGAATCGCAATGAAAAGGATAATATTTCTGTGATTCTTGTTAAGGCGGAGTGAGGGAAAGACATATGACTGAAATCGGCACCGTTATAGACGGCAAATATGAAATATTAAAAGAAATCGGTCATGGCGGTATGTCTACGGTTTATCTTGCCATGGATAAACGGCTGAATAAACAGTGGGCGGTCAAGGAAATTCGCAAAAAAGGCAGCGGCAAAAATGATGAAATTGTTGTAAACAGCTTACTTGCCGAAGCAAATCTAATGAAAAGGCTTGACCATCCGGCGCTGCCGAGAATTGTTGATATTATTGATAACGGTGTAACGATTTATGTCGTTATGGACTACATAGAAGGCGAATCCCTAGATAAAATTTTGAGTGAATACGGCGCGCAGCCTGAAGAACGGGTCATTGAATGGGCAAAACAGCTTTGTGATGCACTTTCCTATCTGCACTCGCAGAAACCGCCGATTATATACCGCGATATGAAACCGGCAAATGTTATGCTGAAGCCGGAAGGAAATATTAAAATTATTGATTTCGGCATTGCCAGAGAATATAAAGAACAAAATCTTTCGGATACAACGGTGCTTGGCACAAAAGGCTATGCCCCTCCTGAACAATACAGCGGTCAGACGGATCCTCGTTCGGATATATTTGCACTTGGTATGACGATGCATCATCTGCTGACAGGTATTGACCCGAGAAGCGGAGAACCGTACGCCCCGGTCAGGCAATGGAATCCGGAGCTTTCCGAAGGCATTGAAATTATTATTGACCGTTGTGTTGAGCCGGCAGCGGAAAACAGATATCAAAGCTGTTCCGATTTGCTATATGATTTGGAGCATCCGGAACTCATTACAAAGGGCTTCAAGAAAAAGCAAAAAAGAAAATTGATTTCCTTCATTGCTGCGCTTTCCCTTGCCGTAGTTCTTGCCGTAACGGGCGTTGGGCTCGATTTAGCGGCTACCAGCGTTAACAATAACGACTATGATGTAAATATCGCGACCTCGGATCCGGAAAAATATTTTGCGGCGGTTGAAATATATCCGGAAAGAACCGACGCATATGAAAAATTGATTGAATACTACAAAACCCACGATGCCGCAAATGAAGACATTACGAAGATTGGAAATACAATCGAAGCACATGCTGATGTACTGGATTTAACACAGCCTGCCGTTGCAGATTTGTATTATGATATGGGAAAATTGTATTTTTCCGATTATGATGGTTCGTTTAAAAGCCGCGCAGTAAATGCACAGAACTTTTTTGCGCAAGCATCTTCGGCAGAATCGGCAAACTTTGATAAAAAATCTATCGCAGCCTGTTACGATTCCATCTGTAAATTCATGACGAATCAGAGCACGACAACCGAGCATACGCTGGAGGAATACAACCAACTGTTTGAGGAAATTGATTCATCGTTAAGCACGGTATCGCAAGCGTCAGACAGTGAGGCAAACTATGATAAAATCTCACTTTATTATGTGACCATGCTGCTGCTCAACGACCAAGCTGAGTATATGGCCGGTGTTGGATTTGAGCGTCAAAGAGCGTTGGATTTAATGAATACCTTAAATCAAAATGCCAATGGTATCACATCTACTTTGGAGTATGTGAATGATTTAAAAGATGAAATTAGTGCCAATTACGATTCGTTTATCGCAA
Source organism: uncultured Eubacteriales bacterium (assembly GCA_949292775.1). GTDB lineage: Bacteria > Bacillota > Clostridia > Oscillospirales > Acutalibacteraceae > Fimenecus. Next base: position 15,054 of record CASFBL010000022.1, read on the forward strand.
ACATTCATGCAAAATACAACGAAGTAGAAAAACGACAGCAGGGAGGCAATTAAAGATGGCGGAAACCTTGTCCACATTATCTATTATCTCTTTTGCTGTTGCCGGAGTAAGCTTTGTGCTTGCTGTATTCTTCTGGTTTTTCTTTAAGATTCCAACCGTAATCGGTGACCTTTCGGGCAGAACCGCAAGGAAGTCTATTGCAAAAATACGGGCGGCGAATGAAAAAACAGGTGTGAAAACATATAGGGAAAGCAAAACGAATGCCGCCCGCGGGAAATTGACAGGCAATATTCCCGATTCAGCGAAGCTGACTAACCAGGAAACGCGTGCAAACCCCGTTAGTCCGGAGACCAGGCTGTTGGCAGAAAATAAAGCGGGTAGCATCCATTCGGAAAAAACCGATATGCTGGACAGCGAAGTCACAGAGCTCCTGACGGACGCGGAAGCTACAGCTGCGCTTGACCCAGCAGCCCCATCCGCTGTAAAAAGAACCGGTGGTAAAGCGGCACTTAAGCTCATGGAAGAAGTAATGCTGATACACACCGATGAGGTGATTCCATGAGCGAAATTTGTAAAGCAAAAATATTGTTTTGGGTTTCCTTTGCTTGTGAAGCGGTTGTTTCCGCAACATTTTTGTGGATGCCGTTTGTAGGGGAGGCCGAGACAGGACAGATTATTACCGGAATTACATTTTGGCTGTTTTTGATATGCGGATATGTATGCATAGGCTTGGCAAATCGTTTCCGCAAAGAGTACAACTTGAAAACACAGAAAAGGCAATTGCCCGCGAAACAAAAAATAGGCGCACTCGCTTTTTTCTCAAATGTACCGGCGTCCATATTTGACGCAATGCTCGCTGCGGCGTTGCTGTTTGCTGTTATAACGGCTTTTACTAAATTAAAAGAAACATACTTACCATACCCACTGCTTTCTGTAATTCTGCTTTCGATGAATGCACATTGCATGTTTAACGGAAGAGTTTATATATTTACCAATTTCAAACCGATAAAAGGAGACGAAAACCATGGCTAAAGCAAAAACAAACCTGTCCAAACGGTTGGTTGCAGCGCTGTTGTCTGTACTAATGCTGTTGAGCATAGTGCCGTTTTCTGCAACAACTGTGCTTGCTGCCACAGATGAGCATCCCGATGCAGTAACCTTAACCGTTAAAGACGAAAACCGCAGTGTCGTTGAGGATGCTGAGGTTACTTTCACGATTGATTCTAAAATCAACGGCGACTCATGGAAAAGTGGAACCAATCAAACCGATGAATACGGCTGTGTGGAAATTCTGTCTAAAGCCGACTTTACTGCGGACGATTTAACGCTTACCGCAACCGTTAGCAAGGAAGGCTTTGAGACAAATACAACACTTACCGAAGCGGCAATTACCTCTGATGATCAGAATTTTGAAGTTGTGTTGATCAGCAAAATGCCTACCGGAATTACGGTTACAGGTCGCACAATTCTATATGACCCTGACCAAAAAGATATTCCGGCGGTTAATGTTCAGGGCGTTCATCCTGAAACGGATACTATTACTTACACTATGGACGGTGTTGATTTAGGAACTGAAGCGCCTAAAGTTACAAATGTTAAGCGTGATACTGGCGGGAATGTTGTTCCGTATGTCATTACCGTTAAAGTTGAAAGAGAAGACAAAGAGTTGCCTTTTGAATCCGGCGAAATTTATACATATGTGAACCCGGCTGATATTCAGGTCGATTTTTCTGCAAATGAGCCGCTTCCTTATAATGAGGAAGAACAGGAATTAGTTACTGTTCAAGGTGCCGAGAATATCCCAGATGGCAGTAAGGTTACGTGGTATTTAAATGGCCAAGTTTATTCTGAAAACATTCAAGAGGTTCCAAAAGCAAAAGCTGTTGGAGAATATACTGTAAGACTTGTAATCGCTGGTAACCCAAACTATGAAGTGTTTGACAAAGAAGGCACGTCCAAAATTGCTGCAACTGAAATAGAGGGCCTCAGCGCACAGCTTGCTTCAGATCTTGTTTATAACGGAAGCGAGCAAGAGCTTTTGAAAAAGGACGAGGTAACGGGGCAGTTTGTATCCGGTTTAAAAGACGGAGACACAGTCTATTTCATGGTTGGAAACAGCGCGGAAGAGGTTGAAAATTCCAACGCTTGGGTAGAACTGACGGCTGACAATGTCCCCGTTGGTGAAAATGCTGGAGAGTATTTTGTAAAAATTAAGGTTGAAAGAACAAATTACAATCCAACAGAAATAGAACTTAATCCTGCGACCGTGACTATTGCAAAAGCAAATCCGAATTTTGAGTTTGAAAATGAGAATCTGCCTGCAAATATTGTCGGAAAATTCAGCGAAATTCAGACGGAAGTGGATTTTGCCGCAGCAGACAGTTCACAGACCGGCGGGGAAATTTCCTATAAGGTTAATTTTGCCGACGCGGCAGATATGCAAAATCAGAACATTGACGATTATGCCACGATTGATGAAAACGGGCTGTTGACGCTGAAAAAACAGGCTGTGGACCTTGTTGTAACCGCAACTTTGACTGAAACCGATAACTATAACAGTGTTACTCTTACACATAACCTGTCAGTGATAGTTCATCCGGATAATCAGGGCGATTTCATTTTACTCGATGAAGAAGAAGTCCAGATGTATACGCTGGGTGAGTCGCTTCCGACTAACAAGTTTCAAGTGACACAATATGGAAGACAGAATAAAGTAGAAGTTTTCTATGATAGTGCTTGTAAAGAAATGTGTAATGCATTAATAGGCAGCGTGAAGGGGACTTGGCCGCACTTCGAAGCTCATCTGACTTGGGCTGATGGCGGAATGCAAGAAATTGCTAACAGGATTATAGAAGAAAAAGACAGCGGGCTGGAGCTAACCGTTAGGGTGACAAATGGTACTCGTGCAAAAGAAAATGACCAAGATTATTATACCCTCAAAGTGAGCTTTGCTGATTTCGGGCAGGGCGAACTGTATACGCTTGACGGCAAAAAGGCAGATGGCAACGAGTGGTATAAAAGCGCAGTTACAGTCAAACCTGCAACGGCGGACGATGGTACGTCGCTTTATACAATCGCCAAAGAATGCGACCCGGATGCGTTCGGCGATTCCGTGGTGTTTGACGATCAGGGCAAAAAAGAGCGTTATGTATATCTCAAAGATGCGAACGGTGCAATTTCGCGCGTAAAAGTTGTAGATGCAAACGGCAAAGACTTTAAAATTGACTCTGTGAACCCTGCTGATTTAAAGGTGGAATATGTAACATCACCAATAAATACACTCCTTGAAGCAATCACTTTTGGTTTCTACAATCCGTCTGTCACATTGAGATTTACTGCTGCAGACGATACTTCCGGCCTTGATTATTTGGACTGGACATATACCCGCGAGGCCGGGCAGTCCGAAACGAACTTGGAAACTGAGGAGGGTACACTGACTTTTGCTGACGGCAAAGCAGAGCTTACATTGACCGCTTCACAGGCGAAGCAGTACCGTGGCAATATCTCGTTTACTGTGTACGATAAAGCAGGTAACAGCAACTCTGCAACAGACAATGGCAATGTGTTTGTCGTGGATACAATCAGCCCGATAATGACGGTAAAATATGCCGGAGCAGAGCCAGATACGGCTGCACAGAATTCGATAAATGATGTTCATTATTTTAACGGTGATGTTGAAGTAGAACTTACCATTACAGAAGCAAACTTCTATGATGAAGATGTCAAGGTTTCTGTATCCAAAGACGGTGGTGATTTTAATTCTGTAACGGCTGCTTGGAACGATAACAGCGTTGATGTTCATATCGGCACATTCACTCTTACAGGTGACGGTGATTATGTTGTTAAAGTAGAATACACAGATAAATCAGATAACGAAATGACTACCTATCAGTCGGAGACAATCACGATTGATACGATCAGCCCGACGATGACCGCTACGTACAGCAAAGAATCCAGAAAGGTTGATACTACGGCATATTATAACGGAGACGCTACCGTTACCTTTACCGTAAACGAAGCGAACTTCTTCTCCGAAGATGTTGTCGTTTCCGTATCGAAAGACGGCGAAACACCGTATACCGTAACGCCGAATTGGACAGATAAGAGCGTGGATGAGCATAGCGGCACGTACACCCTTTCCGGCGACGGCGATTATGTGGTAAATGTTGAGTATACGGATCGCTCCAACAATAAGATGGTGCCGTACACATCACACACCATCACAATTGACACGATAAAACCCGTTATTGATGTCGAATATCAAAATACAAATCTCATCGACACCGTCAAAGACCGTGACGGGAATGACAGACAGTATTTTGACGATACGCAGACGGCAGTTGTAACCATTAACGAGCATAATTTCAACGCCAAAGAGGTCGATTTCCAAATCGTTGCCAAGGATATAACCGGCAAAGAACTGGACGCTTCGGCATTGTGTACACTATCGGAGTGGCGTCCAGGGGAAAATGATGACATCCATATCATCACCATTACCTATCCGGGTGATGCGAACTACACGTTTGATGTAGACTATACCGACCTTGCCACAAATCAAGCCGATGATTATGCCCCGGATTACTTCACCGTGGATAAGACTGCTCCGACGAATCTGACGGTTTCTTACAGCACAAGTGTTTTGGATACCGTCCTTGAATCTTTAAGCTTCGGCTTCTATAACGCAAAGATGACGGTAACGCTTACGGCCGATGATATTACATCAGGCGTTCACAACTTCAAATACAGCTACTTGAACGCAGCAGGCGTAAGCCAAGTAAATGCCGAGCTGATTGATCAGGCTGTCGAAGCAGCGGATATCGAGTATTCGGAGGACGGTCTGACTGCGACAATGACCTTTGAAATTCCGAAAATGGTTCTGGGAGCGGACAATCAGTTCAACGGTACAGTCGAGTTTACGGCCTATGACCGCGCCGATAATGAAACCAATCAGAAGGATACAAAGCGAATTGTTGTGGATAACATCGCACCTACCGCGACCGTTCAATATAATACGCCTGTAAATGAGGTTAACGGTATTTCTTACTATGACGGCGACATCCATGCGACCGTAACGATTACGGAAGCAAACTTCTATGCAAACGATGTTCAAGTCATGGTTGCGAAAGACGGCGGAGCGCCATATGCCGTGACACCGAGCTGGACAGACAACAGCGTGGATACGCACACGGGTACCTTCACACTGACGGAAGACGGAGACTATATCATCACGATAAACTACCAGGATAAGTCTTCTAACCAGATGCAGACTTATACCTCTAATCAGCTTACGGTTGATACAGACATTCAGGCTCCGACATACAGCATCAACGGCGTTGCCAGAACGAATGAAGGCGGTGCGTACAAAAACGATGTAACCGTGGCTTTCAGCTTTGAAGATGAGAACTTTGACACCAAGACGATCAGGCTTGAGAGAACGCGTTTTAATTCCGTCGAGGATGTAACGGACGATTTTATCCGCTCCTCCGACACCGACAAAGGTGGCTCGGGCAGCTTTGAAATTCCGTCCGAGGTGGAAAACGACGGTATTTATGTGTTGACAATCGGCATGACCGATAAAGCTAACCATACAACCGAATCAAGCTTGAAGTTCACAATCAACCGCTACGGCTCCGTGTATGAATACAGCGATTATCTCACCTCTCTGCTTGAAAAGCAATACATTAAAATTGATGGCAGCAATTCGGAGGCTATTACGCAGGACCTTGTAATCACAGAGTATAACGCAAATCAGATTCTCACGGATTCTTTGAATATTCTGATTACGCGTGACGGCGAAGCGATTGATACACAGTATACCTCCACGCCTGCCGTTGACGGCAATGCAGGTATAGGTGAAAGCGGTTGGTACCAGTATGCGTATACCATTGCCAAGGAAAACTTCGCAGAAGACGGCGTGTATAAGATTACCCTGACCTCTGCATATGCTGCCGATGATTCGGACAGAAACGAGTCTACCAGCGTTCCGGAAAATTCGATTGATGCAGCCGGGAATCAGGTCTTGCATACTATGGACTTCACGGTCGATACTACGAAGCCGGAAATCCGTAATATCGTAAATCTTGACAAGCCGATTGTGAACGCACAAACATTGGATGTCGACTATACAATCGTGGATGTTGGCGGCTTACAATCGATTGAAGTCATTGTAAACGGCAGCACGATTGATACAATCACCGAGTTCGGGGATAGTGCTTTCAACTATTCAGGCAGCTTTACGCTGAATGAAAGTGCCGATGCACAAACTGTTCAGCTTAAGGTAACGGACATTGCCGGCAATGTAACAGATACCGCATCAGACGATTTCAGCACAAACGAACTTTATGTGTTTAACGATACCATTACCGTATCTACAAACTTCTTCGTCCGTTGGTATGCCAATCAGCCTCTGTTCTGGGGCTCAATTGGCGGCGTTGTAGTGCTTGCGGGGTTCATTTGGTTCCTCGTTGCATTTAGGCGCAGAAAAAAAGATGACAAAGAAGCAAAATAAACGGTTCGGTTAAGAGGAGTTTTTATGGCTTTCCCACGCGGGTCTCACCCGCGTGGGAAGTCGAGAACTATTTGTCAGAAGCCTTAGCAGAATGAGTTATTATGCTTTAACTTGTGATAAATAGCAATCATCCGGGTGAAAAGGTGTTTATATCATGAATGTGTTGATTGAAAATAATATTATTACAGAGATGGAGTGCGGCTCCAATTTTGCATATATTCTGAATGATAACGGCGCCTTTCTGTCTACCGAGTACAAAGTATTGCAAAGTCAGGCGAACAGTTGCTTTGTGAAGTGCATGAAAATGACTTTTAACGGAAAGCTGCAAATGTTTTATCTTACAAAGGGATTAAAAACATTTGCCTCGATGCTTCCGTCGATGGATCCCGAAAGCTTTTTGACGATAATAGCCAATTTGCTTGCCGATATTATCAGCGTCAATCTAAACGGATTCTTATCTTGTAAAAACATTGATATTGCATTTAATCATATATTTGTAGACCCTGCGACTTATAAAGTCAGCCTTGTGTATCTGCCGCTTAACAAACATATATATGAAGACAATGCAAGTTTTGAAAACGAACTCAGAACCGGGCTGGTTAAGCTTATAGCCGATATGCCCATGCTTTCAACGCCTAAAACAATGCAATTTTCTGCCGACCTTTCTAACGGAACGCTTAGCGTTGAAGATTTATATGCGCGAACCAAAGGCGGAAAAAACATTGAAGGAGGTCCGATAAACGACAAGCGAAGTGCCATGGACGGAAAAAATATCGGTTCCGGTTCTTTGCGCATCATTGCAATGAATGCACCCACTCGTATAGAAATCGCCGTAACAAAAGATGTATTTGTTATCGGCAAGAAGGCGGAAATATGCGATGGCGTGATAGGCTTTAACAAGATGATTAGCCGTTCTCATTGTCGAATTAACAGAATAGGAAGTCAGTACACGATTACGGACTTGCAAAGTGCAAATGGTACATATGTAAATAGAATCAGGCTGCAGCCGAATCAGCCTCACCCTATCCGTAACGGGGATATTATACGTCTGGCAAATAGTGACTTTCAGGTCAGCATGGGCTAAGGAGGGTGAATTGTGGCGAAACCGAGGATTATTATTGCGGATACCGACATCAACTACATAATTCCGCTTCAGCTGAAATTCGTCGAGGATTTCTTTGAACAGGTGGATTTGGAAATTATTACGGAGACCAAATACTTTGAATCGCTTTTTTCGGCTCCTCAAAAAGCGGATATTCTTATTGTTTCCGATGCATTGTACAGTCAGGATATGCAGCGTCATAACATCTCGCATATTTTTGTTATGGACGAACAGTATGAAGAGGATCAGACTGCGGATTTAAATATCAACCATATTTTCAAGTATACAAGCATAAAAGAAATCTTTAATGAGATTACCGGAAAAAGTGCAGATATATTAAAACTTAAAAACAATGGCAAACAGGAGACACAGGTAATACTGTTCTATTCTGCCAGCGGCGGCACAGGCAAAACAACCGCAGCTATGGGTATAAGTGCATCATTGACTAAAAATTATAAGCGCGTGCTTTATATTAACGCAGCTCATCTGCAGGTCTTCCAACATATGCTTGAGAATCATTCTGCGATTACTGCTGCAGAAATATATGCCCTACTTACTTCTTCATCGGATACTATTTATTCCGATATTAAACATGTTATTCGTAAGGAATTATTCAGCTATCTTCCCCCGTTCAAGGCAGCGTTGATGTCATTGGGCGTGAATTACTCAATATTTAAACAGATTATTCTTTCTGCCAAAAAAAGCGGAGAATATGATTTTATTGTAGTCGATGCGGATATCACATTCGACGAAGACAAGGCTGCTTTACTGAATATTGCGGATAAAGTTGTTATTGTGGTCAAACAAACCTTGGCTTCTGTTCTTGCCACAAATATTCTCGTTTCCAATATCAACGGAGCAAGCGCAGACAAATATGTTTTTATTTGTAACGACTTTGATAAAGAAAACGACAATGCTCTGATTTCGCCTAATATTGCGCTTAAGTTTACGGTAAGCGAATACATTGAACATTTTGTACATTATGAAAACATGAAGCCGGATGCGCTTTCGAAAGAAAACAGTATCCAAAAGGCCGCATTTTTGATTATGTAACGGAGGCCCTCGATGAATAAAGATTCTGCCATCATTATTTTTAATATTATAAAAAGAAACTTCTCTGTGGACCTTGAAGTGCCGCTGGATATATCTGCCAATGATTTAGTTAATGCACTGAATACAGCGTATGAATTGAATATTGATACTTCGGACATCAAGAATTGTTATTTAAAAGCTGAAAATCCTATCGCTCTTCTAAAGGGGAACAAGACCTTGGCGGAATTTGGCCTGCGCAACGGCAGCGTTATTAACTTTACGGAATAGGAGGCAAATCGAATGAATCGATATAAAATTACACTTTCAAGCAATACTCTCTACAAGGAGATTGAACTTGCCCCCGACGCCCAGCAAATTAAGGTCGGTACCGGAATAGATTGTGATATTCGTCTTCGAAAGGAGCTATTCTTTGGCCAATTTGAACTTCTTTTCGTGAAAAATGGTTCCGACTGGTCAGTACACTGCTCGGATAATCTTTATCTAACGGCTGGCGACATAAGAAAACTGATGACCAAGAAATTAATCCATGGAGATATTCTTGAAATAAAGTATCAGGAATCCGACAACCTTGTTTTTACCATGGATTTTTTAATCGATTTTGATGATGGAAAGAAGAAATATGAGAGAATCATCGATATTTCCGGCCTTCCTTCGCTGACAATCGGTTCATCAGTAAACAGCGATATTGTAATAGGCGGAGAATATGTAAAAGACGATGCGCTCATCCTTAGCAAAAATACGGAAGGGTTTATTGTAGATATTAAGAATACCACTTACGGTGTTTATATCAACGGCAAGAAAGCGAAGAGCAAAGATATCATCAAGGAAGGGGATTTTCTCTCCATCTCAGATTATTTCTTCTATTTAAAGGACGATAAGATATGGACGCAAATCCGTGAAGAGTTGATTGTCAATTCTATTAATTACATTGATAAACCGGAGCAAAATTCTTACCCCAAATTTAATCGGAATACGCGTATAAAAACTGTTGTTTGCGATGATAAGATTGAAATACTAGACCCTCCAGCGAAACCGCAAAAACCCAAGAATAATCTTTTTATGAGATTACTTCCTTCTTTTGGTATGCTAATAGCTGCAGGGGTTATGGCTTTTTTTGGCGGAGCAATGATTATCATGTCTGCTATCTCTGGAGCCATGGCAATATTCACTACGATTATGAGCATCAAAGAAGGTAATAAGGATTATAAGGTAAGTTCTGCCGAGCGTATAGAGAAGTACAACGCTTACATAACAAAGAAAAAAGGCGAGATTCAACAGTGTCGTGACCAAGAGCGCAATGAATTAGAAGAATTGTTTGTTCCTCAATTCGTTACGGAAGAGCGTTTTGCCTCATTCTCCTCTAAGCTCTTTGACCGTTCAAAAGATGATGAGGATTATCTCTGCGTCCGTTTTGGGAATGGCGATGTGCTTTCTAAGCGAGAGATTAACTATAAGAAACAAGAAAAATTAGAAATCGAAGATGAGCTACAGCAAATTCCCGAACAAATTTGCGCAGAGTACAAAAATGTGCATAATGCACCTATTGTATGTGATTTCAAGCAAATCAATGCAATAGGTGTTGTCGGTGCGCCTGTATACAGATTTGAGATACTTAAGAATATTGTTATTGATATAGCAGGAAGACAGTATTTTTCCGATGTGAAAATGGTATTCGTTGCTGAACGGTTCCATAAAGAGCATGTTCAGTGGCTTAGATTTCTTCCACACGTTTACAATGATACTGTTGGTGGCAGAAACATTGTATGCGACGATGAAAGTAAAAATTTGATTTTTGAGTACCTTTATAAGGAACTCACCATAAGAGAGCAAAACAAAACTTATGACAGCAATATTGTTGTGTTCTTCTATGATGAGTGTGGGTTTAAAAATCATCCGATTTCAAAATTTGTTGACAAGTCCAAGGATTTGGGCGTTACCTTTGTTTTCTTTGGCGACACTCTTGCGGATATTCCGCAAGGGTGTGGTTATATTGTCTCTATTGTGGACCGTCAGAATGCCGTTTTGATTAATACGCAAGACCGAAGCGAAGTTTCTAACTTCGTTTATCCGAACATTGAAACATCTCAAGCTGAAGATATTGTTAAACTTTTGGCGCCTGTGTATACTGAAGAGATATCTTTGGAAGGCACGCTAACTAAAAATATTACGATGTTTGAACTTCTTAACATATTGACTGTAGATGATATTGATTTGAAAAGCAGATGGGAAAAATCACAGGTGTTTAAGTCCATGTCAGCGCCGTTGGGCGTTTCAAAGACCGGAGTGGTTTCCCTAGATTTACACGACAAGGCACACGGCCCACACGGTCTTGTTGCTGGTACTACAGGTTCCGGCAAATCCGAAATATTGCAAACTTATATTTTAGCAATGTCCACATTGTTTTCTCCTTATGAAATCGCTTTTGTGATTATTGACTTCAAAGGCGGTGGCATGGTAAATCAGTTTAAGAAATTGCCCCATCTGCTCGGTGCAATCACAAATATTGATGGCAAAGAAATTAATCGGTCCTTGAAGTCAATTAAGGCTGAACTGCAGAAGCGTCAACGCCTTTTTGCAGAAGTGGATGTGAACCATATTGACAAATACATCAGAAAATTTAAAGCCGGTGAAACCAAGGTACCTTTACCGCATCTAATTATTATCGTGGATGAGTTTGCGGAGTTAAAGGCAGAACAACCGGAATTTATGAAGGAGCTGATTTCTGCCGCTCGTATTGGTCGAAGCCTAGGCGTGCACCTTATTCTTGCAACGCAAAAGCCATCCGGTCAGGTTAACGAACAGATTTGGAGTAACTCTCGGTTTAAACTTTGTTTGAAGGTTCAAAGTCAGGAAGATAGTAATGAGGTAATTAAATCTCCTCTGGCTGCGGAAATTAAAGAACCGGGGCGTGCATACCTACAAGTAGGTAATAATGAAATTTTTGAACTGTTCCAGTCTGCATACAGTGGCGCTTCTGAAAAGACCGATGATTCCAACGTAAAAGAATTTACGATTTACAGTTTGAATGAGTCAGGCAAGCGTATGCCTGTATACTCACAAAAGAAGAAAAAGAGTGGCGAAGGTAGCGCTACACAGTTGGATGCGATTGTTAAGTATGTTGCAGACTATTGTGACAGCATTAATCTTCCTAAGTTGCCAGATATCTGCCTGCCTTCTCTCAGTAATTGCATCGATTTCGTTGCTTCCGACAAGAAAATAGCAGAACCGGGGAGTTATGCGGTGGAGATTGGCGTATATGATGACCCTGAAAATCAATATCAGGGTGTACATACCATTGATCTTGGAAACAACAACCTTATGATCATTGGTTCTTCTCAGTCTGGCAAGACCAATGTGCTGCAAAACATTATTCGCAGTTTGTCAACAAAGTGCACGCCTGACGAGGCGAATATTTATATTATTGATTTTGCTTCCATGGTTCTTAAAAATTTTGACAAGTTGAATCATGTTGGCGGTGTGGTGTGTCCTTCAGAGGATGAAAAGCTGAAGAATTTATTTAAGCTTCTTAATACTGAGATTGAGTCCAGAAAAGAAAAACTCATGTCAGTGGGTGTAAGCTCATTTGCAGCATATAAAGAGGCGGGGAAAAAGGATCTTCCTCTTATTGTACTGTTGATTGATAATTTAACAGCATTAAAGGAAATCTATTTCCAAGACGATGATGAGCTTCTAAATCTCTGCAGAGAAGGTTTGACAGTTGGTATTAGTATTGTTATTGCCAACTCGCAAACGGCAGGTATTGGGTATAAGTATTTATCTAATTTCTCTGCAAGAATGGCTTTGTACTGCAATGATTCAAACGAGTATAGCTCCCTGTTTGAACACTGCAGTGAACGTATAGACAGCATTCCAGGCAGAGCCATTGTTGAGATAGATAAAGGCCATTACGAATGTCAATCCTATCTTGCTTTCAAGGGGGGAAAGGAAATTGATAGAGTTCAGGAAATCAAGAAGTATATCTCTGAAATAAATGCCGCTAATAAACATATGACGGCAAAGAGAATCCCATTGATTCCGGTCTCCCTTACAAAGGGGTTTGTAGTGGAACAGTTCAGCAATTACATGGAGGACAAATTCTCGATTGTTATCGGTTTGGATTATGCGACGGTTACTCCTTATGTGCTCGATTTCGCTGCAGCGGGTTTGTTGGCAATTACAGGACGTGAGGATGCGGGCAGACATAATTGGCTGAAGTATTCTGTTGACATGCTTGCAACGATGTACCCCAGCATGAGTAAAGTTTATGTGGTTGACAGCATTGGCAAAAAACTCGCCTCTCTTAAGGAAAGTGATAATATTACAGCATACAGTATGATTGCCGAGGATGCAGTTAAGTACATTAAGGAAATTGAAATGCAGTTGAAGGTTCGCTATGATGCCCTTGTTACTGGTGATGAAGATGTACTTAATGATGCAGAGCTTCTCATGTTGGTTGTTGACAATCAAGATGCACTGCTTGCTATATGTAATAATTCTGATGCCTTTGCTGCATACAAAAATATTATCGGAAGGTATAAGAATATGAAGGTATGTATTGCCGTATTCGTTGAGAACGCAAATATACCTTACAATGCTCCAGAGATTATGAAAAACATTCGTGAACAACGCAACCTCATGTATTTCGATGATATGAGTAATATGAAGATCTTTGATGTGCCGTTGGCTATGTCGCGCAATTTCAAGAAACCAATCGAACTTGGTGATGGTTACTACATTAAAGATAACGATTGCTTTAAGTTGAAGACAGCTTTTATTGCAACTAAATAATTTAAATGAGGTTGTGTAATGGAAAAAAGCAGAGTTGCTATCTAAACTTAATTACGCCAAACGTCAGCTTTCTTCTTAGCTGATATTGAGCGGATTTTTGAAAATGTATATGTAATCGATACGAATTGCTCAACGACAATAAGCACTGCATCGGATACACTTAGGAGCAAAGTGCTTGACAAACTTAACTGCTTAGGGATTCAATCATTTTAAATTGATTGTAAAATTATAAGTTATTGAGAAAGTGAGGTGTAGGCAGATGTCAAATAATGCTGAGTATGATAGCCTTGTTAGCCAAAAATCAAGTGCTCAATCGCAGTACAATGCTTGTTTATCGCGCATCGAAAATTGTGATTATTTGCTTCGTAGATTACGACCGGCAAAAGAGTCGATTGTTGAACTGAAAGAAGCATTTAAAAGCAATAAGAAATTAGATAAAAACTTACACGAAGAAAAGCATGATTGGAAAGGTTCAACTTATAATTCATTTTGCACAAAAATGTCAACTCTTATCGATATCAATGACAGTTATTACAACGATTCTATAGATCATATTCTTGATTCTCTAAATAATGAGATTACTCGAATTGAAAATCAACGAATGAGTGAGTATGGATTGCTTGGTAGACTAGGTTCTTGGATTAATAGTTTGGCCAATAAGATTGAAAATTTCTTTAACTAAATGAGGTGATATAAGTTGGCAGAATTTAAAATTGATAAAGCACTAACAGGAGAAATATCAGCACTAAAAGATTCTGGAAATTTAATCAACGATGATTACGCTGTGATTTCTTCAGATAATGTTAGTACATTGAAAACATCTGTAAATATTATTTCGCAACATGCGAGTATAAAGAGTTTACTTGATTTATACAAGTCTTTAGTATTGCGTGATGCACAGGACTTGGATGATTTAGTTGACGAGGCTAATGAAATGGATGCAGCTATTTCGGCTTCACAGAATACATAAGTTATGAGGTAGGAAAATGCGGTATAAAGTTGACTTTGACTCACTTGATAGTATGTACAATTCAGTAGGGAATCAAGCTAATAACTGGATCTCTGAATTGGAATCAATAAAAGGCAAATTTCAAACATTATTAGATACCACTAATATGTCAGGTGCCGCTGCTGATAATATAAAAAGCTATATAGAAAATGTTCATATGACATTAATAGCTTTGCTAACTCAGGTGGTTTCATTGCATTCTTCGAATTGTTTACTATACAAAAGTGATTATCAGACGAATGTTGATACAGATTTACATTCTGTTATTAAATCCACTGAATTATTAGATTATAAAGGACGTATTGATTCAACTAAGGCTACAGCAATAAGTATCGATGATTCTATATCGTATGTATTAAATGGAATTAAAGATATTTTTTATGTATCGTATGCTGATGTCACTGCAGTTGATGCTCAACATATATCGGTTTCTAATTTTCTTTCGGATCTTGATACAGAAATTAACACCTTAGAAGATAGTCATTATAATAATGATTTTATTAACACCACGCAGATGATAAATGCCTTACGCGCATTTATTAATGAACAAACAGCTTCGAGTCGAACATACAGAACTAATTTTACGACAGAAAGTCTTGCTTCTTCGTCATCTTTTTTGCAGTTGTACAATTCTCATATTGATGTTACTGAAGAAATGGAAAGTAAATCTAGTGCAATTGATACTGCAATTGAAAATGAAAATCAAAGAGTTGCGGATTTGCAGAGAGAATATGAAGAGCGTCAAGAAAAAGCAACGATTATTAAGTGGATTGTAACTGGTGTTTGTATCGTTGGTTCAATTGTTGCAATTGCAGCAACTGGTGGAGCAGCAACACCTATAGTCGTAGGAGCTGTATCTGCTGTAAGTGGTGCTGTAATGGCCGGAACTAATAATTTGGCAGATCAATATGTTGAACACGGTAATCTTATTGAGAATGCTGATAAAATTGATTGGGGGTCCTTTGGAAAAGATGTTGTTGTCGCGGGGGTTACAGGGTTTGTTACTGGGTATGCCGGTGCATCAATAGGTGGAGCAATAACTTCAGGGTTAAGTAAAACAACGATTGGAAATACTTTGTTGCATTCGTCAAATGGGTTTATAAGAGTGGGGGCAAGCGCTACTATAGGTTCAGTTTCTGAGGTAACATCTGGTGTGATTACAAGAGGTACCGGAACATTAATTTCCTCAAAAGGCGATCTTGATGCGGCAATTGATGATGCATTTAATGTGAAGAACATAGTGACCGATGCTACAATCGGCGGGCTATCTGGCGCTAAGACTCAAATGTCAATTGACAAAGCACAAAATGCGGCAGATGCGGTTACATCATCCTATAATAATAAGCAGAATCCTTTTGAGGCTGGCGAAAAAGCTGGATTAAAGAATTTGAAAAAAACTAAAAATGGTGGTGTTGATTTTTCGGAATCCGATTATATTTTAAAGACGGAAACAGGTGAACCAATCCAAGTTAAAATTAAGTCTACTGGTAATCGAAATAAAGACTATTTAGAAGCAGAGAAAATTCTTAAAGAACGAGGCATAGATATTGACTTTAAATCTATGAGAGGCAAAAAAGGCGATTATGTTTGGCATCATTTAGATGACTACGATGTGAGAAATAATGAAACTACTTTGCAGTTCATAGATCAAGATGCACATAAGGCCATAAAAAACCATTCTGGTTCTGCTAAGCAATATCATGTTGTTTACGGAAAAGGTTATGACAAGCAAGAAATTGACGCGGCATACAATCAGGCAGACCTTGGGCAGTATTTATCACCGATTGCAAGCGGTTTGAATGATGAATGGAGCAATCAAACAGAATTTTTTTCTAATCGGAAAGAATTAGAAGCTGTCTTACAACACAAAGACCAAGTTCGTATTCCTTCATTTGAGAATGTTTTTGCTGTTTAGGAGGAGTATACATATGGGAAAATATTTATTTGTGGAACGTGATGATCCTAACTTTAAAATTGACGATGAGTACATTAAGGAAGTCGAAGCTCGATATTCATTTTCATTTCCGGATATTTTAAGGGATTATTATCTAAGGCATAATGGTTGTGATATGTATGAAACAAGATTTGAAAAATGTGGCGTCGAGTTTTGTGTTATATTTCTTTATGACCTCCGTTATGGAAAAATGCCAATAGAAAAGGTAATGGAATATAACAAGGATAATGATAGTATTCCAACGACATTTATTCCTCTTGCCCAAGATGAGGATAATGATGATTTTTACTGGGATTCATTGTCCGGAAAAGTGTATTTTCTTTCGCTATCAAATGTTGAACACCCAAAAGAAATCTGCGGAAGCGTCGAAGAGTTTTTTCAGCTAATTAATGATTCTGTCAAAGGAAAAGGAGAAATTTTATGATTAAATATGTAGCACTCGGAAGCGTTGTCCTTCTTAAAGGAGCAACACAAAAAATGCTTATTATTTCTAGGGCGTTAAATGTAAAAAATGGTCAAGAGACATTTTTCTTCGATTATGGTGCAGTACCATATCCAGATGGGTTAGTAAGTGATAGAATGGCTTATTTTAATCACGAGAACATTTCAAATGTAATTTTCGAGGGATATACGGATGCCGAAAATGAGAATATGGTAGTTAATATAAATGTTTACTTAGAAAAACATCCGGAACTCAAAAGAGGTAATCCAGAAACTTGGAAAGCTTAATATGTGATTAATACCGACTTGTCTGGAAGAAAATTAGGAGAAAATCTAATGGCGAATCCAATTAGAATTACCCCTGAACAAATGCGCGAAAGAGCAAACCAATATCGCGCCGAGGCTGACACTGTAAATGGTGTTATCAACAAGATGGACTCTCTGCTTCAGCAGCTTCAGAGCGAGTGGGAAGGCGCAGCAAACGAATCCTATGCTGTACGTTATCGGGAACTGAAGCCCGGCTTTATGAAGGCTGAAGAACTGATCCGCGAAATCGCAGCAGCACTTGCCTCCACTGCCAAAATCGTTGAAGAAACCGATACCGACATTGCGAATCAGCTTAGAGGTTAATTTACATAAGTATATTTCCGGGATACCGGTTATATAAAATCTGTAAAAAGGAGGAAAACCATGGCTAATCAGATTAGAATTACCCCTGATCAGATGCGCGAGAGAGCCAATCAGTATCGCGCAGAAGCAGATACCGTAAATGGCGTTATCGCTACTATGGATTCTCTGCTTCAGCAGCTCCAAAGTGAGTGGGAAGGTGCAGCGAGCGAATCCTACGCAGCACGTTATCAGGAACTGAAGCCCGGCTTTATGAAGGCTGAGGAACTGATTCGTGAAATTGCAACCGCACTTGATTCTACTGCTAAGATCGTTGAAGAAACTGATACCAGCATTGCGAATCAGTTTAGGGGCTAAGAACTTCGTGCAAACGACCCCTTGGCTGGTTTGAGGGGTCGTTTGCATCAGTATAATTCAAATAGTTAAGATATTATTCATTATTTAGGGGCTCTGGAAAGAGGGATCCATGAAAAATAACACTGAATATAGCAAACTTGCTGACCAAAAATCAAATATTCAATCATAACACAACGCTTGTTCATTATTGTGATAAGAATATCTCCCCTCTTGGAAGTGTTGCTTATTTTAAGGAGAGGCGTAGATAATTCTTATCATTGCCAGAGTCAAAAGTTTCACGATGAAAACGAAAAGTTCTTTTTTGACTATGGTGGTGTATTGTTCCCGAGTGCTTCATTGGTGACCAAACGGTATATTCCAATGCCTACAAAATCAATAGGGTTGTTGTGAATATTACCAATGACATTGATAACGGAAATACGTCGAAAATACCAATCAATTTCTTGCTAAAAGTAGATTTATAAAAATACTAAGATGTAATTTTGCGCTGTTGTGGGTCCCGCTTTTACAGCGGATTTCAGACGCAAGAGGGAATATCTTAACAACTCATTTAGATTGTTCAATATGCTTTGCGCGCTTGTAGTATTGCCTCCTCCCACTATAGGATATTATTTGGGAGCATGTGGTGGGGGAGATAAAGTTTTTGAAGCGACACATCGGTCCGGAAAGGGCGGTTGCAAGTATAATGGTCAAGTCGATGGCGGAAGGCTCAGCAGAGAGAGGATTTTCTTGAAAACCTAACACAACACTACAAGAAAACAAACAATATGTGAGAACGACGATACATGGAGACTTGTTATGATGACTGAAGTTGAAATTTTAAATAAGATCATGGAGTTGAAGAAAAAAATAACGCGCGTTCAAAACAGAATTGAAGAATTGGAAAGAGAATTGCAGCAATATGAGAACGCCTATGACCAGAGCGCATCATTTAAAAACGCAATGCAAACAGACTTATCGTTATATTATTCTGCTGTAATTAGCCGTTTAAATAAGTTGGATACACACTCCACTTTTCGTAAAGAGTTTCAAAAAAAGGTGGACAGCACTTTGCGCAACCCGGCGGTACAGAGAATAGAAGAAATTATTTATCAAAGTCGGCGAACAATGCTTGAGAGTGTCGAAGAACGAGAAAGGCTGATAACAATTGAACGTCAAAAAATCGATACATATAAGCGCGAAATATTTAGGCTCCAAAACGAATTGAAGCAAATAGGATAAGGAAAGGATGAATTTCTTTGACTCATATTGAAAATGACCCGCAGGAAACCAGAATGTTTGCATGCAAAATACAGGAATTAGCTGAGGAGCCGGTTACCACGGTTCACGGAACTAGTGAGGAATCGAACGATGGACTGACGGCACGCTATAGCGATTTAATTGTTGATTTTTTAGACACTGATATAAAGAAACTGTTTAAGGAACTTTTTAAATGTAGCAAAGAAAAATTCGATGCCATTGCACAAGACTTTGAAGAATCAGACAAAAATGCATCGGCTTAGGAGTGATTGCTTTGACAAAAACATATAGTGCCTCCAATTTGATTGTTGGTGTAACCTATTATCAAAACAGGGCAAAAGCAGCAACCATGTGTTGTAATGACTATGAACAGCTCTTGTTTTTATATCGGTTTTACATTCGGTGTATACATGGCCATGGAATAAAGGCCGGCGCTGCTGCAGATGCGCTGGCAGATTTTATTGAGCAAGTTGACAGAATGGCGGATGTAATTTCCAAAATTGGAAGAGATTACTCTCGAAAAATTCGAAACTTTTTAGAAGATATTGACACGGCAGATGATGTGCTCTTTAAGAATGAAGGTAGGAAAAAATTAACAGACGAAGAGTTTAATAATGCAATGAGTGCGGCACAGATCGATTTGTCGTGGGATACTTTCGGGACATGGTTGTTAGAAAAAGCGTTCGGATTTGCAAAAGATAAATTGGATTATTCAGAAGAGATTGACGCGCAAAAAGGGGAAATGTATAAACTAGTTAAAGAACTGAATGATGTTTCTAAAGGAGAATTACAAGAAATCAAAGGCAATGTTCGCGCTGTTGATAATCGTTATAGAATTCAGTTGCTCAATGTATATAAAGAATTGCGAAATTATGCTGCTCTACTTAATAAATTAATATGGATCGTGGCACCGAAAGAAAATAATTTTACCAATGAAAATATTGCCGACTTGTCGAAAGCCATTGACCAAGCCGAGAAGTTTCATCAAAAGGTCGTACGCGACCCTAACTACAATGAGGTATCTGATAATGATGTGAAATATTTTTGTGATAATGTAGAGGATTATTTTGAATATTCAACGATGTCTATTAAATTCCTTTGTGAGAATAGTCTTGGAAACCTTTTCTTGACAGAGTTTGAAGTATATCGTGCTACTGTGAACGCGGCAAAAGAATATTTTAACAGTTACTCAAAGGATTATGTTCAGTCAAAAGAAGCGTTTGATTCGGTAAAATCTGATTTTGATGAAATGCTGAAATTATACAATCAATATGGTTCAAAATTTGCCGAGCATTTTCCAGATAAAGGAAAAGCAGAAATGTTTAACCAGTTGGTTGCAAGGGTATCTGAATTGAGCGACGATGTTGAAAAATACATTGATATATGGTATCAAATGTTTTTTGATATGTCTGAGAGCAAAAAGGTTTTAGAACGATTTAAGGCGAATTGTGACATGAACAATGAAAATGTTGCGAAAGCGTTAGAGCGAATCGAAGATTTATACGATAAAAAGCTGGATGCATATTTAGATGAAACCTTTGAAGAATTGAAACTTAATTTTGAAAGCGGCCTCAAAGAAAATGCGGTGTCCGTTATCGTTGAAGGGTTAAAAAAGAAAAATAAAATAATCGGTGGGCTAGTGGACATTACGGTTGGACAGGCGTTTAAGGAGGTTGATGCAATTGCATTATATGATTGGGTCGAGACTACCGATACAAGTTTTGAAAATGCTGCGCGCAAACTCAAGGCGACAAATCCTGACTCGCCGGATTATGCTGTAAATGTTAAGACAGTACGAGAAGCATTTGAGGCCGCGAAACAGGCACGTTTAAACTTCTTTAAGGAAATGGGTAACAGTTATGCGGATGGAACGGATAAAAAGGCATACTGCGAGTATGCATATTCTGTTATAGAGGATGCGTCGCTGAACGAATGGGAAAAGCTCAATATTTTGTCATATTCCGATTATATTGGTACTAATTATAATCCGCTGACGGATGTATCGTTTTAGAGAGGATGCTTCTAATCCGAGTACAGTATCGAATACTAAGGAGCACAAACTGTTCTAAGGCTTTAACCTATGAATAGTGAAAATACGCTTTAATTATTCATATTATTTACTTTGCTGTTATGGGAAACAGCTTTATGTATAAATAGTATATTTTCAAATAACATACAAAAGTATTCATTAAATCTTTGCATAATAATTTATAGATTTTCGATTATCTCTTTGAAGTTCTTAAATGCCGGTATAGCCCGTACTTTCGGGCTTTTCCGGCGTTTTTATAGTAATGTCATGGATTTTTCGCAAAATGGTTTGCAGACTCTGAACGGAATAAAGTCATCCAGCAAAGGAAGTGTCCTCAAGGGCAGCCTCGAAGTGCTTCATACTCATATACCCCTTGTTGCTTTACTGGGTGTCGGCCACATAATGCAGCCGAGCGCAGACCAGCATGAGAGCGTAGTTGCCATCCGGGAAACTACCCACGACACGAGTGCGGCGACGAATCTCCCGGTTGAGCCGTTCAATGACGTTATTGGTATGGATGCGAGTTTAGTGCTCATTGGGAAAATCGCGGCAGGTTAATTTCTCCTCGACGCCATCCTTCACCTTCTTGGCAGCCTCTTTCGGTTTCATAGAGTGTAGCTGCTTCGCCACAGCTTTGGCCTTCTCCAGAGCTGCTTTCTTGCTCTCCTAAGCGCGGCTTGCCTTGAGCCTCTTTGCCACCGCTTTATTTTGGAACGAGGCGTGAACGGAGAACACATTGCGGAAAAGTGGACGGTGCAACGCTGGTATTTGGCTTCAGGGAATGCTTCCCCCACAGCCTCCAGCATGCCATGGCACTTGTTGCTACCCGCCAGTTTAACTCCATCCAGGCTTGCGGCCATGCAGGCACTAGAAGAAGCAGACTCAGTTGGCCCTGTCCTTATTCAGACTCTCGGCGGCACCCCAAACCTTCCGGTAGCCAGCCTCTTTTACCGTAATGGCTACCAGAATAGCTACCTTTTCAAACTCTCCACCCTGATTACGGCGCAGGTAGCTCCCAGCCACAGAGGCAATGCGGGTACCGTCTGCCTTGCAAAGGGCGGTTCCGTCAATCCTAAATTTGGACATACGCTTTTTGCTCAACTCATTGATGCTGTGGGGGATACCTTACTCCTCCTACAGCGCTTCCGTGGTGACCTCTATACGCCGGACGGATATACCTGTACAGCCCAATGAGAGCTTCTACCACACAGCTTCCTCAGCGGCGATACCTCACCAATATGATTGCGAACTCAAAGGAGATTTCTTTGAGCTTGAGTACCTTGAGGGTAATATCCCCGGAAGTGGTGGTGAGGTTTCGGCTGTAGTGGCCACTGCGGCAGCCCTGCCTTTGCTCATTGCGCTGATGCCAGGCTGCCCGAGTCAGTTTCGCCGCTTCGGCCTCTAACGGTTCGTTGAGCGTTTCCTCTACGCCGCCAGAGCTAGCTTTTTTGAATTTACCATTGAGTACTTCCCCGTTAAGCTGTACAATCTTTTCGGACATGGCTTGCGGGCTCCCTTCAGAATGGTGTGTTGCGACATTATTCTACCAGAGGATTGCAACCAAGTCTCTTTTTATCTGCCTTTCGATTTGCAAAACTCATTGTACCTTATCGTCGTTGAATTTCAGCGTACTCATCCCGCGGTTGTGCCACATACGGTCAACGGTCGCGCTGCTGATTCTATATCGGAATTTCACCATGCAAAACAGGTCTTATACCACGATTCGCTTGTCAAAAAATGACGAATTTGCTATCATATTTTTACAAAACAATCGTGAAAGCAGAGCCAAATTTAGTTATAAATACTTGCGGATTTATATTCGTACAATTTGGGCAGCTCAGTTACGGAAGATGATTCATTGCTTCCAAATATTCCGGCGTGGTAAAAAACGTACAGCCGTAAATGAACTGCTGCAATTTGTCGCCTGATATGCGACCAAATTCTATAGCGTTTCTCATATAATGCATGTGTTCGATATTGAACCGCCCCAAACTGTACGAGCAGCACTAAAAAGTCCCAAAACAAAAAATAATTGGAGGAATGAAAAATGAAATTCTGTTCAAATTGCGGGAATCAATTGGATGACAACGCTGTCGTTTGTACCAAATGCGGCCAAGGCATTACAGCACAGCTGCAGACTGCTGCCAATCCGCCTACGGCAGCAAACGCTGCGGCACAGCGTCCGGTTTCCCAGCTGAAAACCAACAGAGGTCTTTTGAAATTTATTCTGCTTTCTATCGTCACACTGGGGATTTATTCGCTCGTGTATTATTCGTCAATTTCTACGGATATCAACATCATCGCTTCGCGGTACGACGGAAAAAAGACCATGCACTATTGCCTTTTGTTTTTCGTCATTACACCGTTAACGCTCGGTATAGGCACGCTGGTTTGGTTCCACAAATTGTCTGCGCGCATTGGCGCGGAACTGGCGCGTCGTGCGCTTCCCTATGCGCATAGTTTCGGAGCGGGGACGTTTTGGGGCTGGGATGTGCTGGGCCTGTTGATTGGCGTTGGGCCTTTTATTTACATATATAAGTTATCCAAGGCTATGAATCAGCTTGCTGAAAATTACAACCGCGTCGGCTGAAGCGCCAAAAGGGAGGCTGTGTGGGGGCAAGCATATGCACAGCCGATGCAGATTGCAAAAAGGGAGGAGAACCATATGAAATATCTGTCTTTGCTTGTAGCGGCGTGCCTGCTTTTGGCAGCACTGCTCACCGGATGTGGGAGTTCATCTGAAACACCCGCGCAAACCACCATGGAGACCACTACTGAAGTCATGCAGGGCTATACGATTTCGGAATTGCAAGACGCCATTGTGGAAATGTTGAAACGAGAGGATCCCGATTACATAACGCCTTATATGCTGCCGGGCGCAGAGCAGGCGGTAGATTATGCAAAGCAAAACCAGATGGATTGGGTACCGGATGAAGAGGGCGGTATATATATAACCGGCTCCCCGATTGTGTTTTTTGCCGTATGTGATGCGATAGGAATACATTTTGATGCCTCTATGGAATATGACGAAGATAGCATACTGCTCAGCGAAGAATTTGCTACCATGGAAAAGGACTCTCCGGCTTATGAATATGCTTTAAGCTTTATCAGGGAAGTTGAGCAATGTTTGGCGGTTATCGGCTATGACGATTTAGTGGATGTTACGGCATTTGAAGCATGGACAAGTGATATGGAATTTTCTGCCACATTCGTCAGCACGGGGAATGGGTGGTTTGTTCTCAGCTTGGAATGTGATTTCTAAATGCACAAAACTAAGGCTATACCCCTAAGGAGGAACAAAATGAAAATTTGCATCATTTGTAAAAACAAATTAGAAGATGAAGCAAGATTCTGCTCAAATTGCGGCGGCAATGAATTTATGCCCGATGAGAACGCCGCACCGGTTGCGGAAAAAACAGGTGCTTTTTGCCCAAATTGTCACGCAGACCTTACGGGGCAAAACGCCGCATTTTGCCCGAATTGCGGGCACAACCTCTCTCTGCCCGCGAAAGGGCAGCAAAACGCGCTCATGGGCTACGGCAGCGCGTGGCAGTCTGTGAAGGAGAAAGCGCAAAACAATGCGTTCCTGCAATCGGTGCAAAAGGACTTTGCAAACAGCGAAGCGGTAAAAATGATGAAAGACGGCGTACATAATACGGCTGAAAAGGTTAAGACCGCTGCGCCGAACAAGCAAAGGAATATTCTGATTGCCGCAGTTGCCGTCTTTGTCGTACTTCTGTTGGCGGTTGTAACACATATCCACCGTTGTGAGGAATGCGGGGACGTTTACTTCGGAAAGAAAAATACAGTTTCTTTTTTGGGGTACACGGAAGATGTTTGTAAAGACTGCTACGAAGATTTTTACAGCTGGTAATCGCTTGGCAGCCGAAAAGGCATAATGAACGGAGAAAATGACATATGTTCTGTAAAAAATGCGGAAACGAAATCAAGCCCGGGCAGAATTTTTGCTTGAAATGCGGCGCGCCTGTTGACAGCGTGTCGCGCCCTGCGCAGCAGTTTGTGAACAGCGCACAGACCACGCCCAAAATTAAAAAGCCCTCCAAATTTGCGGCGATGCCCAAAAAGAAAAAGATTGCGATTGCGGTTTCGGCATGTGTGGCTTTGGTGTTGGGCATAACCGGAATTGTTGTGGTTTCCAATCTGGCCGAAACGGCAGAATTAAAGCGTGCAATCGATTCTAAAAGCGGCGGCCGCGTGTATGATGTGTATTCGGCAGCCTACAGGGACAGCAAAAAGCTGCAGAAGTATGATGAAATCATTGCAGACACCATTTCGGATATTCAGACCAATCTGAATGCGCACGATTTCGACGCAGCAGCCCAAACGTCAGGCGACGACGCTGTAGAGCAATATCTGACTTCGGAATACGGTACGCTTGTGTCCGATTCGACAACTGACCTTTCCGTGTGCGTTTCTTCCGCGAATCAAACGGCATGGGACGCTTTGGATGCTTTGATTGATTCCAAAGAAAACTATTGCGACGGGATTTACGCGTATAAAACAGAACAGGACTATGAAACAGCAATTGATTATTTTCAGGGCGTTTCGAGTTCGGACTCGGAGTACGGCGATTCGGTTACCATGATAGGTGAATGTGCAGACGGATACATTCAAGCGGCGCTTACGCAGGTGGATGCCTATGTGCAGGAAGGCGACATAGACGGCGGTATGGAATTGCTGCGCTCCGCGCAGGAGTATCTGGAGTCTGTCGGGCAGTCCTCCGCCGAAGTGCAGGAGAAAATGAACACGGTCATGACCACCTATGCCGACAGCTATATGCAAAAAGCCGAAGCGGAATTCCAAGCCGGCGATGTGAACGCGGCGGTCGGCAATGTGGAAGCCGCAATCGCAATTAACCCAAATGGCGATTATCAGGCAAAGCTGGACGAGTACAAGATGTATTTGCCGTTTGAGCTGTATAAAGAGGAAAATGTTTTTCGGGAAGAACGAGGTTCAGGATACGGGTCTTGGGAATTTGTGAATGGTGCCATAGCAAATAATAAACAAGAATTTAGTAATGTTATTCAAGTATATATATCGGAACACGGGGACGTACCAACAGATCTTGCACGTTGCTTTTATAACTTAAACGGAAATTATGATACGGTTAGTGGAATGATTTTCTTAGATGAAGTGTATAAAAACAGAAAATTCACCGGCTATTTTGAGGCATATGGAGATGGAAAACTACTTTATACATCACCAACAATAACAACAGGCGTTTTGCCTCAGGAGTTCAGCTTCAGTGTCAGCGGTGTGCAGTTATTGGAAATTCGATATTGTGGTGTAGGCCCTTCAACGCTCTATAATGCACCGCGGTTTTGTATAGCGAATTTTGTAGCCAAAAAGAATCCGCCACAATGAAAAAATCAATTAACAAATAATAAAGAAGGAGAGGTCACGTGTTCGGCTTAGCGCATGGAATCCTCTCCTTGCTTATCTGCCGGCGCTTAATGTCCATGTTGCGTATAATACAGCGCTCTCGTGCCACAAGTATGGCTCTTGGGGCAGAATAAACAGAGAAAAGGAATAGATGGTTAAACAGAATCCGTAAAATGGAATCGCGACAACACCCACAACGGCGGTTTGAATAGCGCTACAAGCATTGTATCAATAAGTGCTCAGATTGCAGGCTGTAATTCCGAAAAGATGGAAAGCGGCGAGGACAGCATCCCAATCTATGACGAGTTAAAAAGGCAATCGCAGCTGTGTCCGCGCTGGCAAACGGCGCCCCAAACCATCTGCGACTATCGAGCACAACGCACCAAGATTTTCAAACGCAATACTTAAGGGTACATAAATCTCAGCTGGTTTTACAATCGGATTTTACATGTTTTCCCATCAAAAAAGGCCAAATACATACAAGCGGCAGCTTGATGTTGTCGCTTGCGCTTCCTATTCTCTTTTTTCTTTTCCCCAGTCTTTGGCAAAAAGCATAAAGAAAAAGACAGGGCACACAAACTGTGTGTCCTGTCTTTTTGGTCGGAGTGACGGGACTTGAACCCATGGCCTCTTGGTCCCGAACCAAGCGCGATACCAAACTTCGCCACACCCCGGTGCACGCTTTTCATGTGCTTGGGTATTATACTATATTCCTCCGGCAAAATCAAGGCTTTTTTTGAAAAAGTGCGGTGACTTTTGAAAAAAGTCGCCGCAGGCGATACGCGCAGGCGATACGCGCTTGCGGCGATGAGACTGGGGGGAGAGGAAAAAATAGAAAGACCAAAAACGACAAGGGACGGTTCTGCATCGTTGCGACACAGAACCGTCCCTTCGGCCTACAGCTAAAGCACCTATAATAATTCGTTTTTTATTTTTTTTAACTTTCCTTATTCGATGCTAATTGTTAAAAATAATGAATTATCCTCAAGGACTTTTTCTTCGTCAATGTGCATATTTTCGGACAGATTATCTTTTATATGATTATATGTATAGGCTTGTACATTTCTGCCGTAATCCAATTCGAAAGCTTTGAGGTTTTCCAGCAGCCCGTCAACATCCTCTATTTCGTCCAGATACATCTTAAACGCCTGGCCTGCGTTTTCCCTTGCGTATCGGATATTACCACAGCTGGTTTTTACCCAATATTCATTCTCCGAAATAATTTCAAAATGGCAATCATATTCATTAAGGGTTTGCAACAAAATTTCGCTGTCTGCATACATTGTATCTATACCTTCCGCGGTATCGAAAGTACCGTTCGAAACCCGACTTATCACCGCCATAGATGTGGCTGTCGCCATAGATATACCTGCAATGATAGCCGCAGAAGTTAATGTAAGCACAACTGACATTTTTAAATCCTCCTTATAAATCAAAATCTACAATTCTTCCGCCTTGAGCATTTATAAAACTACCGTTTTCGTCGTTGTCGGAAGGACTTTCTTTTTCTCTGTCATCTACCGCAGTTGCCAATACGGCTCGCTCTTTTGCCCATGCTCTGAGTTCAAGTATCTGCTCACGCTGTGTGCTCGAAAGCGGGACGGTCTCCTTTATCGCTTTGATAATATCTTCTTTTCTTAAGCCGCGGTTTGCATAAAAGGCTTCGTACATAGCTGAAATTACAATCTGTTCGATTTCGGCACCAACATAGCCCGCTGAAAGTTCTGCAAGCTCTTTGCATACAGCGTCATCCGCGGTAATTTCATGCTGTACTGACGAGGATTTAATTCTTTTGTTTATATGTACTTTAAATATCTTTTCACGTTCTCTGGTTGTAGGCAGGTCTACAAAGAAAATTTCATCAAACCTACCCTTTCTTAAAAGTTCTGGTGGCAAAGAGCTGATATCGTTCGCCGTTGCAATGACAAAAACAGGGTCTGTTTTTTCCTGCATCCATGTCAAAAAAGTACCGAATACGCGAGCCGACGTCCCGGAATCCCCTCCTGATTTGAGGCCTGAAAAGCCTTTTTCAATTTCATCGACCCAGAGAATAGAAGGCGAAACCGCTTCGGCAGTGGCAATGGCTTTTCGCATATTTTCTTCGGAACTGCCTACGATTCCGCCGAAAATCTTACCCATATCAAGTTTTAATAACGGCAATCCCCAGATGGCGCTCATGGCTTTAGCAGTCAGCGATTTACCGCAACCCGGAACGCCCGTAATCAAAACGCCCTTAGGCGCCGGCAGATTATACGCCTGCGCTCTTTCCGACCAGGAATCATTTCTTCTTATCAGCCATTTTTTAAGATTTTCAAGTCCGCCTATATCGTCGATGTTCAAATCAGACTTAACAAATTCAAGAACACCTGTTTTCTTAACAACCTGATTCTTTTCTTCGTGAATAATGGAAACGGCATTGATATCCAAACCTTTCAGTTTAACTATAGCGCGGCAAAAAGCGTTTTCAGCCTCCTGCATTGTTAAACCCAAAGCTGAACGCGAAAGCGATATTTTATCGTCATTTGTCAAATGCACATTTTCCGGATTTAAACCGCTTATCAGTTCTTCAAGCAAAGACTGTATTTCCTCGGCGTTCGGCAGGTCAAAATCGAGAATGGATATTTCCTTCTCCATATCACAGGGGATGGCCAGTTTTGA
Source organism: uncultured Eubacteriales bacterium (assembly GCA_949292775.1). Taxonomy (GTDB): domain Bacteria; phylum Bacillota; class Clostridia; order Oscillospirales; family Acutalibacteraceae; genus Fimenecus. The sequence goes on from CASFBL010000022.1 coordinate 44,222, forward strand.
GGAAATAAATACAATCGTTTTTCTGCTTGATTTTAAGGAAGGAATAATATCCCTTAATTTTCTGATTACAGAATAATCAGGTCTTGAATTCCTGTCGCCGCCGAAATAAATGTGAAAATCCTTAAATATGTAAATTGCGTCTTCGGTTGCCTTCGCAACACTTTCTATTGCATTTATCGGATTTGAGGTGTCCCGGATTTTAGTTTCGTCACTAACCAGACCGTCCGTCTGGGTCCATACATATAATTTTCGTTCACTTTTTATAAGGTCTTTATTGCTGATAACATTTTTTATCGTATTTGTAATTCGTTCCTCCTCATAGGACGGAATATAAATATACGGAAAGCCCGCATTGACAAGATTTGCAAAGTCAGTCATAAATTTATTTGTTTTCATGGTCACTTCCCCATTTTCTTAACCTGTTTAGATAATTTTTCAATATTGCCCATGCCGTTAAATTCAGTTTTTCCCGTCTCGGAAACTCTGATTTCAAACCTGTTTTTGTAACTTTTTATGTCGTTTTCAGATATTCCGTCTGACAAATATATAAATCTCTGATTTGACGAACCAACAAGCGGCCTTGAATAATCAAGGAGAGCTTTTTCAAATTTACCGTCTATCAGCAAATCCGTTTCATCCAACAAAGATTTGTATTTTTCCGTTTGTAATAACTTTTCGTATACATAACCGGTAAAGGTGATTACATTTTTATTCAGCGAGTGAACATAATTTGCAATAACAGCAAGTTCTTTGGCATATTCGAAAGGTTCTCCGCCCAAAAACGTTATCCCTTCAATATCCGAAGCTACGGATTGTATACGTAAAAGAATTTCTTCCACAGAAATTTCATATCCGCCGTCAAAACGCCAAAGGTCCGCTGCAAAACATCCGTCACATTCATGATTGCAGCCTTGTACCCAAATGCAAAATCTGCATCCGGGACCTTCGGCATACGTTTTTTCAATAATTCTGTGTACGCGCATTATAAGTCAAGCTGCCTTTTGCCATTGTTTTCAGACCGACTTGTTTTTTTCGTTTTGTAATCACCAACTGTTAACTGCTCTTCAATAGCAGCTATGATATGCGGCTTTGCGTTAATACAGGCGAAAAATTCACCTGTATTGTTGAAGCCGCCATGTTCTTCTCTGTATGCTATGGCTTTTTTAGCGTCAATAATTGTAATGCCTTTAAGTGTGGAAAGCGCGTCTTCATCGGCAGAATTTATATCTGTTTTCGCGGTACTGTTTGTTTGCGCATTTTTCGGTTTTGTATTCTGATTCTCGTCAATATTATTTCTATTATCTTTTACGGATTTGATACGGGTTGTAATACTATTTTTATTTTCATTCTGCGCCAACAATTTTAGATATCGCGGACGTTCTGTAAACGAAATGATTATCAGCAATAAATATATTATAAAAAACGCTATACACAAAGCGATTAAAATTCCGCCCCACACAGAGCCATAATTTTCATATTTTGAAATCTGTGCAGCAATTTCCGGCCGTTGTTCCCATTCACGTAAATCCACCCAATATTGTTCATAAGCTTGCTGGTAATTTTCATATTCTTCTGAAAGCTTAAATTCTGTTGAATTTATGTACGAAGAATCTTCATAATACTTTGCCTTCTGTTCCTGACTCATAAAATCTTCCACACTTGGGTTGACGCCCGCGACATCACTATAACGCGGACGTTCAGGAGCATTGCTATACCGTATACTTGGGATAATAAATAATGCAATTATAATCAATATCTGGACAATTATAGAAAACCATCCTAAAAGCGCCCACCTTTTGTTTTCTACCCTACTGTGCATATGAAAAAAAGGAATGCAATTTAATACTGGTATAAACGAAAAAATTGTGTATAATGAGTTTTTTCTCTCCCAAGCTGCACCTTTGTTTGTCAACGCCATTACGCATTTACCTCCTGCTCTGTCTGGATTACTTCTTGTTCTTGTGTTTCCAAATATTCTTTTGTGAATTTTGAATCTTGTGTGACTGCGTTCGCCATACGTTCCACTTCGGCGATATATTTCAAACATGTTTTGCCTTTCATGCCTTTGGTTTCCGCTTCTATTTCGCCGTTTGGAAAAATTTTGATTTGAATCTGTTGCATGTTTTTCCTCCAGTTGATTAACCACAATACTTTTGCAGATAAACCAATCAGATGTGATTAAGCATATCAATTTGTATTGGTTTTACGTAACCAAATATCAATCTTATTCTACAGGAATAATTTGTTCAATTCTATACTCTGGCAGCATACATGCTGATGTTTTTTGAAGGGATGATAATCGTTCTAACCATGCATTAAAATTAATTACATGGAAAAAAGTCACAAGGAGAAGGAAGTTGCCTAAATTTTGTTCAAACCGTCTCCTGTCTGCTACGCGTCCTGCCATCTGCGCTTTGCCTTCCGTCTGATTTCCACGCGCTTCCTGTTGCAATTTCGTCCCGTTTTGTATAGAATGGAAAAGAACGAAAGGGGAGGCGAAACGGTATGCGCATGGTGCTTTTGACCGCGCTCGGCGGGTGCGCTGCTGGGCTTTATGTTTCGCAAAATTCCACACAAGTGGAACGACATCATTTTAAGCTTTGCCGCCGGGGTGATGCTCTGCGCCGCCATTACGGGGCTTATTTTCCCCGCGGTCGAGCAAACGGGCCTGCGCGGGATTTGGCAGGTGGTGCTTGGGGTGCTGGCGGGTGCGGCGTTTTTGAACCTCATGGACAGACTTGTCCCGCACCTGCACCATCTTTCCGGCCTCGACCGGGAGGCGCACACGCACAACGGTTCGGTCGACAAGGTGCTTTTGTTTGTCCTCGCCATTGCGATACACAACCTGCCCGAGGGCATGGCGGCGGGCGTTTCCTTCGGCGGAGAGGACACCGGCCGCGCGCTTTCCGTCGCGCTGGGCATCATGGCGCAGAACATCCCCGAGGGCATGGTCGTCATTTCGCCGATGCTGCTCGCGGGCATCAGCCGCCCGCGCACGCTGCTTATCGCCATGTTTACCGGGCTTATCGAGGTCGTCGGCACGCTTATCGGCTATGCGGCGGGAACTGCATCCGCGCTGGTGCTGCCTTTCCTGCTCGCCTTTGCGGGCGGGACGATGCTCTATGTGATATGCGACGAAATGATTCCCGAGACCCATTCCCACGGCTTCGAGCGGCCGGCCTCCTACGCGCTGCTCGTCGGCTTCCTTTTGATGCTGGTGCTGTCCGTCGCGATGGGATGAAAACGCAAAAAAACCGGGCGTTCCTTTTTTTGGAACGTCCGGCCTTTTTATATGTGCTACAGTCGTTTTTCCAAAATCACCCGGTCGAGCAGCTGTTCGCCGCCCTCATAAATCGGATGCGGGTAATGCTTCGGGAAATAGCCCGGCTCGCGCCCGACCGCATAAAACCCGCAGGCGCGGTAAAAGGGGAGGGTTAAGCGGCTGTCGCCGGTGCCGAGACGCAGCGTATGCCCGCCCGCCGCCTTGCACCGCGCTTCGACCGCCGCGAGCATTTCCCGCCCGAGTCCGCGCCGCTGCAAACGGGGGCTTACGGCGAGGTTTTGCACCTCCCAAACACCGCCGCCCTCGTCGGTATAGACGCAGACGGCGGCGGGCTTCCCTTCGGAAAACCCGACCAGCAGCACCCCGCGCGCCAAATAGCGGCCGAGCATTTGCTCGTCCTCGTCGCCGAGCAGCAAAAGGGGGAGGTATCGCTTTTTATCGGTTTGGACCTCTGCAATGTTCATTTGCATTTCACCGCGCGCACAAGCAAAAAGGCCGGGCGGATAAATTCCTTTTCAAGCCCCGGACGAATTCGGACGGCCTCGGGCGAGGGCTCGGGTTCGACCACGCGCTCGATATGGAAGCCGGCTTCTGCGAGCGCCGTGACAATGTCGCCGAACGTCCGGTGGTAATTTTCCACATCGTCCACGAACCATTTCCCGGTGCGCCGCCCGCGTTCGGCATAGTGGGCGAGCGCATAGGCGTCGGCGCGACCGTTTTCATCGCAAAGGAAGCGGTTGGACTCGTTTTTCGAGCAGGTAGTAAACGGGTGCTCCTGCGAAAACAGCAGCCGCCCGCCCGCGCGCAGCAGGCGGAAAATATCGGCGCAAAGCTTCGGAAAATGGGCGGCGTAGTGGAAGCACAGCGAGCTGTACACGAAATCGAAGGCGCCGGCCTCCAGCGTGTCCAAATCCGCCATGTCCATGCGGCGGTACTCGATTTCGGGCAGGGCGTTTTGCGCTTTTGCGGCCGCGAGCATTCTTTCGGAAAGGTCCAGCCCCACCACGCGTTTTGCCCCGCGTTCGGCAAATTCGCGGCAGTTGTGCCCGAAGCCGCAGCCGACGTCCAAAACGTCCTTGCCCGCAAGGTCGGGCAGCAGCGCGCGCATGGCGGGCTGCTCCAAAAGGTCGTTGTAGTTCGGCTCGTTTGCGTAAAGGTCTAAAGCTTTCCCGCTGACGGGGTGTGTAAAGCGGATGCGCGCGCAGTGCAGCGCCTGGTGTGAAAGGCGCGTGTCCGGGCTCTTGTACATATCGTCGCCGACCAGCGGCGTGCCGAGCGACGCGAAATGCACGCGAATCTGGTGCGTCCGCCCCGTTTCGGGGCGCACGCGCAAAAGCGAAATTTTCCCGTCTGTCCAAAGCGCCTCCCAGTTCGTGACGGCGGCTTCGCCCGGCTCCCCCACGGCGCGCAGGGTTTTGCCGGGGTCGGGGCGGCAGATGGGCGCGTCAATCGTGCCGCGGCCCTCGTAAACGCCGCAGGCTGCCGCGAGGTACTCCTTTTCGATATGCCCCGAAAGCTTCGCCGCGCCGTATTTGTGCTTCGCGCACACCACCGCGCCCGACGTGCCCTTGTCGAGCCGCCCGACGGTGCGGAACACGGCGGCGCTGCCCTTCTGCTGCAAATAATACGCCACGGCGTTGGAAAGCGCGTCGCCCTGGTGGTTGTGCGTTTCGTGCATGGCGAGCCCCGCGGGCTTGTTGACGACCAAAAGGTCGTCGTCCTCATAAAGCACCTCCAAGGGCAGCGGCAGAAGCGCGCGCGTGCCGCCCGCGCCGCGCTCGTCGGGGAGGGTGAGCGTCAGTCGGTCCCCGGTACGAAGCAGGTCGACCATTCTAAGCGGCCGCCCGCCGCGGCAAACGCCCATGGGGTCCGCCTTGAGCGCGCGCAGGAGCCGGGCGGAGACCCCGGCGCCCCGGCGCAGAAATTCCCGCGTCTTTTTCCCGTCGTATTCCGGCGGGACCGTAAAATGCAGCACGCGCATGGGCGAACACCTCCTTTTTGATACGCACGCTTGCGTTCTTGAGTAAATTCGTATACAATAGTATCATAAAACGGAAACGGAGGCAAGCTATGCAGCTGATGATTCTGATTGTTCCCGACAGCGAGAAGATGGACAAAATCTTAGTCAAGATGATGGAGGCGGGCATCCGCGGCGGCTCGCTGCTCGACTGCGAGGGCGCGCTGCAGGTGGTCGGGCAGAGCGGGCTTCGCAAGCCGCCCGTGTTCAGCTCGCTCGAGCAGTATCTCAAGCCCGACACCGGCAAGGGCAAGCTGCTGCTGGCCGCCATGAACACCGGGCAGATAGAAACGGCGCACCGCATTGTCACGGAGGTTACCGGCGGCCTTGAAAAGCCCAACACCGGCGTGTTTTTGACGCTGCCGCTCGGCTTTTTTGACGGCGTGCGCGGCGACGGCTGAATTTTGCGAAAACCTTTACAAAACCGAAGCGCGAAACGCCCTCGATTTGTCGAAATCGGGGGTTTTCTTTTGCCGCGGCGCGGCGTATAATAGCGTGCGGAAAAGAAAAGGGGCGAACCAATGGAAGCGTATACGATATTTAAAAGCCTGTGCATCATTGTTATCGCCGCCAAGGTCTGCGGCATTGCGGCGCGCAAGCTCAAAGCGCCGCAGGTCGTCGGGGAGATTCTCGCCGGGGTGCTTATCGGCCCGAGCGTTTTGGGCCTTGTCGACCAAAGCGATTTCTTGGCGCAGGTCGCGGAAATCGGCGTGGTGCTGCTCATGTTTTCCGCGGGGCTGCAAACGAACCTGCGCGACCTTGTGCGCACGGGTCCCAAGGCGTTCGCCGTCGCGTGTGCGGGCGTTTTGGTGCCGCTTGCGGGCGGGACGCTTCTCTACATGGCGTTTTACGGCGCGTCGCCCTTCGGCTCGCCCGAATTTTACCGCGCGGTGTTCATCGGCGTGATTATGACCGCGACCTCGGTGAGCATCACCGTCCAGACGCTCAAGGAGCTCGGCCGGCTTTCCACGGAGGTCGGCACCACCATTCTGAGTGCCGCCATCATCGACGACGTGCTGGGCATTATCGTGCTGACCTTTGTCGTCGGGATGTCGGGCGGCGAGGCGCATCCGGCGTCCGTCGTGCTCAAGACCGTGCTGTTCTTCGTCTTTGCGCTCGCCTTCGGCTTTGTCTGCTACAAAATTTTCCGGCTGGCGGACAAGCGCTGGCCGCACACGCGCCGCATCCCAATCCTGGGGCTTGCGCTGTGCTTCGGGCTGGCGTATGCCGCCGAGCGCTTTTTCGGCATTGCGGACATCACCGGCGCCTATGTCGCGGGCGTGATTTTGTGCAGCATCCGCGATTCGGAATATATCGCCGAAAAAATGGACGTCAGCTCCTATATGCTCTTCGGCCCCGTGTTTTTTGCGAGCATCGGGCTGAAAACCGAGCTCGACGCGCTTTCCGGCGAGCTTGTGCTGTTCGCCGTCGGGTTCGTGCTCGTCGCGCTTCTGGGAAAAATCATCGGCTGCGGCCTGTGTGCAAGGGCCTGCCGCTTTGGCTGGGGCGATTCGCTGAAAATCGGCGTGGGCATGATGACACGCGGCGAGGTGGCGCTGATTGTCGCGCAGAAGGGGCTTTCCAGCGGCATTATTTCGTCGGCGTATTTTGCGCCGGTCATTTTGCTGATTCTCATCTCGTCGGTCGTCACGCCGATTGTTTTAAAGGCGCTGTTCGGGCGCGATAGGCCCCCGGCGCCCGCCGGCGAAAAGCACGCCGCTTAACATGCATATCGAGGTCGAAAAACGGACCGGCGCAGAGCTGCGCCGGTCTTGTGATTTTTCACAGATTCTTTCGGTATATTTCTAACGTGTAAAATATTGAAAAATGCAGTCAAAAGTGCTATAAATAATAAAACCATAAAAATGGGTTTCTGTGGGTTTTTCACAGACGGAAAGGTTCGAAGGCAATGTCTCTGGTTACTATGCAGGAGCTGCTCGAGCGCGCCGAACAAAAGGGCTGCGCGGTCGGGGCGTTCTCCGTCGGCAATATGGAAATGGTTCTGGGCGCCGTGCGCGCCGCCGAGGAGGCCGAAACCCCCATTATTCTGCAAATCGCCGAGGTGCGGCTGCCGAATTCGCCCTTGGAGCTTATGGGGCCGATGATGCTTGCCGCCGCAAAAAACGCCGCGGTGCCGGTCGCCGTACACCTGGACCACGGGCTGCGCCCCGAGACCGTCCACAAGGCGCTCGAAATGGGTTTTACCTCGGTGATGTTTGACGGCTCGCAGCTGCCGCTTTCGGAAAACATACGCACCGTGAAAAACGTGGTGCAGCTCGCAAGCGATTACGGCGCGACGGTCGAGGCGGAGCTCGGCGTCGTCGGCGGCAACGAAGGGGAGGGGAAGGCGCACGAGGTTCTGTGCACCGACCCGGCGGACGCGGTCCGCTTCTGCGACGAAACGGGCGTCGACGCGCTCGCCGTCGCGATTGGCAACGCGCACGGCAATTACCCGGTCCTGCCGGCGCTGCGCTTTGACGTGCTCGAGAAAATCCACGAGGCCGTGTCCGTCCCGCTGGTTCTGCACGGCGGCACGGGCATTACGCCCGAGATGTTCCGCAAATGCATCCGGCTGGGCGTGCGGAAAATCAACATTGCGACCGCCTCCTTTGACGCGCTCGCACGCAGCGCAAAGGCCTGCTGCGACGAACAGGACGGCGCGCCGAACTACTTTGCGCTCTCTGCGTGCGAAGCGGCGGGCGTATACGAAAACGTCAAACGGCACATTGCAATTTTCAATATGCGGTAAAGCGAAAGGAGCGCAATATGCAGTACATACAATTTGACCAAAGCAAGTCCTACGACCTTATCCTGCTCGGACGCGTGGCGGTGGACTTGAACCCCGTCGACTACTACTGCCCCTTAAACGAGAGCACGACCTTTAAGCGGTATCTTGGCGGCTCGCCGGCGAACATCGCGGTGGGCCTTGCGCGCCTCGGCAAAAAGGTCGGCTTTTTTGCGCGCGTGTCCGACGACCAGCTCGGCACCTTTGTGACCGATTATTTCGAAAAGGAGGGGATTGACACCTCCCATATCGTCCGCTGCGAAAACGGCGAAAAAATCGGCCTGACCTTCACCGAAATCAAGTCCGAAACGGAAAGCTCCATCCTCATGTACCGCAACGAAGCGGCGGATTTGAAGCTGACGGTCGAGGACATCGACGAGGCGTATATCCAATCGGGCAAGGCGCTGCTCATTTCCGGCACGGCGCTTGCCGAAAGCCCCTCGCGCGAAGCGGCGCTCAAGGCCGTGGCGCTGGCGCGGCGCAACGGCGTGCCCGTCATTTTCGACATCGACTACCGCGCCTACAACTGGAAAAACAAGGATGAGATTGCCATCTACTATTCCGCCGTCGCGAAAGAGGCGGACATCATCTTAGGCTCGCGCGAGGAATATGATTTAACCGAGGCGCTGCTTGCCCCCGGCCTTTCCGACCGCGAAAGCGCCGCGCTCTGGCACGGCTATAACGCCAAGATTGTCATCATCAAGCACGGGAAAGAGGGCTCCACCGCCTACACCTGCGACGGCGAGAGCTATTCCGTAAAGCCCTTCCCCGTCAAGCTTTTAAAATCCTTCGGCGGCGGCGACGGCTACGCGTCGGCGTTCCTCTACGGGCTTTTCGAAGGGTACGAAATGTTCGACGCGCTCGAATTCGGCTCGGCCTCGGCGGCGATGCTTGTCGCGTCGCACGCGTGCTCGGAGGATATGCCCACCGCCGACGCGGTGCGGGACTTCATCGCCAGGGAAAAAGAGGAATACGGCGAAATGGTGGCAAGAGCGTAATTTTGGATTTTGAACACGAGGTGTTTTTATGTACGAGACCCCGGCTTTTAACGAGAACCAGGAAAAGCTCCTTTGCGAAATGGGCGGGAAAAACGCCGATATGCGCATGACCATCAAGGTCAAACGCATGACGGCGGGCCAGGCGCTGACGCTGTGCAGCGCCTCCAACGAGACGGCGGTCCTGCTGCTTGCGGGCGAAGCGGAATTTTCCTTTGCGGGAAGGACCGAGCGCGCGTCCCGGCGCAGCCCGTTCCTCGACAAGCCCTACTGCGTGCATTTCCCGCGCAAAAAGGCGGTCACCGTATCGGCGGTCGGCGACGTCCGGATACTCATCCAGCAAACCGACAACGACCGCGATTTCCCGCTGAAATGGTACACGCCCGACGACTGTATGCTGCAGGAATTCGGCAAATCGCAGTGGAACGGCACGGCGCACCGGCAGGTGCTGACGGTGTTTGATTACGAGTCCGCGCCGTATTCCAACATGGTGCTCGGCGAGGTGTTCCACAAGCCCGGCTGCTGGTCGAGCTATCCGCCGCACTACCACCCGCAGCCCGAGCTTTACTATTATGAATTTGACAAGCCCCAGGGCTTCGGCGTCGGCTTCGTCGGCGACGACTGCTTCAAGGTGCTCGACGGCGGCGCGCTTGCCATTACGCCCATGCAAACGCACCAGCAGGTCGCGGCGCCCGGCTATTCGATGTATTACGTATGGATGATTCGCCATTTGGAGGGCGACCCATGGCGCAAAACGCGCATCGACGCGCCCGAGCACAAATGGCTTTTGGATGCGGAATAAGGAGGGTGCTCAAATGGCAAAGCTGACCACCGCGCAGGCGCTTGTGCGCTTTTTAGACAACCAGTACGTTTCCTTTGACGGCAAAGAGACCAAGTTCGTGGACGGCATTTTTACCATTTTCGGCCACGGCATCGTCTGCGGCCTTGGGGAAGCGCTCGACTCCGACCCCGGGCAGCTGACCGTCTACCAGGGCAAAAACGAGCAGGGCATGGCGCACGTCGCCGCCTCTTTTGCCAAGCAGAACAACCGGCGCAAAATCATCGCCTGTTCGTCCTCGATAGGCCCGGGCGCGGCGAACATGATTACCGCCGCCGCCACGGCGACCGTCAACCATGTGCCGCTGCTGCTGTTCCCGGCCGACGCGTTTTCGACGCGCCAGCCCGACCCTGTTTTGCAGCAGTTTGAGCAGGTGCAGTCGCTGTCCATTACCACCAACGACGCCTACCGCGCCGTTTGCCGCTATTGGGACCGCGTCGCGCGCCCCGAGCAGCTGATGTCCGCCATGCTCAACGCCATGCGCGTGCTGACCGACACGGCCGAGACGGGCGCGGTGTGCATTTCCATGCCGCAGGACGTTGAGGGCGAGACCTACGACTTCCCCGACGAATTCCTGCAAAAGCGGGTCCACAAAATCACCCGCATCGCCCCCGCGAAAGACGAGGTCGAGGACCTTGCGGCGGTGCTGCTGCAAGCGAAAAAGCCGCTGGTCATCTGCGGCGGCGGCGTGCGGTATTCCGAGGCCGGCGAAACGCTCGAGCGCTTCTGCCGGACGTTCCATATCCCGTTTGCCGAAACGCAGAGCGGCAAGACCGCCTGCCTGTCCTCCGACCCCTACAACCTCGGCGGGCTCGGCGTTACGGGCAATGCGGCGGGCAACGTTATCGCGAAGGAAGCGGACGTTATCCTCGGCGTCGGTACGCGCTTTTCCGATTTCACGACCGGCTCGAAATCGCTGTTCCGCGCGGACGCGAAGGTGCTGACGGTGAACACCTCCCGCTTCGACGCCTATAAGCTCGGCGCAACCAAGCTGGTCGCCGACGCGAAGCTCGGGCTCGAGGCGCTGGAGGCGGCGCTTGTAAAGGCCGGCTACCGCTCGGGCTACACGACCGAGATTGCCGACGCAAAGGCCGCCTGGGAAGAGGAGATGCAGCGCCTGTCGGCGTATGCGTACGACGAGAATTTCCGGCCGCTGATTGCCGCGGGCGACCCGCGCACGCTGCCGGAATTCGCCGAAAACTTCGGCACGCTGACGCAGACCGCCGTGGTCGCCAAGGTCCGCGAGCTTATCCCCGCGGACGCCATCTGCGTGGGCGCGGCGGGTTCCCTGCCGGGCGATTTGCAGCGGATGTGGACGTCGGACAGCCGGTATTCCTACAATATGGAATACGGCTTCTCCTGCATGGGGTATGAGATTGCCGGCGCGCTCGGCTCCAAGCTTGCCGAGCCGGACAAAGAGGTTTACGCCATGTGCGGCGACGGCAGCTACCTGATGCTGCATTCCGAGCTTGTCACGAGCGTCCAGGAGCATAAAAAAATCAACGTCCTGCTGTTCGACAACTGCGGCTTCGGCTGCATCAACAACCTGGAAATGTCCAACGGCATCGGGAACCTGGCGACGGAATTCCGGTTCCGCACGCCGGACGGCAAGCTCTCGGGCGACCTTGTCCCGATTGATTTTGCCCGCGCGGCTTCCGGCTACGGGGTCAAGACCTATACGGCGCGCAGCATGGAGGAGCTCGAGGCGGCGCTTTTGGACAGCCAAAAGCAGACCGTTTCTACGCTCATTGACATCAAGGTTCTGCCCAAGACCATGACCGACGGCTACGGCGCCTGGTGGCACGTGGGGGTGGCGAGCACCTCCCAAAACGAAGCGGTGCGCAAGGCTTATGCCGACCGCAAAGCGCATTTAGAGAAAGCGAGGAAATATTGATGCTCGACAAAACCAAAGTCAAGCTCGGCATTGCGCCGATTGCCTGGACCAACGACGATATGCCCGACCTCGGCGCGGAAAACACCTTTGAACAGTGCGTGTCCGAAATGGCGCTGGCCGGCTTTACCGGCTGCGAGGTCGGCAACAAGTACCCGAAGGACGCGGCGGCGCTCAAAAAGGCGCTGGACCTGCGCGGGCTTCAGATATGCAACGCCTGGTTCTCGACGTTTTTGACGACCAAGCCGTATGAGGAGACCGAGCGCGACTTTATCCGCCACATCTCCTTCTTAAAGGAAATGGGCGCCAGGGTCGTCGGCGTGTCCGAGCAGGGGCATTCCATCCAGGGCACGGACAAGTCCATTTTCCGCGACAAGTATGTGATGCAAGACGAGGAGTGGGAAAAGCTCTGCACGGGGCTCAACCGCCTCGGCCGCGTCGCGAAGGATATGGGCATTGCGCTTTGCTTCCATCACCACATGGGCACGGTCGTCCAGACCGCGGCGGAGATTGACCGCATGATGGAAAACACCGACCCGGACGTTTTCGGCCTGCTGTTTGACTCGGGGCACCTTGCCTATTGCGGCGAGGATTATATGGCGGTGCTTCGAAAATACGCCGACCGCGTGCGCCATGTGCACTTAAAGGACATCCGTCCCGCCGTGATTGACGAGGTCCGGGCAAAGAACCTGAGCTTTTTAGACGGCGTGCGCATGGGGACGTTCACCGTCCCGGGCGACGGGGCGCTGGATTTCAAGCCCATTTTCGACGTGCTCGAGGACGTGGGCTACGAGGGGTACGTGCTGGTGGAGGCCGAGCAGGACCCCGCCAAGGCGAACCCGCTGGAATATGCTTTGAAAGCGCGCAGATATATCCGCGAGGTCTCGGGGCTGTAAGCGCCGGACGCGGGAAGAAAAGGAGCAAAACAGATGGCAGTAGAAAAGTTGCAGTATTTTGTAAACGGGGAATTCCGGGATTCCAAAACGGACGTCTGGTACGACCTGCACAACCCCAGCACCGGCGAAGTCACGGGGCAGGCGCCCTGCTGCACGAACGACGAGGTGCTCGAGGCGATTGAAGCGGCCAAGGCGGCGTACCCCGGCTGGCGCGCCGTGCCCGCGATTAAGCGCGCGCAGATTCTTTATAAAATCCGCGACCTCATCATGGAGAACATGGAAGGGCTCACCATGAGCGTCGCCAAGGAAAACGGCAAGGTCTGGAGCGAAGCGGAGGGCGATGTGCTCAAGGCCAAGGAGGGGACGGAGCTTGCCACGCAGGTGCCGTCTTTGATGATGGGCGAGAGCATGATGGACGCCTCGCGCGGGTACGACACGGTCAAATACCGCGAATCCATCGGCGTGTTCGCGGGCATCGTGCCGGTCAATTTCCCGGCGATGATTCCGTTCGGCTGGATGGCGCCGACCTGCATCGCCTGCGGCAATACGTTGGTTTTGAAGGCGGCCTCCCTAACGCCGAAAACCGCGATGCTGTTCGCGAAAATCTATAAGGAAGCGGGCGTGCCCGACGGCGTTATCAACGTCGTGACCTGCTCGCGCAATGAAATCAATACCATTCTCGACCACCCGGACGTCAAGGGCATTACCTTTGTCGGCTCGACGCCGGTCGGCCTGAAGATTTACCAGCGCGCCGCGGCGGCCGGCAAACGCTGCCAGGCGCTTTGCCAGGCGAAGAACCACGCGCTGGTTATGGCGGACGCCGCGCTGGAACGCACCGTTGCGGGCGTCATCAATTCCGCTTACGGCTGCGCGGGCCAGCGCTGCATGGCGCTGTCGTGCTGCGTGGTGGAGGAGGCGATTGCCGACAAGTTTGTCGCCGAGCTCAAAAAGCAGGCGCAGAACATCAAGGTCGGCCCCTCCTGGGACAAGAGCTCCAAGCTTGGCCCTATCACCTATGAAAAGCATTATAAGGAAGTCCTTGCCGACATCGACAAGGGCGTTGCAGAGGGTGCCGAGCTGGTGCTGGACGGCCGCAATTACAAGGTCGAGGGGTATGAAGGCGGCTACTTTGTCGGCCCGACCATTTTCGACCATGTGACCGAGGATATGACCATCGGCCGCGACGAGGTGTTCGGCCCGGTGCTGTGTATTAAGCGCTGCAAGGATTTCAAAGAGGGCCTCGCGATTATGAACGCAAGCCCCTACGCCAACGGTTCGGTCATTTATACGCAAAGCGGCTATTTTGCGCGCGAATTTGTCCGCCATACCGACGGCGGGCAGGTCGGCGTGAACGTCGGCATCCCCGTGCCGGTGGGCTTCTTCCCGTTCTCGGGACACAAGCAGTCGTTCTTCGGCGACCTGCATTGCCTGGGCAAGGACGCGTACCGCTTCTTTACGGAAAGCAAGGCCGTCACCACGCACTGGTTCGACGAAGAGGAAAAAACCGCCACCGAGGTCTCGACCTGGGACGGCACCATCTGATAAGGGAGGACAACCATGCTCAAAATTGGTATCATCGGTGCGGGGCGCATCGGCAAGGTGCACCTGGAATCCATCACCTACCACGTTCCGAACGCGGCGGTTACGGCTGTGGCGGATCCGTTTCTGAACGAGGAAACGCGCGCGTACATTGCCGGCTTCGGCGTCGAGAACATCTATACGGACTACCATGCGATTTTAGCGGACCCGGCGATTGAC
>CASFBL010000023.1 GCA_949292775.1 uncultured Eubacteriales bacterium
GTTCGAGATGAGCAGTTCCCGCACCCGTTCCACCGCTTCTTCCTCGGTGATGCCATCGGCTGCCGGTTCCGCCGCGGACACCTGGCTCTCCGGCTCCGAAGAGGAACTCTCCTTATTGCCGGCAGTACAGCCGCCCAGCAGCAGGCAAACCAGCAATACAAGCGCCGCGTAAAAAAGCAGGGGGGAAATACCGGCGCCGCGCATATGGTAATATAATATTCCGCACCCCAAGGCGAACGGCGAAAGATAGGCTAAAAAAGTGAGACACGCAAGAAGCCGGCGCAGCAAAAAAAGGTAAAACAGCCGCAGCACGGTCATGGGTGCAACGCGCTGAAAAAAAGCCGTAAGGGGCTGTGCGGCAGAAGCGTTCCAATAAAACCACCGTTTTTGCGCGAAATCGGTCATAGCAAAGAAAAACACCGAAAACACCGCGCCCAGAGCGAACAGTGCATATGCACCGGCGAGCAGCCAAATATTTTCTGCAAGCATTGCATAGCCCGGCAGGGCAAACATGGAATAAACACACAATGTAAGGGAAAAACTGAAAATAAGCTTTCCGCCTGCCGTAAGAAGGCAAATGCCGGCGGCGCGTTTGCGCGTTTTCAGCAAAACGCTTTGCGATTGAATGCGCGCTTTGGAAAAGAGCATCTTTTTCACCTGCTTTAAAAATTTTTTCGGTAATATTCTTCCCTGTTTTCTTTGTAAAATCAAAGAAAATTCAGATTTTGAAAATTTCCCCCAGAAAAAATTTTGTTGACAAAGCCGTTTTTGTTTCATATAATGCACAAAGACGAAGCCCAAGTGCAGGGGTCGTCAAAAATGCAGAGAAAGGAGAACGCGCTTTTAAAATTTTCGGGCGACACGAAAATAGCGCCGGGCCTGCTTTTGCACTGTTGCCGTTTTCGGCATTCTCGGCAGGTGACGAGGAAGAAGTCATCGAAAGTTTCGGCGGATGCTTCTTGCCCCATAAGTGCGGGGGACATCAGGCCTCTTTCTAAAACCGCGCAGCGATGTGCGCAACAGAAAAAGAGGCAAAGCACAAATTTCATTTGCAAAGGAAAAAATGAATATGTGTGGAATTGTTGGTTATATTGGGGAGAACAGTGCTTCTCCGATATTGCTGGACGGTCTTAAAAAGCTGGAGTACCGCGGGTACGACTCGGCCGGGATCGCCGTGCTTGACGGCGGCAAAACGGATATTGTCAAATCCAAAGGCAGAATCGCAGACCTCGAGAAAAAGCTTTCTGAAAGAGCGCCGCTTACGGGCAGCGTAGGCATCGGGCATACCCGCTGGGCAACGCACGGTGCGCCGACGGATGAAAATGCACATCCGCACAAAGGCGGTAACGGCCGCGTTACGCTTGTGCACAACGGCATCATCGAAAATTATATCGAGCTCAAAGCCATACTTGAAACAGCCGGCTACAAATTTGTTTCCGAAACGGATACCGAGGTGCTTGCGCATCTCTTTGATTACTATTACAAGGGCGACCCTGTCGAGACAATGTGCCGCGTTATGCGCACGGTGCGCGGTTCTTACGCGACCGCTGTGCTCACCGAGGACGCGCCCGACCGCATTGTTGCGGCGAAAAAAGACAGCCCGCTGGTTATCGGCAAAGGCGAGGGCGAAAATTTCCTGGCGTCTGATATTCCGGCGCTGCTTAAATACACGCGCGCCTGCTGGCTGCTGAACGATGGTGAAATTGCGGTCTTAACGCGTGAAGATGTTCAGTTCTATAACGCGGACGGCAAGCCGATTGAAAAAGACGTTTACAACGTCACATGGGACGCCGAAGCGGCGGAAAAAGGCGGCTATGCGCATTTCATGAAAAAAGAAATCGCCGAGCAGCCGAAAGCTGTGCGCGATACACTTTCTCCGCGCATTCAGGACGGTCAGGTCGTCATCCCTGAACTGCATTTGTCCGACGAGGACATTCGAGCTATCGGAAAAATTCATATCGTGGCCTGCGGCAGTGCGTGGCATGTCGGCATGGCGGCAAAATATATTTTGGAAGCCGCGGCAGGAATTCCGGTTGAAACCGACCTTGCAAGCGAATTCCGTTACCGCGACCCGATTATCCGAAAAGGCGATATTTGCATTGTCATCAGCCAGTCCGGCGAAACGGCGGACACTTTGGCGGCGCTTCGCGAAGCCAAACGCAAAGGCGCACGCACGGTGTCCATTGTCAATGTGGTGGCAAGCACCATTGCCCGTGAAAGCGACGATGTGATTTACACCATGGCGGGTCCCGAAATCGCGGTGGCAACGACCAAGGCGTTTTCCGCGCAGTTAAGCGTTGTCTATCTTCTGGCGCTTCGCTTCGGCGCGGCGACCGGTAAGCTTTCCAAAGATCAGGAAAGCGATTACTGTGATGCGCTTTTGAAACTTCCGGAAGAAATTGAAAAGCTTTTGGGACTTGATGAAGAGCTCAACGCGCTGGCAAAACAGTTTGCCGCGGCGAAAAACATTTTCTTTATCGGCCGCGGGCTTGATTATGCGATTTCTTTGGAGGGTTCTTTGAAGCTTAAGGAGATTTCCTATATCCACTCCGAAGCATATGCGGCGGGCGAACTCAAGCACGGCACGATTTCGCTGATTGAACCGGGCACGCCGGTTGTGGCGGTTGCCACGCAAGACAGCCTGTTTGAAAAGACGCTCGGCAACATTAAAGAGGTGCGTGCGCGCGGCGCAAAGGTGATAGCGCTGGTTTCCGGCGAACACCGCGAGGTGGATGAGTTCGCGGACCATGTGATTCGCGTGCCCGAAACGCCTGAAATGCTGCTGCCGTCGGTCAATGTGATTCCGCTGCAGATTTTCGCCTATTATATGGCGCTCGAGCGCGGGTGCGATGTTGACAAACCGCGCAACCTCGCAAAATCGGTTACCGTGGAATAAGAATTCTACCTGCGTCGCTTTTGCGGCGCAGGTTTTTTCTTGCCGTGTCGAATTTCCCCGGCAAAAAGCACTTGACAAACCGAAACGAGCAACCTATAATAAATAGCAAATAAAAATATCGCCTGCAAAGACTGTGAAGGAAACAAGGCAAATGGAAAGTTTCAGAGAGCTGCCGGTTGGTGTGAGGCAGCACGGCAAATTTGCGCATAACTCATTCCGGAGTCGCCCGGCTGAAAGCATAGGTCGGGACGGTTGACCTCGTTATTCGGTCAGACCTTGTTGGAGGTCGCTTAAGGGCGGCGTTTCGCCGCTGAATTAGGGTGGTACCGCGTGGAAAGTTCCTCGCCCCTATTTTACCGAACCGGTAAAATTCGGGCGATTTTTTATTGCACTTTTGACAAAGGAGATTGGTAAGATGAAAACCCAAAAGTACATTCCTTTTAAGCCCATTGACATCCCCGACCGCACATGGCCGTCAAAGACGATTGAAAAAGCGCCGGTTTGGTGTTCCGTTGATTTGCGCGACGGCAACCAGGCACTTATCGACCCGATGAACCTGGAAGAAAAGCTTGAAATGTTTAAAACGCTTGTGGACATCGGGATTAAAGAAATCGAAGTCGGTTTCCCGTCGGCTTCCGAAACCGAATATGAAATCCTGCGCACGCTGATTGAAGGTGGCTACATCCCGGACGATGTGACCATTCAGGTGCTGGTGCAGAGCCGTGAACATTTGATCAAAAAGACTTTTGAAGCGGTCAAAGGCGCAAAAAATGTCATTATCCATTTCTACAACTCCACTTCCACCTTACAGCGCAAGGTCGTGTTTAAGAAAGACATGGACGGCATTATCGACATCGCCGTCACCGGCGCAAGACTCATCAAAAAGCTGTCCGACGAGTTGATGGAACATTCCGACATCAACATCCGCTATGAATATTCCCCCGAAAGCTTCTCCGGCACGGAAATGGACAACGCGGTCGAAATCTGCCAGCGCGTGCTCGACGAACTCGGCGCAACGCCCGACAACAAGGTGATTTTGAACCTGCCGTCCACCGTCGAAGGCAGCACGCCCAACGGCTACGCTGACCAGATTGAATATTTCTGCCGCCACTTGAAAGGTCGCGACAGCGCGATTATCAGCCTGCACCCCCACAATGACCGTGGCACGGCGGTCGCCGCTGCGGAGCTGGGGCTGCTTGCAGGCGCGGACCGTATTGAGGGCACGCTGTTCGGCAACGGCGAGCGCACCGGCAATGTGGACATTGTGACGCTTGCATTAAATATGTATACGCAGAACGTGGACTGCAAGCTGGACTTCTCCAACATCCACCACATCAAAGAGGTCTATGAACGCACAACCAAAATGACCGTTGGCCCGCGTCAGCCTTATGCGGGCGAGCTTGTGTTCACGGCGTTCTCCGGCTCGCATCAGGATGCCATCAACAAAGGCAAGGCCTATATGGATGAAACCCACTCCGACCATTGGGAAATTCCCTATCTGCCGATTGACCCTGCAGATGTCGGGCGCGAATATGAGCCGATCATCCGCATCAACAGCCAGTCCGGCAAGGGCGGCGCAGCGTTTATTATGCAGGAATTCGGCTTTAAGCTGCCCAAGGCCATGCACCCGGAATTTGGTGCCGTGGTACAGGCTGCCTGCGAAAAGAAAGGCAAAGAGCTTAAAAAGCAGGAAGTGTTCGACCTGTTTATTGAGGAATACCGCAATGTCTGCGGTCCGTATCAGCTGTTGAACCACAAGTTCAGCGAGGAAAAGGAAGAACACGAGGATCTCACGAAGGTGCACTTCACCGGCACGCTCAAATACAACGGTGACGAGCCGATTCAAATTGAGGGCACAGGTTCCGGTCCTATCGGTGCGTTCTGCCAGGCGATGAACAAGGTGGGCTTAAGCGATTATCAGTTTGTGGATTACAGCGAGCATGCCATTTCCGTCGGCAGTGACTCTAAGGCAATCAGCTATATCCACATCAAAGACCCCGCGGGCAAGGATGTGTTCGGCATCGGCATTTCCCACAACATCAACTATGCGTCCATTAAGGGTATTTTGTGCGCGATTAACCGCTGCCAGAAAAACTGCGTGCGCGCCGAGCAGCCCCCCGATTTTTGTAAAATGAGGAAAGGCGATACAAATTGAATATTCAATGGGACGCGCGCAAGTATGTGCAGGAGTTTGATTTTGTGCCAAAGTATGGCGAAGCCCTGTTAGCGCTTTTAGACCCGGAACAGGTGCACTCAGTGCTGGACCTCGGTTGCGGTAGCGGGGCGCTGACCGCGCAGCTTGCAGCGGCGGGCTATGCGGTATGCGGTATGGATGCTTCAGAAGAGCAGCTTCGTTTAGCTCAACAGCGTTGCCCCGGTATTCCTTTTTTTAAAGGAGATGCCACGGATTTCGCGTTGAAGATGCCAGTGGATGCGGTGTTTTCCAATGCGGTACTGCACTGGATTGACCGCGAACGGCAAGCGGATACACTTCGGTGTGTCTATCGTGCGCTGCGCCAAGGCGGGCAATTTGTTTTTGAAATGGGCGGCGCGGGCAACGCGGAGCAGATCTACGACGCATTACGGCAGGCATTCGAAAAACGCCATTTTCCTTATCAGATATCTTTTTATTTCCCCTCTATCGGTGAATATGCCTCGCTTATGGAACAAGCTGGCTTCCGCGTGACCTATGCGACATTGTTTGCTCGTCCGACACCGTTAAAAGGGGACGAGGGATTGGCAGATTGGATTCGAATGTTCATAAAAGAACCGTTTTCGGCAATCCCGACAGCGCAGGCGGATGAAATTGTCCGGGAAACAGTGGAAACACTGCGTCCTGCTTTATGCCAAAACGGAGTTTGGCTTGTAGACTATGTGCGGCTGCGCTGTAAGGCGGATAAACAAGCATAAAAAGGAGCGATATATTATGAACGAGCATAAAATTGTTGTATTAAAAGGCGACGGCATCGGCCCTGAAATCGTGGACGAGGCGATTAAGGTTTTAGACGCTGCCGGCAAAAAATTCGGCTTTCAAATGCAGTATGACTACCGCCTGATGGGCGGCGCGGCAATCGACGCGACCGGCGTGCCGCTCCCGCGGGAGACAGTAGACGCCTGCAAAGCGGCAGACTGTGTGTTTTTAGGCGCAGTCGGCGGCCCGAAGTGGGACACCCAGCCGGGCAACAACCGTCCGGAAGCGGGTCTGTTGGGCATTCGCGGGGCTTTGGGGCTTTACGCGAATCTGCGCCCCGCTACCATTTTTGAACCGCTGAAAAGCGCTTCGCCGATTAAAGACGAGATTATCGGCGACAGCATGGATATTTTGATCGTCCGGGAGCTGACGGGCGGCATTTATTTCGGCGAACGCGGCACAGGCGAAGAAAACGGCGAAGCGTATGCTTACGATACCGAAAAATATTCGGTTTCTGAAATTCGCCGTATTGCGAAAACCGCGTTTGAAATGGCAATGAAACGCGGCAAAAAGCTTACAAGCGTTGACAAGGCGAATGTGCTTGATTCCTCACGCCTTTGGAGAAAGACCGTAACCGAAATGGCGAAGGATTATCCCGAAGTCGAGCTTTCCCATATGTATGTGGACAACTGTGCGATGCAGCTTGTGCGCAACCCGAAGCAGTTTGATGTTATTGTGACCTCCAACATTTTCGGCGATATTTTGTCGGATGAGGCGTCAATGATTTCCGGCTCTATCGGTATGCTTGCTTCCGCGTCGCTTGCCGAAGGCAAATTCGGTCTTTATGAGCCGATTCACGGCTCTGCGCCGGACATTGCGGGTCAGGGTATTGCAAACCCGCTTGCCACCATTCTGTCGGCGGCAATGATGCTTCGCTATTCGCTCGATGAGCCCAAAGCCGCGGCGTCGATTGAAGCGGCAGTCAACGCGGCACTGAAAACCGCGCGTACGCCCGATATTTACGAGGACGGCTTTAAAAAGGTCTCCACTTCGGAAATGGGTGACCTGGTCGCGTCCTTGGTATAATCAAAAATCAAACATAACAAAAGCCCCCGGTGCATTGCATCGAGGGCTTTGTTATGTAAAGCTTTTAGAGCGGGCTTTATCCCGTGACTTTTGGAAAGAAAAATAAATGTAAAAAACTCTTGACATTTTGCGTTCGCTTTGCTATGATACAAATGTCAAAAGAATTTGACATTTCGGCCGAAGACATAATACAAGGAGTGAAGCATTATGCCAATAGGAGCTATGATTTTTTTAGGTGTTGTTCTCGCAGTGTTTGTTGTATTAGACATCATCATGCTGGTGACACTTTCAAGGCCGGGCGATGAACGCAATCAAGTTGTTGTCTGGAAAGCCAGTTCTTTCACTTTGTTAGGGATGACGGGTGCAACGGTGCTGGATGTTATAGAAAATTTTGTCAGGGCGCAGCCCATGACCGTAAACCCCTTTATTCAACTGGAAATCGCCGCAATTATCTATTTTATATCCCTTATGTATTATAAGAAAAAGCTTGGAGGCTGATATGGAAAATAAAATCCGAACCCGGCGCAAGGAATTGGGTCTGTCGCAAGAAGAGTTGGCGAAGAAATGCGGCGTTTCAAGACAAACGGTAAATGCGATTGAAAATAATAAATACGACCCCACGCTCGCCTTGGCCTTTAACCTTGCAAAGGAATTGCAGCTGACCGTTGATGAGCTTTTTTGCCCTTAAGATTGTTAAGTTTTTTGAAAAGGTTTTGCGATTTTTCGCTTGCATCGTCAAAAAACGGCAGACAGGGCGCATAAAGAATATAGCTTGCATGTGTAAAAGACACAAAATAACCCCCGGTGCAATGCGCCGGGGGTGTTGTTTTATATGCAATTATTCGTCCTTGCCGCAGCAATGTTTATATTTTTTGCCGCTGCCGCAGGGGCAGGGGTCGTTTCTTCCGGGCTTTTTCGCCTTGCGGACAGGCTGCTTTTTCTCGCTGCCGTCTGAACCGCCCGAAGTGCCGGTGATTTTCGCCTGCTGTTCGCGCTTGACTTCTTCGTTGGTGCGAAGCTGTACGGTAAGAATGCCGGTGACCGTGCCCTCCTGAATGGCGGCGGTCATCTCGTCAAACATATCGAAGCTTTCCATGCGGAACGCAACAACCGGGTTCTGCTGCCCGTAGGAACGCAGGTAAATACCGCGTTTGAGCTCTTCCATGGCGTCAATGTGGTCCATCCAGCGCAAATCAACATTTTGAAGCAGAATCTTGCGCTCCAGTTCTTCCATGATGACTTCGCCGTATTTCTCTTTTTGCGCCGCATATTTCTTTTCAGCACGCGCTAAGAACAAATCGATGAAATCCTGCTGTGTGTTCAGGCCTTCTGCGCCCTCGCCGCCGAGCACCCAGCCGAGTTTTGCAAGCATGCCCTTGATGTTCCACTCGTCTTTCGGCAGAGAGTTCGGGCAATAGAACTCGACCTGCACGGTGAAATAGTCGTGAATCATCTTTTCGATGGTTGCATGCAAGTCTACGCCGTCCAGCACCTGATTGCGCTGACCATAGATGACTTCGCGCTGTTTGTTCATAACATCGTCGAAGTTCAGAACATTCCGGCGGGTTGCAAAGTTGTTGGCTTCGACCTTTTTCTGTGCGCTTTCAATCATGTTGGAAAGCATTTTCGCTTCAATCGGCATATCGCCGACAGATTTGAACGAGTCGAGAATGGTATAGAAGCGGTCACCTGCGAACAAACGAAGCAAATCGTCTTCAGCAGACAGATAGAATCGGCTATGACCGGGGTCGCCCTGACGACCGGAACGGCCGCGCAGCTGGTTGTCAATTCGTCTGGATTCGTGACGCTCTGTACCGATGATGAAAAGACCGCCTGCCTCGCGCACCTTTTGCGCCTCGTCAGCAAGCGCAGCCTTGTGTTTGTCCTCTAACTCGCGGAAAGTTTTGCGCGCTTCGAGAATTTCTTCGTTATCGGTCTCGGCAAAGCCGGTCGCTTCGGCAATCATCTCTTCGGTGAAGCCCTTTTTGCGCATTTCGGCTTTTGCCATAAACTCGGGGTTACCGCCGAGGATGATGTCGGTACCACGGCCCGCCATGTTTGTGGCGATGGTGACAGCGCCGTATTGACCTGCCTGTGCAATGATCTCGGCTTCTTTTTCATGGAACTTCGCGTTGAGCACCTCATGCTTGATGCCGCGCTTTTTCAGTGCCTTTGAAAGCGCTTCACTCTTTTCAATGCTTATCGTGCCGACCAAAACCGGCTGCCCTTTTTCGTGGCATTCGAAAATCTTTTCAATGATTGCGTTGAACTTGGCCTGCTCGGTCTTATAAAGCACATCCGGTTCGTCCTCACGAATCATCGGTTTGTTGGTCGGAATGCTGACAACATCCAAAGAATAGATTTCCTGGAATTCGGTGCTTTCCGTCATTGCCGTACCGGTCATACCGGAGAGTTTATCATACAGGCGGAAATAGTTTTGGAAGGTGATGGTGGCAAGCGTTTTGGATTCGCGCTCGACCTTAACGCCTTCTTTTGCCTCAATGGCCTGGTGCAGGCCCTCGCTGTAACGGCGGCCGAGCATGATGCGGCCGGTGAACTCATCGACAATGAGCACTTCGCCGTCTTTGACGACATAGTCCACATCGCGCTTCATAACGCCGATGGCGCGGATTGCCTGCTCAATGTGGTGATGAATGGTGATATTTTGGGCATCCATCAGGTTGTCAATGTTAAAGAATTTTTCCGCCTTTGCAATACCTTGTTTGGTAAGCGTGGCGCTCTTGGCCTTTTCGTCCACGACAAAGTCGCCGTCAGCGTCCACCAAGTCTTCTGCGTTGAACTTGGAATCCAGCTCTTTGACGGTGATCATCTTCAAGGTTTTTGCGAAAGTGTCTGCAATTTTATAAAGGTCGGTGGATTTGTCACCGGCGCCGGAAATAATCAACGGGGTTCTTGCTTCATCAATCAAAATGGAGTCCACTTCGTCCACAATCGCGAAGCTGTGCCCGCGCTGTACACGCTGCTGGGCATAAAGCACCATGTTGTCACGAAGATAGTCAAAGCCCATTTCGTTGTTGGTGCCGTAGGTAATATCTGCTGCGTAAGCCGCTTTGCGCTCCTCATTGGTGCATTCATGCACGATAAGGCCGACCGAAAGCCCCATGAAGCGATAGAGTTTGCCCATCCACTCTGAGTCACGGCGTGCCAGATAGTCGTTTACGGTGACGATGTGTACGCCTTTGCCGGAAAGTGCATTCAGGTAAGCGGGCAGGGTCGCGACCAGCGTTTTGCCTTCACCGGTCTTCATTTCGGCAATTCTGCCTTGGTGCAGAATGATGCCGCCGATGATCTGCACCGGGAAGTGCTTCATTTTCAATACGCGGGAAGAAGCCTCGCGGCAGGCTGCAAACGCCTCGGGCAGAATGTCGTCGAGCGTTTCGCCGTTCTTCAGGCGTTCTTTGAACTCCGGCGTTTTGGCTTTTAACTCTTCATCGGTTAATTTCTGATATTCTTCATCGAGCGCAAGAACCTTTTTTTGCAGCGGTATAATGCGCTTGACTTCTTTGGTGGAATAATCGCCGAAAATTTTCTTTAAAAAAGACATGGTGGGTCTATCCTTTCCTGCGTTTTCTGAAAAACGCCGATATACAATTTGAAATTATACCACAAACGCTCTGAAAAAGCACCCCTTTTTTTAGAAAAAAGTGCGTGAAATTCAATTAAAAATCTCCTTGACACTTGTTAATTTTCGTTGACTTTTTATGAAAAATTTGGTATCATGCTTTTATAGTTCGCAGAACTATGCGATTTTTCGGTTAACCATAACGCGAAGGAGGAATTACATTGACCGATTCAAGAACTCTCGCCTACATAAACCTGTATGCGGTTTTAGGAACGCTCGAAAATCTTTGTGAACTCGACAGCAAGGCAAAGGAACTCATCAGCGGTCTTAAAAAGCCGGTTTCCATTTGCTTCGATGTGAAAGGCGGTCCTTGCGCGACCATTAAATTCACTTCCAAGGGCTGCCGCATGGAGGACGGGCGCCGGCAGCACGACATCCTTATTCCGTTTGCCTCCTGCGACAAATTCAACGGAATGATTGATGGCACGGTAACCCCCATTCCGGTCAAAGGCTTCACCAAGATCGGTTTCCTGTTAAAGACTTTTGTGGCGCTGACGGACCGCTTAACGGAATTGATGCGCCCGACAGAAGAAGCGCTCAAAGACCCTGCGTTCTTTGCGCTTTCCACCAAGCTTACTTTCTATACCATTTCTGTTGCGCTCGCACAGGTGGGCAATCAGGACAAGGTCGGTCAGGCGAGTGCCTCCTATATGCTTGACGGCGATATCGCCTTTGTGATTAAAGACGGTCCCGCCGCGACACTGCGTGTAAAAGATCATCACCTGGTCACCATCAAACAGGCGCCCGAAAAGCCGCGCGCCATTATGCAGTTTGATTCGCTGGAACTTGCGAACGATTTGTTCAACGGCAGAATCAATGCAATGGAGTGCATCGGCAAGGGCACCGTGGAAATCCGCGGTATGCTTTCTATGGTGGACAACATGAACCGGATTCTCGACAGAGTTGCTCTGTATTTAGCATAAGGGAGGTTTGTTACAATGAGTAAATTTCCGGAATACAAACACGACAAAAGCCATGCGTATTTTGACAGGGCAATTAAAGTAATCCCGTCCGGCATCTACGGGCATCTCGGCCCGGCAGAGGGCTTGTGGGTTCCCGTTTCCAAATGGCCGTTCTATTCTGAAAAAGCCCAGGGTACATACTTCTGGGATGTAGACGGCAACAAATATATCGACTTTATGTGCGCTTACGGCCCGAATGTACTCGGCTACAATGACCCCGATGTCGACGCCGCAGCTATGAAACAGCTCAAGCTCGGCAACTGCACGACTTCGCCTTCCAAGGTCATGGTCGAGTGCGCTGAAAATCTTGTGGATACCGTTGCTTCCGCTGACTGGGCGTTCTTTGCAAAGAACGGCTCCGACACCACGACCCTTGCGGTTATGACTGCGCGTGCACACACCCATAAAAAGAAAATGTTCTTCTTAAAGGGCTATTATCACGGTGACTTCCAGTGGGCACAGAAGGTGGACTACCCCGGTATTTTGCCGGAAGATGTCGCCAACAATGTGGTCGTGCCGTGGTTTAACCTTCAGGCACTCGAAGACGCATACAACGCCTGTGACGGCGATGTTGCCGGTCTTATCGCCCAGCCGTATGACCACGGTAATTTCAAAGACAACGAAGTTGCCTCTAAAGAATACTGGCAGGCTGTCCGCAAATTCTGCGACGAAAAAGGCATGGTTCTCATCTTTGACGATGTGCGTACCGGCTTCCGTCTGGATTTGCAGGGCTCCGACCATTACTACGGCATCAAGGCCGACCTTATCTGCTTCTGCAAGGCGCTTGCCAACGGCTACAACATGTCTGCGCTTTGCGGCGGCGAACATATGAAAGCAACTGTTTCCGGCGTAACTTATACGGGTTCTTACTGGATGAGCGCTGTTCCGTTTGCAGCTTGCATTGCCTGCATTAACAAGATGAAGAAGCTTGACACGCCCAAAATGTTCCGTGAAAAAGGCAAGAAGCTGACAGACGGTTTCGTTGCGGCAGGTAAAGAACACGGCTTCGATTTGGTGGTTACCGGCGAACCGGCACTGTTCTATCTGCGCATTGCCAATGACGACAGCTTAATGCTGCATCAGGAATGGATCGCCGAGTGCGTCAGCCGCGGGTTGTTCCTGGCTTCGCACCACAACCACTTCATGAATGCGGCGGTTACCGATGACGACATCAAGCTTGCAATCGACATTGCAGAAGATGCGTTCTCGGTCGTTGCAAAGCGCCATCCGGAAATCAAAGGCTGAATTTTGGCGGGGAACCGCTATCGATAAATTTTTAACCAGGGAGGAACATCATGCAAAAAGCACCTTTAACCAAGGACGAATGGTTGGCTCTTGAGAAAAAGGCCAACGAACTGCGTCACCTTTGCCTGCAGACCACGGTGTGGGCAGGCAGCGGCCATATCGGCGGCGGTATGAGCGTTATGGACATTCTTACCGTTATGTATCACCGGTATTTGAACCTGAAAAAAGAAGACCCCAAATGGGAAGACCGCGACCGCTTCATTCTCAGTAAGGGCCACGCGGGCATCGCTTATGCGCCCGTTCTGTGCGACTTCGGCTGGAACGATATGGAGCAGCTCAAGACTTTCAACCTGACCAATTCCAAAATGGGTATCCATTTGGATTCCAATAAGGTCATCGGTGTTGACGCGTCCACCGGTTCTCTCGGCCACGGCATCCCGATTGCCGCTGGTACGGCTATCGCGGCACGCGTGCTCGGCAAAGATTACACCACCTATGTCGTCACCGGCGACGGTGAGCTCGATGAAGGCTCCAACTGGGAAGGCTTAATGACCATTCGCCATTACAACCTGACCAACTGCATCACCATTGTTGACCGCAACCACTGCATGATTGACGGCAACACCGAAGATGTTATGAAGCTCGAACCCCTGGCGGACAAATTCGTCGCATTCGGCTTCAACACCATTGTCTGCAACGGCAACGATATCGTTGACCTCTGCAAGGCGATCGATGCGGCGCATGCCTGCACCGAGAAACCGACCGTTATTGTGGCAGACACCATTAAGGGTGTCGGCATTAAACTGACGGCCGGCAACTACAAGTGGCACTACGGCGCCATTGACGATGAAATGGCAAAGACCGCCGCGAAAGATTTGGACGATTACAGCGCGGAGCGCATCGCACGCTGCGGAAAGGAGTTTGAATAATGGCCGGAGGATTTGTTTACAATGTTATCGAAACGCCTGAACTTTCCACTTCGGAAATTTACGGCAAAACCCTCGCGCAGCTTGCCGGGGAACACAAGGAGATCGTAGCGGTCACCGCTGACCTTGCGACTTCCACCAAACTGACGGACTTCACAAACGCTTATCCCGAGCGCGTGTTCAATGTCGGTATCGCCGAACAGAACATGCTGGGTGTTGCGGCAGGTATGGCAAGAGCAGGTCTTGTGCCCTTTGCTTCCACCTTCTCCGTCTTTGCTTCGCTTCGTGCGGCGGATCAGCTGCACACCGACATCTGCTATCAGAATGTCAATGCGAAAATCATCGCGACCCATTCCGGTACTTCTTTCGGTCAGGCGGGCTCTACACACCACGCCATCGTCGATTTGGCGGTTACCCGCGCTATGCCGAACCTCACCGTGATTTGCCCGGCGGACGGTTACGAGACCGCTAACGCCGTGCGCGCGGCTTATGAGAACTTCGGCCCGTATTACATCCGCATCAACCGCGGTTTCGACCGTGTGCTTTATGATAATGAGGATTACGGCTTTGAAGTCGGCAAGGCGGTCGAGGTACATCCCGGTACCGACATCACTGTTATCGCCTGCGGCTCCTGCGTTTTCCAGGCGCGTGAAGCGGCGAAATTCTTAGAGAGCGCCGACGGCTTAAAAGTCCGCGTGCTCAACATGCACACCATTAAGCCGATTGACAAGGAAGCGATTCTCAAAGCAGTTCAGGATACCCGCCGCATTATCACCGTTGAGGACCACAGTGTGCTTGGCGGTCTTGGCTCCGCTGTCGCGGAAGTGGTTGTGGAATCCGGCAAGGGCTGCGCGTTCAAGAAGCTCGGCCATCCCGACAAATTCGCACCCATCGGTCTGCATGAAGACATCATGTCCATCGTCGGCATCGACGCAAACGGCATCATCGAAGCGGTCCGTGAAGTCATGCACAAAGACTTCGAACTGGACGACAACTGGGACGACGAAGTTTAAGCGTTTCTCGCTTGCGGGCGCGGCGTTGCCCGGCTCAAAACGCCGAAAATCCCGACTTAAGGAGCGTGAAAACCTTGCATACAAAAGAAGAATTATATTCCAATAAAATCTTCTTCAACGCTGCCTTGCCGCTGGTCAAGGTGATTGCCAACGATGTGCCGTCGCTGAAAAAGCAGTTTGCACATGTGCATGCCATCATTCAGGTCACAGCGGACGACCCGGAAGCCGAAGGCGGAAAGGTCGGCATGCACTATGTCGTTAACGGCGACGAGTGGCTTGTGCACCTCAACAAGGTGGACCCCAACCCCCATGTGGAGCTGGAGTTTAAGAGCGTTGAAGCAATGAACGCCTTTTTCAAAGGCAAAATCAGCCCTGCAACTTTGCCGAAAATGCACGGCGTGCTTAAAAACTTCGGTGCGTTCAAGGCCTTTTTGATGACACTTCTCAAAATGTCTTCTCTGCTTGGTGCAACAGAAGCGCCGAAAGACGATGAGACCAAAGAGCTCATGGTCAAGTGCTTCTTCTATCTTCTGTCCAGCGGCATCAGCCAGCTGAACAAGATGGGGCATGAAGATATCCATGACTGGACGAGTAAGAGCCCCGACCGCGTTTATGCGTGGGCGGTCAACGGCTATCCGCAGATTTCTGCTTACCTGCGTATTAAGGCGGGTAAGTCCAGAGCGGGGCGCGGCGAATACAAACGCGCAATGCCGTTCTTCACCCTGCGTTTTGACTCGCTCGACAGTGCACTGGGCATTTTGCTTGGCACAGACGATATGCTTGAGGCAGTCAAAAAAGGCCATTTGATTATGGACGGTGCCCCGGAATTCGGCGGGCAAATCGGTACTTATATGCTTGAAGTTGCCGCACTGGCAAAATAAAGCATGCAAAAATTTTCCGGCACGGCTTTGCGTCGTGCCGGTTTTTTGTGCTTGTCACGCTTTTTTCTCTGCGGCATAGAATGAAACAGCCGGCTAAAAAGCCGGAAATCTTGTGTTGCGGAGGGAAAGAACAATGGGCATGCCGGTGATTACCCCCCGGTAAGGGGAGCAGATGTCAGGCAATTACGGATATTGTAACGAGCGTTGCACTCGAGCAGACCGCGCTTTCACACATTTTAAATGCGGAAGGCGAGAAAATCCAAAAAATCGTGGAACAGGCAAAGTGTGCCGATGAAATGATTGCGGTCAATAAATCCGTAGAAGCCATGGTCAAAGCCACTGCAGCGTTAGAGACCATATTGCAAAATAAGCTGGAACTGTTTCAGGACTGCTTCTGTAAGGAAGAGGATTAAACAGAACATTCCGCCTTTTTGGGCGCGCGGCTAAAAACCGCGCGCTTTTTGTTTTGGATTTGGCCGGTTGACGGCAGAACTTTCTCCGTGATAAAATGATTGCAGAAATACGCCGGTTCGGCGTCTGCTGTAAGAAATTTCTGCATATCCTTATACAGAACCTATCAAAAGGAGGGGGAGCGGCTTTTGCCGCTGAAGGGTATGCAGAAAATAAGAGAAAAAATCAGTGTGCAAACACTTGCCGGCATCGGTTTTGTTTTGGTGCTTGGCACCTTGTCCCATTTCTTTTACGCGTGGAGCGGCGAAAATCGGCTGGTCGGCATTTTTGCTGCTGTCAATGAAAGTACATGGGAGCACTTGAAGCTGCTGTTTTTCCCGGCGCTTCTGTTCTGGGTGCTGGAATGGATTTTTGGAAAAAAGAAACCGAATTTTTTGTGGTTGGTTTCTTTGGGGCTTCTTGCGGGCACGGCGGCAATTGTCGTCTCGTTTTACACCTATTCCGGCGTGCTCGGCAAAAACTTTTTGGTCGCTGACATTCTGACCTTTGTCATCGGGGTGCTTGTGGCGTTTGCCGTGAAAAACCGTGCGGAGAAATGTTCGCCGTCCGTTGTGACGCGCTGGGGCGGCGCCGTACTGTTTTGCATTCTGCTTCTGTGCTATTTGCTGTTTACCGTGTTTCCGCCGCATATTGGGCTGTTTTTAGACCCGAATACCGGCACTTACGGCTTTCCGGCTTGAATTTAAAATCCAACGCCGTTTTTACGGAGGAAGGTTATGAAAAATACGAATATCCAAAACGATAACATCTTTTTTATGCACGCCGGGGAACTTGTCCGCATCATGCCTTGCGGCAGAAACGCGATTCGCTTTACCGCGTTTCCCGCGGGGCGTGCGGACGAAGAAAATTTTACGCTGATGCCCAAAAGCGCGCCTGCTGAAATTACACAGATCGAGAAATATGTGGAAATGACAGTCGGGTGTCTGACTTTAAGAATGTATCACGACGGCAAAGTGTTTTTCTATCGTGACGGAGAGAAGATTTTAGAGGAACTGCCGGAATATGCGTTTGAAAACGGGATTCGGGAATACGAGAGCCTGCAAAGCGGACTGTGGCGGGCGCGCGTGACCTTTTTTGCATCGGAAAACGAGCATTTTTTCGGCCTTGGTCACGACCAGCGCCGTCACTGGGATTTGAAAGGCTGTTCGTTTGACCTGAGAAACCTCAACACGCAATGCGCTATGCCGTTTGTCTATTCTTCACTCGGCTATGGCTTTTTGTGGAACAACCCCTCGACCGGGACGGTCGCGTTTTCTCAAAACCACACGCGCTGGACAAGCGACTGCACCCGCCGGGTGGATTATGTCGTGATTGGCGGAAGCCCGAAAGAAGTTGCGGAAATTTTGGCAGATTTGACCGGCCACGCGCCGGAAATGCCGCACTGGGCAACCGGCTTTTGGCAAAGCCGCCTGCGCTATGAAACGCAGGAACAGCTTTTGGAGGTTGCGCGGCGTTATAAGCGTGAAAACATACCGCTTGCGGCGATTGTAGCGGACTATTTCCACTGGACCGAGCAGGGCGATTATCGCTTTGACCCGGAATATTGGCCCGATGTGCCCGCCATGACCGAGGAACTGCACAAACTGGGCACAAAGCTTGTGGTGTCGGTGTGGCCGACTGTAAATGAAAACAGCGAAAACTACGAAACCATGCGCGACCGCAATTTACTTGTACGCACCACGCGCGGCAGCGACCGGGTGTTCCGGTTTTATGGCTGGCAGGCGCTTGTGGATTCGACCAACCCCGAAACGCGCAAATTTGTGTTCGGGAAATTGCGCGAAAATTATTTGGACAAGGGCGTGGATTCCCTTTGGCTTGACGAAAGCGAACCGGAGCTTTACCCGGTCAATTTTGACAATTTGCTGTATTTCGCCGGGCGCGGCGACGAGGTCGCGCTGTTATATCCTTACTGCCACGCGCAAATGGCGTATGACGGCTACCGCGCCATGGGAAAAGAGGACATCATCACCCTCACGCGGTGTGCCTATCACGGCAGCCAGAAGTTCGGCGCTTTAGTGTGGTCGGGCGACATTCCCTCGACCTTTGAAAGTCTCGCGTGTCAGGTGCGCGCGGGACTGCACATGTCGCTTTGCGGCATTGTTTGGTGGAATACCGACATCGGCGGCTTTTACGGCGGCGACACAACGAGCGAAGTGTTCCGCGAGCTGATTGTGCGCTGGTTCCAATACGGCGTGTTCTGCCCGGTGATGCGCGTGCACGGCAACCGGGTGCGCCACACAGATTCAAAAATGCGCTTTGAGCCGTCGGGCGACCCCAACGAGCTGTGGAGCTTTGGCGAAGAGAATTTCAAGATTTTAAAATCTTTGGTGCTTCTGCGCGAACGCCTGCGGCCTTATATCGAAAAGCATATGCATATCGCCTCTGAAAAAGGCTGGCCGGTCATGCGCCCGATGTTTTTCGATTTCCCCGAAGACACGGTTTGCTGGACGCTGGACGAGCAGTATATGTTCGGCGACGATATTTTGTTTGCGCCGGTGGTCACCGCCGGTCAGACGGAAAAGGAAGTGTATTTGCCGGCGGGCGAGTGGGTACACACCGCCACGGGCAAAGTGTATGCTTCGGGCTTTCACCGTGTAGCCGTGCCGCTTTCGCAGTTTGCCGCGTTTGTGCGGAAAGGCGCCTCGGTGCTCGATGCGTTTTTAAATCAAGAGGAAGCATTCTTGGGTTGTTTTTAAAAGGAGGGTGTTTTCTTGGGCAGTACATATTCGATTCGGCTTTGCCGTTCTTGGCGGTTTCGTCTCTTCAGTGCGATTGTGTTTGTCGGCGCGATTGCATATCTCTATTTCTGTGTTTTCGGCAAGCTGCAAGATGGTATTCTCGCTTACCTTTTGCCCAACGGTTCGGCACAAGGCTGGGAATTTTTTCGGGCAGTCATGCGCGGCGCAAGGCTTTTAATCGGCATGCTGTTTGGCTTGGCTGTATTGGCGCTTTCCGGCATGGGGCTTTTCTTCAACCGTATTTTTGTGCGGGAAAACGCCGTTTGGGTGTTTTGCGCGCCGCGGAAATTTTCAAGAGAATGGAAAGCTGATATTCACGCAGTTCAAAAGGTTTTGCCAGAGCAGGTGAGCAAAATGGAGCGGCTCAAAAGTCTGAATTTTTCAAAAGAAAATT
Organism: uncultured Eubacteriales bacterium; assembly: GCA_949292775.1. GTDB lineage: Bacteria > Bacillota > Clostridia > Oscillospirales > Acutalibacteraceae > Fimenecus. Next base: position 19,167 of record CASFBL010000023.1, read on the forward strand.
TATATCGCTTTGTCTGTTACGACACAACCTTTTTGGTGACATCCAAGGACCATGACGCCATGCGCGCACTGATGCTGGATATCAACCCGCGCAACAATCCGCGGGAATGCGACGACCCGGACTACGACCCCACGAAACTCACATGGGGCGAGTGGTTCTTATTGGAGTTACTTGATGACATTCTCTGGTTTATTTTCGGCTGACCGCTTAAACGATTGCATTAAAAGCCCCGGCAGGTACGAAACGCCTGCCGGGGCTTTTATGTCGCTGTATTTTCAGCAAATCAAAGTTGGCTGCTTTCAATTTCTTTTTCAGTATTTTGCAAAATGCCGGGTACATCTGCGCCCCAAACATCGAGATTTTCCGCCTGAAAACACACTACATCCGGAATACCGTAAAAGGTGCTCGCAAGCGCTTTGACATAATCAAAGCCTAAATTCATGTTCCCAATCGGTCCGCCCGCCGTGGTGACATAAATTAAGCGTTTCGCTTTACAAAGCCCTACCGGCACGCCGTTTTCGGAATAACGAAAGGTAACGCCGGTGACGGTGGTGTGCTCTAAATAAATCCGCAATACCGACGGAAACGACAAATCCCAGTAAGGCGCCGCAATCACGATTTCTTCGGCTTCGGCAAATTGTCGGGCGTGTTGAAACAGCGGTGCGGAAAAGTCACCCGACGCGATAAGGCGATTGCGCTCTTCCAGTTGTTCATAGGTCAAAGGCAGGAGCTTTTCCGAATATAAATTTACTTCTTCTGTCTGCCCGCCCAATTTCGCAAGGACTTTTTCCGCTAAAAAGCGGGTGCGCGAATCGGGGCGCGCACAAGCGTTGATAAACAATACTTTTTCCATACTGCCTCCTTTTGACATTGCAAAGCCCAAGCGCTTTGGTTGCCGCTTTGTTTGTTCTGTATTGCCTTTATCATATAGGATTTTTGCTGTAAATACAAGCGATACACAGAAAAAACACAGCCTAAAGATAAAAGGCTGTGTTTTGAAAAGATAAAAGAAAACCTGCGGTGTGCTCAACACAACGCAGGTATGGTGGACCCGAAGAGGATCGAACTCTCGACCTTACGGATGCGAACCGTACGCTCTCCCAGCTGAGCTACGGGCCCAAACAGTAGTTAGATTATACCGCTGCCTTGGCAAAATGTCAACTGTTAATTTTTTGGCGAGCGCATGTGCTTTTTATCGTTCGACTTGTCAGAATGTTGGATTTCGCCTTGACATATCCCTTTTTATGGGCTAAAATTTGAATTTAAGAACACCTTTCAGCCAGAAAGGGGAACAAAGGACGGGTAACTTATGTTAAAGAACACCGAAAAAACAATGGAAAAAATCGTCGCCCTCTGTAAAAACAGAGGCTTTGTATATCCGGGCAGCGAAATCTACGGCGGGCTGTCCAATTCGTGGGACTACGGCCCCCTGGGCGTTGAGTTCAAAAACAATGTCAAACGCGCCTGGTGGCAGAAGTTTGTGCAGGAAAACCCCTATAATGTGGGGCTGGACAGTGCAATTCTTATGAATCCGCAGGTTTGGGTGGCTTCCGGCCATGTCGGTGGCTTTTCCGATCCCTTAATGGACTGCAAAGACTGCAAAACCCGCCACCGTGCTGACAAACTCATTGAAGACACCGGCGTAAATCCCGCCGGCTGGAGCTTTGAGGAAATGTCTGATTACATAAAAGAACATCACATTTGCTGCCCTGACTGCGGCAGCTGCAATTTTACAGATATCCGCAAATTCAACCTGATGTTCAAGACCTTCCAGGGCGTAACAGAGGATGCGAAAAACGAGCTGTATCTCCGCCCGGAAACCGCGCAGGGTATTTTTGTTAATTTCCCGAATATTCAGCGCACTACCCGCAAAAAAGTTCCGTTCGGCGTTTGCCAGATCGGTAAATCTTTCCGCAACGAAATCACGCCCGGCAACTTCATTTTCCGTATTCGTGAGTTTGAGCAGATGGAACTGGAGTTCTTCTGCAAGCCCGGCACTGAGCTTGAGTGGTTCTCGTATTGGAAAGATTACTGCAAAAAGTGGCTTTTAAGCCTCGGCATCCGCGAAGAGGACCTGCGCCTGCGCGACCATGAGAAAGAAGAACTGTCGCACTATTCCAACGCGACAACCGACTTTGAATTCATGTTCCCGTTTGGCTGGGGCGAACTTTGGGGCGTTGCGTCCAGAACGGACTTTGACCTTACCCAGCACCAGAACACTTCCGGTAAGAATCTGGAATATTTCGACCAGGAAGCCAATGAAAAATATTTGCCTTATGTCGTTGAACCTTCACTCGGTGCGGACCGTGTGACGCTGGCATTTTTGTGTGAGGCTTATGACGAGGAAGTCGTGGATGCCGAAAAGAACGACACACGCGTCGTTATGCATTTCCACCCGGCTTTGGCACCGATGAAAGCCGCTGTGCTGCCGCTTTCTAAAAAGCTTTCCGAGCAGGCGAGTGAGGTTTACACCATGCTTTCCAAAAAGTTCATGGTGGATTATGATGATGCCGGCTCTATCGGCAAGCGCTATCGCCGTCAGGATGAAATCGGTACGCCGTTCTGCATTACCTATGACTTTGACAGCGTTGAGGATGGTTGTGTTACCGTTCGTGACCGTGATACGATGGAACAGGTGCGTTTACCGATTACCGACCTTGTAAAATTCATTGAAGAAAAAGTGCAGTTTTAATCACCGAAACGGAGGGGAATTTCATGGCAGACGCAGACAGTCGCAAAATGCTGTTGGTTGTTAATCCTGTTTCGGGCAAGAAACTGGCCAAACAATATATGATGCGTATGATCAATCGTTTTGACCAGGCAGGCTACAATGTAACGGCTTGCTGTACGCAAATCGATAAAAACGCATATGAAATTGTCAAAAACCGCGGGCATGAATTTGATATCATTGTTTGCTGCGGCGGCGACGGAACGCTTAAAGAAACCATCTGCGGCGTTATGCAGTTGGGGCGTGACATTCCGATTGGTTATTTGCCGATGGGTTCCACCAACGATTATGCCCATTCTTTGAATATTCCGACCGATGTTGCCAAAGCGGTGGAAGCGGTTATCAACGGCGAACCGAAGCCGGTGGATATCGGCAGGTTCGGTGACGAATATTTTATGTATGTGGCGGGATTCGGCAACTTTACTGCCATTTCCTATTCCGCTGACCAAAAGGTCAAAAATGTACTTGGCAAAAATGCTTATTATTTGCAGGCTGTCAAGGAGTTTTTCCAAATGAAGCCGTTCCACGCGCGCGTGGAAGCTGATGGTGAGTTTTTCGAGGGCGACTATTTTTATGGCGCGGTCTCCAATTCTTACTCCGTCGGCGGCATGTCGGTGCTTCACAACATGGGCGTGGAATTTGACGACGGCTATAACGAGCTGGTGCTTGTGGAAATGTTTAAAAACCCCGCGCAGATTGCGGCGCTGGCACACGACATGATTCATAAGTCCGTTCCGAAAAATCCGCTGGTTACGATTCGTCACTGCAAGCATGTGAAATTCATGTTTGATGAGCCCATGCCTTTCACGCTGGACGGTGAGTTCGGCGGTGCACACACAGAGGTTGAGGTGGAAACCCTTGAGCACGCGGCGCGCATCATTTTGCAAAAGCCGGAATGGGTTTCGTTGGAAGATGAACCGGATTCGGAAGCCCCTTCAAAAGAAGACACAATAGAATAAAAACAAAAACCCCGGAGCAATTGCTCCGGGGTTTATTATTGCGTTTGCAGAGGCAATGTTATAGATTTAACCTCTAAACCCACCTGTTAAAATGTTGCGTAAACGAGCAGGGCGGAGCGAATAACAAAATGCACTTGCCTTTTTTAGTCTGCGGGGGTTAGGCAGCTGCTGAACCGCCGAGCAACAACTCAATTTCATCCGCTTTGTCATAATTACCAAACGATTCGCAGCAGTCGTAATACTCTTGCAGATTCATGGTTCGTTCATCGGGGGTTGCCGAAGCGGCGACGAGCGCGTCAAAGCCTTGGTAAACGACTTGTTTCTGCGCATCGGTCAGTTCAAAAATACCGTCCTCTACATACCCGACAAAGGTGTAGGAATCCATGTAATAATTTCCCGAAGCGGAGCGTTCCAGCATTTTTTGGGTAAACACTTGTGTGTATTGCTCGTTGTTGCCGTTTATAAGCATCAGATACAGATAATCCGCCATGAAAACATTATAAGCGACTTCAGCATCATCGCTGTAAAGCGCAGTACACTCTGCATCCGGGAACGCGCGGTGAAATGCTTTGGTGTCGGCGAGCGCTTCTGCAAAACAGGCCTCCGCCGCGGCAGAGTCGCTTACAAAGGTGATTTGCGAATCATACGCGTCACAGGCGTCAATCAAATCGGCAAGATTGCCGGATTGCTGATAGGCTTCCACTTTCTTTTCCGGGTTCGCCGAGGAAAAAACAGAGACAACGCCGACAACGACCAGCAGCAGAAAAATGCCGAAAAAGCAGCCAAGCACAATACCGATGATTTTGCCGGCGCTCATTTTCTTTTTCTGCGGGGCAGGCGGGTAATTGGCGTAGCCGGGCGGCGGTGGATAAGCACCCTGTCCGTAAGGGGGTTGCCCGTAAGGCGGCGGGGTTTGCGGCTGCCCGTAAAGCGGTTGCTCATAAGGTGGCATAGGTGCAGCATTGGGCGCAGGCGGCACGGCGCCTTGTGCATACGGCGGGGCTTGCGGCGGTACCGGATTCGGCGCACCGGGCTGCACATAAGGATTTTGCGGGGGTGTTGTCGATGCAAAAGGCGTCTGTTCCGAAACGGAATTTGTAACTTGCGGGGCTGCCGACGGCGGTGTCGGTTCAGACACAGGTTTCTCTATCGGCGGTTCATTTGAAGCATAGAAAAAATCATTTTGAAAATCAGACATGGCAATACCTCCTTCCTTTCTTATCTATCATAGTACAGGATTTTGCAGCCTTCGTCAATAGGCGAAATATTGTGCGTCTGCTTTAGGCAGTTTGCCGAAAGCACGGGGATACGATTGTATTTCCCGGGAAAGTATGCTACGATACGATTGGAGCAAAAAGAAAAGGGAGGGAAATGTATGGAACAACGAAAAATCACCAAACGCGCGCCGCTTCTTGACAAAAACGGGCACTTAACGGGCCCCGGCTGGGCAACGGAGCTGGTTTATGCTTATGACCCGAAAGCCGTCCGCGCAAACCCGATTCGCATTAAGGAATGGGACTACTATATCATTTTGAGCGACAGCGGGGAATACGCCTTGTCGCTGTGTATTGCCGACAACCGTTATATGGGACTCGTGGATGCGGCGTTTCTCGACATTCGCAACGGCAAAAAGTTCGACTTTTTGGTGCCCTTGGCTTTCCCAATGGGAAAGCTGCATTTGCCGACCGACAGTGGGAAAGGCGATGTGGTTTTTCAAAATCGCTTCTGTGATTTTCGCTATGTTCTGACGGAAGGCGGCAGGCACTTAATGTGTGATTATCAGCTGCCGTTCGGCAAGAATTTCAACTGTGACATTTTACTTCACCAGCCTAAAATGGACACCATGGTGATTGCCACGCCGTGGAAGGAAGACCCGAAAGCTTTTTATTACAATCAAAAAATCAACTGTATGCGTGCCGAGGGGTACTGTGCTTTTAACGGCCGGCGCTATACTTTTTCGCCGGAGACCGATTTCGGCACGCTTGACTGGGGACGCGGGGTCTGGACCTACGACAACACCTGGTATTGGGGTTCGGGCAATGCCGATATTGACGGGCATGCGTTTGGCTACAATATCGGCTGCGGCTTCGGTGATACCTCCGCGGCGAGCGAAAACATACTGTTTTATGACGGAAAATGCCACAAGCTTGACCGCGTGGAGTTTTTAATTCCCGGCGGCGATATTATGCAGCCCTGGAAGTTCACCGAGACCAACCACCGGTTCGAAATGGATTTTGTGCCGATTTTTGACCACCGAACGGACATTTCCGCACTGGTGATTTCGCAAGACGCGCACCAGGTATTCGGCAGGCTCAGCGGCACGGCGGTGCTCGATGACGGCACGGAAATCCAAGTGAAAAACAAGCTTGTTTTCGCCGAGCGTGTGCACAACCGCTATTGACAAAAAAGGCTTGCCGTACTATACTATTTTGTGCCTTAGGAAAATCCAAATACACAGGGGGGCTGGCGCAAAAGCCGGCTGAGATAAAGATAAACGCTTCTTTGACCCTTCACCTGATGCGGGTAATGCCGCCGTAGGGAGCTTGTTGAAATGATACATACAAAAAGCCTTACGGTATTCAGGATATCGTAAGGCTTATTTTTATTCCATTTTTGAAAACGGAGGAATGTTTTATGCAGGCAAGCGTAGCCATTCAGGTTTTGCCCGGCGTTTCCGACACGGACGAGCTTGTGCGAATTGTCGATGAGGTCATCGACTACATCAAAAGCACGGGGCTTCACTATTCGGTCGGCCCGTTTGAGACCACCATTGAGGGCGAGGATTATGACCAGCTTCTGGACATTGTGAAAGAATGTCAGCATGTTGCCATTCGTGCCGGCGCACCTTCTGTGTCGGCTTATGTCAAGATTTCCTACAAGCCGGAGGGCGGTGTTCTGACCATTGACCAAAAAATTACAAAGCATCATCAGTAAGCTTTCGCCGGCGATTACGCTCGCTATCGTCGTGCTCATTTGGGCAGCGGCAACGGGCTTTGATTTGGTACCCTCGTTTATGCTGCCCTCGCCCCAAAGCGTGTTTGAAGCGTTTGTCGGCGATTTCCCGCTGTTAATGCAGCACGCCGCCGTGACGCTCACTGAGGCGTTTGCCGGCTTGCTGCTGGGCGTTGTGCTTGCATTTGTGCTCGCAACGCTTATGGACCGCTTTAACCTGCTTTACAAGGCGTTTTACCCGCTTTTGGTCATCACCCAAACCGTGCCGACGATTGCCGTCGCACCGCTGTTGGTGCTGTGGCAGGGGTTCGGCATGGCGCCGAAAATCACGCTGGTGGTGATTACCACCTTTTTCCCCATTGCCGTAAGCCTTTTAGACGGCTACCGCTGTGCAGATCAGGATGCAATCAACCTGTTGCGGAGCATGGGCGCGGGGCGTATGCGGATTTTCCGCTACATCAAACTGCCGTCGGCGGTCGGCTCGTTTTTTGCGGGGCTTAAAGTGTCCGCCTCCTACGCGGTTGTGGGCGCAGTGATTGCCGAGTGGCTCGGCGGCTTTGAGGGCCTTGGCGTCTATATGACGCGCGTGCGTAAGGCGTATGCTTTTGACAAGATGTTTTCCGTCATCATTTTTATTACGCTCATCAGTCTTTTGCTGATGTGGGGCGTCACCCTGCTTAAAAAGGTGTGCATGCCCTGGGAAAAGAAGGAGAAAGAAAAGAAATGAAAACTGTAAAGAAAATTTTAGCCGTGCTGCTTTGCGCCGGCATGCTGTTTAGCTTCGCTTCCTGTGCGGACAAATCACAGAGCGACGCAAACGGTGAAGACCTTGAAAAAATCACCCTGTGCCTTGACTGGACGCCGAACACCAATCACACCGGCATTTATGTCGCGCTCGCCAAGGGCTATTTTAAAGAAGCAGGGCTCGATGTCACCGTTGTTCAGCCGTCTGAAAGCACTTCCGCTGCCATGTGTGCAGCTGGGCAGGCGCAGTTTGCCGTGGAAGCACAGGACACTTTAGCGGCGGCATTTACCACCGATGAACCTTTGGGCGTTACCGCAGTTGCGGCGCTGTTACAGCATAACACCTCCGGCATCATTTCCCGCAAAGGCGAGGGCATGGACCGCCCGAAGGGCCTTGAAAACCACACCTATTCCACCTGGGATTCGCCGATTGAGCTTGCCATACTCAAAGCGGTTGTGGAAAAGGACGGCGGCGATTTCTCCAAGGTCAAATTGATTCCGAACAACATTACTGACGAAGCCGGTGCGCTCAAAGAGCATCAGACCGACGCGGTTTGGATTTATTACGGTTGGAGCGGTGTCGCTGCGCAGTTAAGCGGCTTGGAGTTTGACTACTTCAGCTTTATCGACATCGACCCCGTTTTCGATTACTACACCCCGATTTTAATCGGCAATAACGCTTACATGGAGCAAAATCCCGACAGCACTAAAGCGCTTCTTGCAGCGCTCAAAAAGGGCTATGAATATGCCATAGCAAATCCCGAAGAAGCCGCGCAGATTTTGGTGGACGGCGACACCACAGGCTCTCTCAAAGATTCCCTTCAGCTTGTCACCGAAAGCCAGAAATGGATTTCCAAGCAGTATAAAGCGGAAGTCGAGCAGTGGGGCTACATTGACCCCGCGCGCTGGGATGCGTTCTATCAGTGGCTTTGGGACAACCAGTTAATCGAAAAGGAACTTCCGGCAGGAACAGGCTTTACCAATGAATATCTCTCCTGAAAAGGCTGTTTTAACAGCTGAAAACATATCAAAAAGCTTCGGAAATAACCATGTGCTCGAAAATGTTGATTTGACCGTGCAAAGCGGGGAACTTGTCTGCATTCTCGGTGTGAGCGGCGGCGGCAAAACCACGCTGTTCAACATCCTTTCGGGGCTGATGCAGCCGGACGCGGGAAAAGTGTTTCTGCGCGGGGAAGACATTACCGGCAAGCCCGGGAAAATCAGCTATATGCTGCAAAAAGATTTGCTGCTTCCCTACCGCACGGTGGTCGATAATGTTGCGCTGCCGCTGCTTGTGCGCGGTGAACCGAAAAAACAGGCGCGCGAAAAAGCAGCGTCGTATTTTGAGCAGTTCGGTCTTTCCGGCACAGAGAAAAAATACCCGCATATGCTTTCCGGCGGTATGCGTCAGCGTGCGGCACTTTTGCGCACCTATCTTGCTTCCGACGGGGTGGCGCTTTTAGACGAGCCGTTCAGCGCGCTCGACACCATTACGAAAAGCGCAATGCACGAGTGGTATCTTGACATCATGCGCGAAATTCATTTGACGACGCTGTTTATCACACACGACATGGATGAAGCGGTAAAGCTTTCCGACCGCATTTGTATTTTGGCGCAAAAGCCCGGCAAAATCGTGACTGAAATTCCGGTCACCGAGCCGCGCCCGCGCGCGCATGATTTTTCGCTCACGCCCGAATTTTTGGCATATAAGCGCAAGATTTCTGAAAACTTGATTGTATAACTTTTGCTTTTTGAAAAAGACAAGTAAAGCAAAGCACCCGGCTTTTGCCGGGTGCTTTTTGTTGTTGTGTGTTATCGGACCACATCAGAAACGACATCGCCCGCGCCGGTTACAGCGTCATTTACGAGGTCACCGGCACCAGTTACAATGTCGCCGGCAAGGTCGCCTGCACCGGTTACGGCGTCGCCGATTGCGTCGCCTACGCCTGTGGCGGCGTCACCGACCATATCGCCTGCGTTGGAAACATCCCGCGACACATCAGAGGACATCTCGGAAACGGCATCTCTTGCGGTGCTTTCCATCTCGTCCTCTGTCTTGCCGCACGCCACAAGCAAAACGGCGGTCAGCGCCAGCAGCGCGGCAACCAGTAAAACTGTTTTTTTCATTTTTATTCCTTCTTCCATCTTTTCGGACGCCTTTAGTGTGCGCCGAAGCATTTCTTTTATACAGTTATTTTGTTAAAACGCCGCCGTCTGAGTAAAGCAGCAGCAAAATATCATCTTCATAGCCTGTCGCTGTGTCGATATAAACCAAAAATTCTGCGCCGTCAGCATTTTTGCAGTGGAATTCATAAGCGTATTTTTCCGTTTGGCTGTCGGTTGGAATCACCGCAAGGCGCGTGCTCGTTACGGTGAGCAGCGGGCTTATATTTTTCTGTGCTTCTGCGGCCGTGAGCGACGGCACGGGAATGCTGCGGTCCTTGTGGTTCATAATATAGCCGCGGCAGTCCGCCGAAAGAATTTTGCCGTCCTCCAAGCTTACGCTGACCTTAATCAAATCCGGGTAACAGATATATTCCCCGTCGGTATAAGCGAAGTTAATGGTGCAGATACCGTCTGAAATGGTGTAGTAGCTTTCCTGCATATCGTGATAGCCGTTTTTTTCTAAAAATTCCGCGGCATAGCGCTTTGCGTCTTCATAGCGCAGCTTTACTTCGCCCACATACTGGGACGACAGCATATACAAAAGATATCCGCCGCGCCGGGTGATAGCAATCGTGGTGTCGCCGCACTGGAAGTAAAAAGCGGCGGAATTATCCTCTTCATCCGAGAAAAACTTGATTTCATCCGTAGCAACGCCCAAAATATCTCCGGCTTTTTTCATTGCCTCGTCCTGGCTTATCTCCGCGGCATTTTCCAAAAGCACAGAAGTGGTTTGGTTGATGTGGTCGGAAAACGGTCCGTCGTAGATAAGCGACGGGTAATCTGTGAGTGCCTGTTCTGCGCTTTCCATATCCGCCGACAGCGACGCAATTTCACCCGCGTTATTGTCCAGTGTGTTTTCCGCACTTTCAAAATTCAAATAGCCGTCAAACAGCTCCTGCCGCATAGCGGAAACCTCGGAAGACAGCGTTTCGGCAAAGTTTAAAAGCTGCTGCATGCTGGTTCGCTCTTCTTCGGTAATGGATTCGCCGCGCTCGACCTTTTTGTTGAGCGCCATGACGAAATCGCCGACCTGCGATAAGAACTTGTAAGTGTTGTTGAGCCGTGTTTCGCCAAGCGGCAGGGCCGACAGACTGCTTTTGGCGCCGGTCGCTTCGCGCCAAAGGTCGGTCGCAACGGTGCCGATCATCGGCGGCGTGCTCGCATAAACGCCTTTTTCCAAATTGACCTGAATGTTGTTGAGATAGGTATCTAAATCGCACAGCGCGCGTTCGCTGGTCACGCGAAGCTGTCTTTGCAGCCGGTTGGCGCGCACAGTCCCCGAAATTGCAAAGACCGACAGCGTCAAAAGCAATGCTGCCGCAAAAGAAAACGCACGGATTTTGCTGCGTTTGGGCATGGTTTTTTCCATATATTTCACCTCAGCAATAGATTTTACGAAAAATTATGAAATATACAGAAAAATCAGCGAAAAAATGCGTTGATTTATTTGCCAAAGCGGCTTTGTTCGTGTATAATAAATAATTGCAGAATTTTGTTTATTTTAAAGGAGCGAACACCTTGGAAAGCTATCTCGACAACAGCGCGACGACCAAGCCGTGTAAGGCGGCGGTGGAAGCTGTAGCAAAGGCCATGACGGAGACTTTCGGCAATCCGTCCTCTTTGCACAGCCACGGTTTTGCGGCGCTCAAACTTTTGGAAGCATCCCGTGCCGCTGTTGCGAAAAGCCTTTCTGCTGAACCGCGTGAAATTTATTTTACGCCGAGCGGGACAGTCGCCAACAATACCGCGATTTTCGGTGCTGCCATGCAAAACCGCCGCGCCGGGAACCGCGTAGTGACAACCGCCATAGAACATCCGAGTGTGTCTGTTTGCATGGACCGCCTCGAAGAACAGGGCTTTGAAGTCGTGCGACTGCTGCCGGACCAAGACGGGCACATCACCGCCGAACAGTTTGAAGCAGCAATCGACGAAAAGACCATTCTTGTAAGCCTTATGGCGGTCAACAACGAGGTCGGCACGGTTTTGCCGTTTGATAAAATCAAAGAGATTATCCGCCGCAAAAAAGCCCCGGCGCTTCTGCATGTGGACGCGGTACAGGGCTATTTGAAATTGCCCATTGCGCCGAAACGCTGCGGCATTGATTTGCTGAGTGTCAGCGCGCACAAAATTCACGGCCCGAAAGGCGTTGGTGCGCTTTACATAGGAAAAAGCGTACATATCAAGCCGTATGTGCTCGGCGGCGGTCAGGAAGAAGGCATCTGTTCCGGCACGCAGGGCATGCCCGCCATTGCAGGCTTTGCGGCGGCAGTTGAGGCGTTCGGCAGCACGCAGGACAACTTAAAAAAAGTGACGGCGCTTCGCGACGAACTGCTCACGCTCGTGTCTAAAATTCCGGGCGTGCAGATTCATTCCCACGCTGATGCGCTGCCGTATATTGTCAACCTCTCGCTTGCCGAGATTCCCTCACAGGTGAGCGTCAATTTTCTCTCGTTGCACGGGGTCTATGTT
>CASFBL010000024.1 GCA_949292775.1 uncultured Eubacteriales bacterium
GTAAACATAAAAACCAGTGTGCCGAGAATGGTAACAATGCCGGAAAATACTTGCGTAAAGCCCTGTAAAAGCCCGGTGCCGACAATGTCAATGTCGGTGACGACCGTGTTGATAAGGTCACCGTGGGGCGTGCTGTCAATGTAGGAAAGCGGCACGCGCGTAAGCTTTTTCATCACATCGTTGCGCATTTGTTCCACAGTGTAGTATGACAGCTTGTTGGAATGGTAGGTCATAATCCATTGGAACAATGCAGACACGAGAATGATTGCTGCAAGCGCAATGCAAATTTGAATGAGCCGGTTGAAGTCCACTTCTTCTACGCCGACCATGGCGTCCACCGCATAGCCGATAAAGACCGGAACGAGCAGAGAGAACAAAATTCCGATAAACGCTGAGAGAATGGCGGCAATCAGGTTCTTTTTAAACGGCTTGATATATTGCAAAAGTCGCTTTATGGTTTTCATGCGTTTGCCGCCTCCTTTTCAGAAAGTTGTGAATGGCAGATTTCACGGTACAGCTCGTTTTCTTCGTAAAGCTGTTCGTGCGTTCCAATGCCGCAGATTTTGCCGTCGTCCATCAAAATGATTTGGTCGGCGTTTCTGACCGTACTCACGCGCTGTGAGACTAAGATGATGGTTTTGTCAGAAAGCTCTGTTGCAATCGCGCGGCGCATTTTCGCGTCTGTTGCATAGTCGAGCGCGCTCGAGGAATCGTCAAAAATGATGATTTCCGGGTCGCCGACAAGAGCCCTTGCAATGCAAAGCCGCTGCCGCTGACCGCCTGAAAAGTTTTTGCCGCTTTCTTCCACCGGTGTTTGCAGCCCGTCCGGCAGCTTTTCTACAAATTCCGCGCTTTGCGAAATGCGAAGCGCTGTTTCAATCTGTTCTGCGGGAACATCACGCTTGCCGCAGGTGAGGTTGTCAAGCACCGTCCCCTTAAACAGCCGGCTGCCCTGCGAAACAATGTGCACCGTACCGCGAAGCGCCCGGAAAGTGAATTCCCGGACATCATGCCCAAACACGCGCACATGCCCGCTGTCAGTGTCGTAAAGCCGCAGCATTAAGTTGATCATCGCAGATTTTCCCGCGCCCGTACCGCCGATAATGCCTACGGTCTGCCCTTTTTGGATTTCCAGCTGAATGTCAGACAGTACCTTTTCCTCTGCATCAGTAAAAGAGAAGTCCACATGTTCAAACGAGATGGCAGGGCTTCCGTCTGTGGGGTCAATTTTTGAAAGCGTGCCCTCTTCCATGGTCGGTTTGGTGTTCAACACATCTTCCACGCGGGTGATGCTCGCGGCTGCTTTTGTAAAGACCACAATCACATTGGCAAATACAATAATCGAAAGCAAAATCTGCGTCATGTAGTTGGTAAACGCAATTATTTCACCTTGCGTAAGCGCGCCGGTGTTGACATTGATGCCGCCGAAATACAAAATCAGCACAATGCCAAGGTTGATTACGGCAAAGGTGAGGGGGTTGAGATAGGCGTTGAGACGGCCAACGCGCACATTGATTTTGGTGAGTTGGGCGTTCTCGTCGGAAAAACGCTGTTTTTCATGCGCGCTTTTGCCGAAAGCCCGAATCACGCGCACGCCCGAAAGCCCTTCCCCCGTAATGCGTGAAAGTCTGTCAAGCCGCTGCTGAATTTTTTTGTAAAGCGGCAGGGAACGGCTTAAAATGTAATACATAATGCCGCTGACGATAAATCCGGCGACAAAAAAGATAATGGACATTTTTAAGTCCAGCGCCATTGCCATGACAAGGGACCCGGCAATCAAAAACGGCGAACGGAACATCAAGCGGATAAGCATTGCAACACCCGACTGAATCTGGTTGATATCGTTGGTAATGCGGGTAATGAGCGTTGCGTTGGAAAACTTGTCGCGGTCAGCTTTTGAAAGGGAATTTATCGTGTGCAGCAGGTCGCGGCGCATGGCTGTGCCGATGCCTTGCTGCGCAACAGCCGCACAATATTCTCCAAAAAATTTAATGTATTATAGTATACCATTTTTTGTAATTATTGCAAGAAAGAGAGAATAAAAATACATAAGAGCGGAAAAATATTACAGAGAAAACCGGGGGAGGCAACAAGCGTTGAAAAAGATTTTGCTTTCGCTTTGTGCGCTTGCGTTGGTGGCTTCAGGCGGGCTTCTTGCCTGGCTTCTGACAGAGTTTCAAATTACCCTGCAAAGCTCGGCGGGCGGTACGCTGTATTGCGAAAAAATCACCGTCCACCCGTTTCAAAAGGTGAAAATTTATATCGTACCGGAGCAAAACAAAACGGAATATACACTCGAAAGCATTGTGGTAAACGGCGAGGATTGCACCGGCGCGGTGTATCGGGAATGCCTAACGCTTGACCGTGTGTGGGGTGACCAGGTGGTCGAGGCGACTTTCAGCGAAAATCAAACACCGGCGGCGCCTGCTTCCGCGGTGTTTGTATAGCATCAAAAAAGAAAAGCCGTGCAGCTGCACGGCTTTTTTCAGTTTTCCTGCGCTTTGTTAAATCGTTTCCACATCGGTATGCAGACTAAAGATATCAGTACCGCGAGCACGGCAATGCCAATCCACATCCAAAACAATGCGGACCAGCCAAGCTCTGCCTCTAACAGCATCCCGGCCAAAAGGTTGAGCCCGCCGCAGCCTATATAAGCGACTGCGTTTAATAAGCCGCCAATTGTGCTGACGCGCCCGCTTTTTGAAAAGCGAAGCGGCACAATCGTAATCAGCATAACATTGACGGCGAACATGCAGTTGGTTACCGCCGCCATAGATACCAACGACAGCACGATGCTCTTAGACCCCGCAAATTTAAGGAGCAGCAGAAATACAGCCGCTATTGAAAAGAAAACCAGTGAGGTGGTAATCTCGTTGTGCAGTTTCCGGTTTAAGTATTTTGCAAAATATGCACCGGTTACATTGACAATCGGCAAAAGCATAGTAAGCGCCAGTGAGAAAGTCGTTTTTGAGCCAAAAGTGCTGGCGAAAAAGGTCGGCACCCACTGGGTAACGCTGTCTTTTAAAGTGCCTTGAATCACAATGGGAATCATCAAAAGCAGTGCGCCGCTTGATGCCATAAGCTTTGCGGTTTCCCGAAATCCGGCAGCGCGAACCGGTGCCTGCTTTGCCGTTTCTGCTTTTTCGGCTTTGGAGCGAAACAGGTTCTTTGTTCCGAACAGCCAAATCAAAGCGACAATACCCTCAAAGGCACCGCAGGTCAGAAAAACATAGTTCCACGGCAAAAAAACAAGCGTTACAAGACTTAATGCATAGCTTAACAGTGTGCCGATCGGGACTGTGGTAGACATGTCGATACCGAATTTATCCCTGGTCGGCGCATCAAAATTCAAAGAGGCAATTTTTAAAATCGGCGACCAAACCAAAGACTGTGCAAATCCATTGAGTGCCCAAAGCAGTAAAAACAGGGGGTAGGCAGGGGCAAAATATAAAAAGCCGTTGCAAACAGCTGAAACCAAAAGTCCCCAAAACACCATTTTGCGGGTGTCCAAACGGTCACCTACAATGCCGCTGATAAATTGACCAACACCGTAGCATATGAAAAATGCCGAGGAAATGGAGGCGATACGGCTGTCGGAAAATACCTGCCCGGACTGGAGCTCCGGCATAACCGCGGAATAATTTAATCTGCCGACATAGGTTGAGAAATAGCCGACCCAGCAAAGCAAAAAGGTGTAAAAATCTTTTTTATTCTTGTAACCAAAATGATTTTGTGCCATAATGTAGTTACCTCGGAAAGAAAAAGGAGAATTTTGTATGTTTTGCAGTGCCGATAAAAAGTATCTTTCCCTGCTCGATACGCGCGGCGTCTTTGATAATACCACAAAAAGTGCGCTTGCGCAAACTGAAGTTGCAAAAATTGTCCGTCGGCATTTTAGCTCCGGTAGTGAGAAAACAAAAAAAGCACTGCTTATCGGTTTTGACGGTGCGCGCGCAGACACTATGCAGCTTTTGTGCGAAAGCGAAAGTGAGCCGGTGTCCGGGGCGTTGTTTACATCCGGTTACAGTGCAGTTAATGCTTTAAAAGCAGAAGGCGGCTTGTACCTTTCGTATGCGGGCGGCGAAAAAGATGACCCGCAGGAGACCTCGACAGCGCAGGGCTGGGCTGCGATTTTGACCGGCGTGTGGGGCGGCGTCAATGGTGTGAAAAAGCATGTTCCGCTGAAAAATGAAACGCCTACGGTTCTGCGAGAGCTTGCAGAACAGGGGAAAACAGCCGCATTTTTAGCGGAGTGGAACGATCATTTTACCATTACATATAAAAATGAGATTGAACTTGTGAAACACGAAAAAACGCCGCTGCGCTTTATACAGTTTGAAACCGATAAAGCCTTGCAGCAGGCATTTTTACAAGAGATTCAAAACGGAACGGATTGTATTTTCGGCATTTTTGAAGGGCCTGATTACAATGGCCACAGCACACAGTTCGGTATGCAGAATTACCGCTATGTTATGAGCGTGTTGCATTTAGATAACATTGCCTATTCTCTTATAGAGGCTGTGAAAGCCCGCCCGACTTATGCCGAGGAGGACTGGCTGATTCTCATTACTTCCGACCACGGCGGTCACAAGCATGGCCATGGCACACAGCAAGCATATGACCGAATGACTTTCATAGCCTGCAATCAGAAGCTATCTGTTTAACAAGAACCTGTTTCCTGCGGCGCGGTTTGCAATTTTGCAAGCAGCGCCGTTTTTTCGTTTGGACACGCTTCCGAGATAACTGCATCTAAAAGCCAGTTTAACTTGCGCTGGATTTCAGGACCGTCAGAAATTCCGGCAGCTTTTAAATCATTTCCGTTGATAGCCAGGTCTTTCAAACAATAGCATTCTCCGTTTTTCAAAATGTCAGAAAGGCAGTTTTCCATTTGCAGTAATTTTTTGTCTATTGCGTGCGGGTCGGCTTTGGCACGGTTGTCTGCACGCTTGATTTTGATGAGCTGACGGTAGTGCTCCACACCGATTTTTCGCAGAAGCTGTTTTGCTTCCACTTTGGTTTTCGGGGCTTTTGTGTCGTGTATGGCAATCAGTTCTGTCACCGTGTCTACCGTCTTGCGCGGGTAACGAAGTCTTGTTAAAATCGGGCGAACCAACTCAGACCCTGTTTTTTCGTGCCCTTTAAAATGGTCAGTGCCGTTTTCATCTGTTCGCCGGCAAAGGGGCTTTGCAAAATCGTGAAAAAACATGCAAAGCCGCAAGGTTTCATCTGTATCTATACTTTCGAGCGCATGCAGGGTGTGCTCAAAAACATCATAACAGTGGTAGCGGGTGTTTTGGGGACAGCCGAGCAAGGGTGTCAGCTCCGGGATAAACACTTCAATGACTTCGTGAAATTCCCGCAGCACTTCTGCAGCATTTTTACCAAGCAGCAGCTTCGTAAATTCTTCCCGAATCCGTTCGGCGGACACGACAGTTAATAATTGTCTATTTCGCAAAATGCTTTTTGCGGTTTCCGCTTCCAACTCGAACCCAAGCGTCGCTGAAAAGCGAAGTCCGCGTAAAATACGCAAGGTGTCCTCGCGAAAACGCCTGTCCGGTTCGCCGACTGCGCGCAAAATACCATTTTGTAAATCTGCTGCGCCGCCGCACAGATCAACAATGCCGTCTGTTGGGTTCCAGCAAAGCGTGTTCACGGTAAAATCGCGCCGCCGTACATCGTCTGCAAGACTTCTTGAAAAAGAAACGCTTTTTGGGTGGCGCGCGTCTAAATATTGTCCATCTATCCGGTAGGTTGTGATTTCCAGCGGCGCGCCGTCTATAAGCGCAGTGACCGTTCCGTGCTGAATGCCGGTTTCCAACACGCGGAAGCCTCGGAAAATCTGTTTGGTTTCTTCGGGCGTGGCGGAAGTCGTAATATCCCAATCACTCGGCGTTTTCCCGAGCAGACAGTCGCGCACGCACCCGCCTACGGCGTAAGCTTCCTGATTCGCTTGGCACAGCATGCGAAGCGCTTTTTCAACCGGTTTCGGAGCATGTACGGCATTCATGGCGTTTCTTCCTTTCGTTTTGTCTTTGTATATCATAGCATATTACAAGCCGGGTTTACAAGCCAAAAGAAATCGTGTATACTTTAGTGCTGTAAGAATTTTAGAAATAGGGGACAAAGCATGGAACAGCAAAAAATCGACCGCATCAACTTTCTTGCCAAAAAATCCAGAACACCCGAAGGGCTGACGCCTGAGGAATTGAAAGAACAAGCCGTTCTTCGCCGGGAATATATTGACAGCTTTAAACGCAATTTGACCGCACAGCTCGACAATACTTATATCATCGGACCCGACGGCAAAAAGCGAAAACTGGAAAAACGCAGCTGATTTCATCTTTTTTCAAGCTTACAAACACAAAATAGAATAGGTTAAACTTGACGAAACCGCTATATATCGTGTAAAATATTTAGCGGTAATTTTTTGCATATTTGTAAATTTTTAAAAGGACGGAAAACTTTCATGGCAAAAAAAGCAGCATATACAGAAGAAAGTATTTCGCAGCTCAAGGGCGCCGACCGTGTCCGTAAGCGCCCGGCGGTTATTTTCGGCTCGGACGGCATAGACGGCTGCCAGCATGCAATCTTTGAAATTTTGTCAAACTCCATCGACGAGGCGCGCGAGGGCTTCGGCAATAAAATTATTGTCACGCGTTATCTCGATAAATCCATTGAAGTGCAGGACTTCGGCCGCGGCATTCCGATGGATTACAACGAAAAGGAGCAGCGCTACAACTGGGAGCTTGTTTTCTGTGAGTTGTACGCGGGCGGTAAATACAACACCAACTCCGGCGGCAGCTATGAATATTCGTTAGGGCTTAACGGCCTCGGCCTTTGCTCCACACAGTATGCGTCGGAATATATGGAAGCTGAAATCCACAAAAACGGCGTGAAATATGTCATGCATTTTAAAGAGGGCAATCCCGACGGCGAGCTTGTCCGTGAACCGTATGCCAAAAAAGACACCGGTTCGCGTATTCACTGGAAGCCGGATTTAAAAGTCTTTACCGACATTGATGTGCCGCTTTCTTATTATCAGGAGACTATCAAACGCCAGTCTGTCGTCAACGCAGGCGTCCGTTTCATTTTAAAAGACCAGACCGGCACCAACACTTTTGACACTTACGAATATATTTACGAAAACGGCATTGAAGATTATGTCCGTGAGTTTGTCGGCGAAAACGACGCCATGACCGCTGTGCAGGTTTGGCAGACTGAGCGCAAGGGGCGTGACCGTGCGGACAAGCCGGAATACAAGGTCAAAATCAACGCCGCGCTTTGCTTCTCCAATAAAAAGCAGTTGAAAGAATATTATCACAACTCAAGTTTCTTAGAGCACGGCGGCGCGCCGGAAAAGGCGGTCAAAAGCGCATTTGTCTCGCAAATCGACGCCTATTTAAAAGCAAACAGCAAATATTTAAAGACCGACAGCAAAATCAGCTTTCAGGATGTCGAGGATTGCTTGGTTTTGGTTGTTTCTTCGTTTTCAACCCAGACTTCCTATGAAAACCAAACCAAAAAAGCAATCACCAATAAGTTTATCCAGGAAGCGATGACCGAATTCTTCCGCCACCAGTTAGAGGTTTATTTCATTGAAAATCCGCTGGACGCAGAAAAAATCGCAAATCAGATATTGGTCAATATGCGTTCGCGCGTCAAGGCGGAAAGCACGCGCTTGAATCTCAAAAAGACGCTGCAAAGCGGCAATGATTTGACCAACCGTGTGGAAAAATTCGTGGACTGCCGTTCGAAAGATGTCAGCGAACGCGAGATTTTCATCGTGGAGGGCGATTCGGCTTTGGGCGCTTGTAAGCAGGCGCGCGACAGTTCGTTCCAGGCAATTATCCCGGTGCGCGGTAAAATCTTAAACTGCCTGAAAGCCGAATACAACAAAATTTTTAAAAGCGATATTATTGTCGATTTGGTTAAAGTCCTCGGCTGCGGCGTAGAAGTCAACAGCAAATCCAATAAGGATTTGTCCTCTTTTAATCTCGACAACCTGCGCTGGAACAAGGTCATTATCTGTACCGATGCCGATGTCGACGGTTTCCAGATTCGCACGCTTATCTTAACCATGATTTACAGACTGATGCCCACGCTTATAAAAGAGGGGAAAGTCTATATCGCGGAATCCCCGCTTTACGAGATTCGCTCCAAAGACGAAACCTGGTTCTGCTACACCGAAAAGGAAAAACAGGAAGTGCTTGAAACTCTGGGCGACCGTAAATTTACCATTCAGCGTTCCAAAGGTCTTGGCGAAAACGAAGCGGATATGATGTGGCTGACAACGATGAACCCGAAAACACGGCGGCTTATCAAGGTTGAACCGGATTATTCTCCGGAAGCGGTCGCCGCAAAGTTTGACCTGCTGTTGGGCGATAACCTGCAGGGGCGTAAAGACCACATTGCCGAAAACGGCCACCTGTATTTGGAACTTGCCGATATTTCGTAACCTGAAAAAATGGATTCGGACTTCACAAAGGAGCAACGATATATGCCGAGAAAACCGAAAGCAAAGGCGCAAACCCCTGAGGAAGAGCAGCCTGTAAACGCGCATATTTTAGGCGCGGGCGAAGTGGTGGAGCAGTTCATCACCGAAACGCTCGAAACCAACTATATGCCTTACGCGATGAGCGTTATTTTATCGCGTGCGATTCCCGAAATTGACGGCTTCAAGCCCTCTCACCGGAAATTGCTTTACACCATGTATAAAATGGGGCTTTTAAACGGTCCGACTATTAAATCTGCAAACATTGTGGGCCGTACCATGCAGTTGAACCCGCACGGTGATGCCCCTATATATGAAACGCTTATCCGCTTGTCACGCGGCAATGAGGCGCTTTTGTACCCGTATGTACAGTCGAAGGGTAACTTCGGTAAGGCGTATTCCCGCAATATGCAGTATGCTGCCTCCCGTTACACGGAAGCAAAGCTTGAACCGATTGCAGCCGAGCTGTTTGCCGATATTGACAAAGATACCGTTGATTTTGTAGACAACTATGACAGCACCATGAAAGAGCCGACGCTGTTTCCGGTCACATTCCCGTCGGTGCTTGTCAATGCCAACCTCGGTATCGCCGTCGGCATGGCGTCCTCCATTTGCTCGTTTAATTTGAAAGAGATTTGTGAGGCAACGGAAAACCTGATTAAAGACCCCGACTATGATGTCTGCGACAGCGTAAAAGCACCCGACTTTATCGGCGGCGGTCAAATCGTTTATAACGATGCGCAAATGCGCGAGATTTTCCGCACCGGCCGCGGCAGCTTCAAGGTTCGCTCCAAATATACCTATGACAAGTCGAATAACTGCATTGACATTACCGAAATCCCGCCGACGACTACCTCGGAAGCAATTATTGATAAAATCATTGAAAAGGTCAAAGCCGGCGCCGCGCGTGAAATTTCCGATGTCCGCGACGAGACCGATAAAAAGGGTCTTAAAATTACAATCGACTTAAAACGCGGTACTGACCCCGACAAGCTGATGAAAAAGCTGTTTAAATCCACGCCGCTCGAGGATTCGTTTGCCTGCAACTTCAATGTACTCATAGCCGGTGTGCCGCGCGTGCTCGGCGTGCGCGATTTGCTCTTAGAGTGGATTGCGTTCCGTTCGGAATGCGTGCGCCGCAGAGTCTATTTTGATTTAAGCAAAGCGAAAGAACGCCTGCATTTGCTCGAAGGCCTTCAAAAAATCCTGCTGGATATCGACAAGGCAATCCGCATCATCCGCTCCACCGAGGAAGAAGCCGAAGTTGTGCCGAATTTGATGATTGGCTTCGGGATTGATAAGGTACAGGCGGAGTATGTTGCAGAAATCAAACTGCGCCATTTGAACCGGGAATATATCCTCAAACGCACCAAGGATATTGAAAATCTGCGTGCGGATATTGAAGATATGGAGGATATTCTCTCAAGCAAAGCGCGGATTAAGAAAATCATTGTTTCCGAGCTTCAGGATGTCGTGAAAAAATACGATAAGCCCCGCCGCAGCGAAATTATTTATGCCGACAGTATAGAAGATGATGAACCCATAGAGGAAATTCCGGATTATCCGGTGCACCTGTTCTTCACCAAAGACGGCTATTTCAAAAAGATTACGCCGCAGTCTTTGCGCATGAGCGGTGAGCAAAAGCTCAAAGACGGCGACAGCGTTGTGCAGACGCTCGAAGCGACCAACAACACCGACTTGCTGTTCTTTACCGACCGCTGTCAGGTCTATAAGGCGAAAGCAGCGGACTTTGACGACACAAAGGCAAGCGTGTTGGGTGACTTCGTCCCGACCCATTTGCACATGGATGCCGGTGAATCTGCTATCTACATGGCGGTTACAACCGATTACACAGGCTATATGCTGTTCTTCTTTGAAAACGGCAAGCTTGCAAAAGTCGACCTTTCCGCCTATGAAACCAAGACCAACCGCAAAAAACTGATTAAAGCCTATTGCGATAAATTCCCGCTCGCTGCGATTCGCCAAATCACCGAAGACTGCGAACTGGTGGTGCAGTCCACCGCCGGGCGTATTCTGCTTTTGAATACCGGTGCTGTCTCGCCGAAAACGACAAAAGATACACAGGGCGTCGCCGTGATGACGCTGAAAAAAGGTCACCGCCTTGCGAGCGTTCGCGATTACAAAGAGGGCGAATTTGTGAAGCCCGCGCGTTACCGCACGCGTTCTCTGCCTGCGGCGGGCGCATTGCTTTCTGCCGAAGATACGGGTGAACAGCTCACTTTGTAAGCAATTAGATTATAAGGCAATAAAACCGCCGCCGTTCCCCAAAAAGGAACGGCGGCGGTTCATTTTTATATTACAGCCACTCGTGAATGACTTTCGGGTTTGCAAAAATTTCGTCGCACTTTTCAAGAAAAGGCGAAACCTCCGCGAAATCCGCCGCGCGGTGGTCAAAAGCAAGGCATATCGGCAAAATCAGCCGGGCGTCAAAAACCTTGTTGCCGTTTTCGTCTGTTTTTACGCCGGCGCGTTCCTGTACGCCGCCGATGCAGAATGCAGCAATTTGCGGCGGAATGATTTCCAGCATCGCCACAGCGCCTTTCTGTTCGCGGTAAACCGAGCCGACATTGGTAATCGTTACCGTGCCTTGCTCAATGTCTCGGTAAGTCAGACGGTCGCTTTCCGGAATAGAGTAATATTCCTTTTTCGCTTTGCCGTGCAGCGTCTTAACACGGTGTTTGCCGGTTTTAGAGCCGATCAGACGATTGACAACGGTGAAAATTTTGCCGTGTTTCAAAGCTTCCAGCGTGTTGTTTAAAGAGACCTCAAACATCGCTTCGGTAAGGTCGGTGTTTTGTGCGCGGCGCGCAACATCTAAAATGTATTGTGTCATTTCTGTCAGTGATTTGTTCTCAAAGTTGTGCAGGTTAATCGTCATCATTTTGCCGTTCGGTAAAATCATCGGCATGGAAATGTTGATGTCGTCCTGCAGATCTACGCGTCCGCGAACAAGGCGGCGGTTAAAATCAATCGTGCCGTTGAGCATGGGCGCGGCTTTCAATCCTTCAACAATCACTTTCAGCATCAGCGTGTTTACTGTGATTTTGTCCTGACCGGTGCGGCCTTGATTCAGCTTTTTATATTCCTTCATAAAATCGGTAACATCGGCTTCGTAAATAAAAGTGGCGTGGGGAATGGTCTCCCAGCTTTCCGAGGTCATGTTGGAAACGATTTTTCTCTGAATGTCAAAATGAATGGTTTTTGTAACAGCCATAATCTGCTCCTTACTATTTTATTTTATCCGACATTTTGCTGTGCGTGGGAAAGACCGGTGGGCGGCATTTCTCCAAACCGCCGCTGGTATTCAAGTGTCAGCTCTGCGCGGAATTTCGGGTGTGCAATTGCAATGAGTTCCGCAGCACGCTCCTTTAAAGTTTTCCCTTTTAATTGTGCAATACCATATTCGGTAACCACATAATTTACATCGTTTCTGGAAGTTGTAATTGCCGACCCTTCAGTAATCAGCGGTACGATTCGGGAAATTGTGCCCTTCTTTGCCGTGGAGGACATCGCCATAATGGAACGGCCGCCGCGGCTCATGGTTGCACCGCGCACAAAATCCACCTGCCCGCCGACAGCACTGAATTGATGCAGCCCTATCGTGTCGGAAACAATCTGCCCGAGCAAGTCTACCTGCAAACAGGAGTTGATAGAGACCATGTTGTCGTTTTGTGCAATAATCAGTGGGTTGTTTACATAGTCAATGGGGTGCATTTCCACCGACGGATTATTGTTGATGTAATTGTTGAGCTTGTCTGAACCGAACGCCGCGCCGAGAATGGTTCGGCCGCGGTTTGCAGTTTTCTTTTTGTTGTTGATAACCCCTGCTTCTAAAAGGTCAACAACACCGTCGCCTACAAGCTCGCTGTGCAGTCCCAAATCCTTTTTGTTCCAAAGCTGTTGACACACAGCGTTCGGAATGCCGCCTATGCCGAGCTGCAAGGTGTCCCCGTCGTGAATCAGGCTTGCACAGTATTCGCCGATTTTTTGTTCTACATCGCTGACTTCGGCCGAGCAAATTTGCGGCAGGGGAGCGTCCTGCTCCACAATTGCGGTCAAATCCCGCACATGAATCATGGAATTGCCAAAGGTTCTGGGCATGTACTTGTTGATTTGTGCAAGAATCACATCTGCATAATCGCACACGCCTTTAATATAATCCACATTGGTGCCAAAAGAGCAGTAGCCATGCTCGTCTGGCGGGGAGAGCATGACCATGGCAACGCGCGGGCAAAGGCGTTCGCGCAAAAGCTCGGGAATTTCATAGAAGTGACAGGTTGTGAAATCTGCAATGCCGCTTGAAACCGCGTTGCGGTTGCTTGCGGAAGCAAAAAGACAGTTCAGACGAAAATGCCCCTGCATTTCTTCGCCGCACCACGGAGAGGACCCGGTCGTCAGCATGTTGACGATTGTGATGTTGTGAAAGTCCTTATAGCTGTCCAGCAAAGCGTTCTCCAATCCGAAAGCTTCGCCGCAGCCGAAACCGACAACAACTGTGTCGCCGTCACCAATCAAATGAACAGCTGATTTTGCAGAGGTTAGCTTACTTTGATAGATTTCTTGCCACTTCATTTTTCAACACCTCTTGTTCTGATTGTTTATTATATCAGAGCAAATGCAGAATGACAAGTAAAAAAACTGTGAACAACGCGCAAGAAAATCAACACTATTGCAAAAATATGTCAAAAAACCGCCGTGGAGCAAGGATTCTTGCACACGGCGGTTTTTCAGTTTTTTTGTTATTTTTCAATCATCTCTGTAAATTCTTTTTCGGAAATTACAGGAATTCCGAGCTGCTGCGCTTTTATAAGCTTGCTGCCTGCGTCTTCTCCGGCGAGCACATAATCCGTCTTTTTAGAAACCGAGGACGAAGTCTTGCCGCGGAAGCTTTCAATAATGGCAGAAGCTTCGGCGCGCGTCATCGTGGGAAGGGTGCCGGTGAGCACAAAGGTCTTTCCGGCAAAACGGTCATCCACAATCTGTTTCTGTGTGCGCATGTTTACCGAAGCAGCTTTCAAGTCGGCGATTAGGGCTTTAGATTGCGGCAGGGCGAAAAATTCCAAAACCGCGTCTGCCATGATTTCGCCGAAGCCGTCAATGGAAAGCAGCGCTTCGCGGTCAGCAGCCATGAGCGCGTCCATTGTTTCAAAACGCTGTGCGAGCAGTGCGCCTGCTTTCTGCCCAATGTGGCGAATGCCCAGTGCATAAATCAGACGGCTAAGGTCGTTTTTCTTGGATTGCTCCACCGCTTTTTTTAGATTATCTGCGCTTTTTTTACCCATGCGCTCCAGCTCTGCAATCTTTTCATAATCAAGCCTGTAAATGTCTGCCACATTGTGTAAAAGCCCTTTGTCAACAAGCAACTCTAAAAGTGCTTCGCCGAGGCCTTCAATGTCCATCGCGTCCCGGCTGCAAAAATGAATGAGCATGCGCAGAAGCTGTGCGGGGCAGTCCGGGTTGCTGCAGCGAATGGCGGCTTCGCCGGGATCCCGCGACACCGGAGAGTGGCAGGAGGGGCATTCGCGCGGCATGGTGTAAAGCGGTGCATTTTCCTGATGCTTCGATACAGAAAGTACTTCCGGGATAATGTCGCCGGCCTTGCGGATAATGACCGTGTCGCCGATGGAAATATTTTTTTCGCGAATAAAATCTTCGTTGTGCAGCGTGGCGCGGCTGACCGTGGTGCCTGCAAGCAGGACCGGCTCAAAAACCGCAGTCGGCGTCAAAACACCGGTTCTTCCGACATTCACTTCAATGCCTTTGAGAACAGTCTCTTTTTCCTCGGGCGGATATTTGTAGGCAATTGCCCATTTGGGGAATTTTGCCGTACTGCCAAGTACATCGCGCTGGGCAAAATTATCTACCTTAAGAACTGCACCGTCAATGTCAAACGGCAAGGTATAGCGAATATTGCCGATGCGCTGGATTTCCGTGAGCGCTTCGTCAATCGTATCATAGCGGTGATAAAACGGAATCGTTTTGAATCCAAGCTCTTTAAGGTAGTCGAGTGATTCTTTGTGCCCTGTGAGTGTTTTGCCTTCAATTTGCTGAATGTTGAACACGAAAATATCCAGTTTCCTTGCGGCAGTGATTTTCGGGTCTTTTTGCCGCAACGACCCCGCCGCCGCATTGCGCGGATTTTTAAACGGCTTTTCATCGTTCAGTTCCTGTTCGCGGACAATTTCCAAAAAGGTTTGCCGCGGCATATACACTTCGCCGCGCACTTCAATAAAGGGGAGCGCCTCTTTCAGCCGCAGCGGAATGGCGCGCACGGTGCGTAAATTGGCGGTGATGTCCTCGCCGGTCACGCCGTCACCGCGTGTGCTCCCTCGGGTGAAAACACCGTCTACATATTCAAGCGAAACCGAAAGTCCGTCAATTTTCGGTTCGGCAACATACTGCACATCTTCGACGGTTGCATGCACCCGCGTATCAAAATCACGGATTTCGCTTTCCGAAAACGCGTCCTGCAGGCTCTCCATCTTCACGCGATGCTCCACGCTTTCGAACATGTTGTCTGCCTGTCCGCCCACGCGGTGAGTCGGGGAGTCGGCTGTCAAAAGCATCGGATATTTTTCCTCAATGCCCTGCAACTCGCGCATCAGTTTGTCATATTCATAATCTTCAATCTCGTTTTCGTTTAATACATAATAAAGATATATGTGGTGGTTGAGTTGGGCACGCAGCTCTTCAGCCCGTTTTGCTGCCTGTTCAAAATCCGTCATCATGCGCCTCCGAAAGAAAAATACAGTCTTATTGTATCATAAAAAATCATTTTTACAATATCTTGCCGCATATAGAATGTTATAAGGAAAGGGGTATGACTTATGAAAAAAATGCTTTCGAGCTTATTGACTTTTTTAATGCTATTTTGCTTTGCACCCATGTGCTTTGCTGCTGAGACACTGCCTGAAATGCAGGTGGAAATCAAAGCAAAAGCCGCCGTGCTGATGGATGCGTCTTCCGGTAAGGTGTTGATGGCGCAGAATGCGCATGAAAAGCTTTATCCGGCATCGGTCACCAAAATCATGACGCTTTTGCTTGTGACAGAAGCGATAGACAGCGGAAAAATCTCGCTTACCGATATGGTGACGGCAAGTAAAGAAGCTGCCGAAAAAGGCGGCTCGCAAATTTGGCTGGAGGTCGGCGAGCAAATGAGCGTAGATGACCTTTTGAAAGCCAGCGCGGTGGCAAGCGCCAACGATGCCTGCGAAGCGCTCGCGGAATATGTTGCCGGGAGCAGCGATGCGTTTGTACGGCAGATGAACGAGCGCGCACAGCAGCTCGGCATGAACGATACGCATTTTGAAAACTGCACAGGGCTTGACGATACAGTGGAAAACCATGTGACAAGCGCTTATGATGTGGCTCTGATGTCCCGCGAGCTTTTGCAGCATCAAAGAATTACCGGCTATACAACTATTTGGATGGATTCCCTGCGGGGCGGGGAGACGCAGCTTGTCAATACCAACAAATTGGTGCGGTTTTATGAGGGGGCAACAGGTCTTAAAACCGGCACGACCTCTAAAGCGGGCTGCTGTGTGAGCGCGTCTGCAAAACGCGGCGATTTGCATTTGATTGCGGTGGTGCTCGGCAGCGATACAAGCGACGACCGTTTCAACGCGGCACGCGCTATGCTGGACTGGGGATTTGCAAACTATACGACCGAAAAGCTCGAAATTGACGCTTCACGCGTGCCTGATGTCGGTGTGCTTAAAGGCACAGAGGCTTCGGTAAGTCCCGTGATTCCGCAGGCGCAGTCTGTCTTAATGGAAAAGGGAAAGTCTGGTGAGGTCACACAGGAATTTGACCTTGCCGCTACGGTGCAGGCGCCCGTTGAAAAGGGACAGCTGCTCGGACGGGTGTATTTTAAGCTGAACGGAGAAACTTTATATACCTATGACCTTATAAGCGACCGGGAAATTCCGGCGCTGACTTTCTTAGAGTCCTTTAAAAGGATTTTGCTGTCTTTGTGCACTTGAACCGGCAAACTTTTCCCAAAAAGTATGGAATTTCAAAAAAATTCACAAATTCATATTGAAAATAAGCAGGTTTTAGGGTAGAATATAAACAACATATACAATATGTGGATTACGCTGAAGGATTGGCAATTTAAACAAGGGGATTTAACAGCAAATGTCATTGAAACTGAACACAAACTATTTGAAAGACTTTATTTCCGAAGCGGATTACGATGCGATTTCCGAAGAAATCCGCGCTTCACATAAAACTTTGACCGAGAAAACCGGCGCGGGGAATGATTTCCTCGGCTGGGTCGATCTGCCTGAAAATTACGACAAAGAAGAATTTGCCCGCATCAAGCTTGCGGCGCAAAAGATTCGCAGCGATTCGCAGGTGCTTGTCGTTATCGGCATCGGCGGCAGCTATCTCGGCGCGCGTGCCGCAATTGAATTCTGCAAGTCACAAAATTACAACCTGCTTTGCAAAGATGCGCCGCAGATTTTCTTCAGCGGCAATTCTATCAGCTCCGCTGCGCTTAACGAGATTCTTTCGATTTGCCGCGATAAGGACTTTTCCGTCAATGTAATTTCCAAATCCGGCACAACGACTGAGCCTGCAATTTCTTTCCGTATTTTCCGTGAGTTGCTTGAGCAGAAATACGGAAAAGCAGAGGCTGCAAAACGCATTTATGTAACGACCGACAAAGCAAAAGGCACACTCAAAGCGCTTTCTGATGAAGAAGGCTATGAAACTTTTGTGGTTCCGGATGATGTCGGCGGCCGTTATTCTGTTCTTACCGCTGTGGGTCTTCTGCCGATTGCCGCTGCCGGAATTGACATTGACGCAATGATGCAGGGCGCGAACGATGCGCGCAAGGCGTATACAGACCCTGATATGCAGAAAAATGACTGCTATAAATATGCAGCTATTCGCAATATTCTTTACCGCAAAGGCAAATGCATTGAAATGATGGTCTCCTATGAGCCGGACTATACCATGATGAATGAGTGGTTTAAACAGCTGTTCGGTGAGTCTGAGGGCAAAGACGGTAAAGGGCTTTATCCGTCCAGCGCGGTTTTCTCGACCGATTTGCATTCTATGGGGCAGTTCATTCAGGAGGGCAGCCGCTTGATGTTTGAGACTGCCGTTGTCTTTGACGAGCCGAAGACGGAAGTTGTCATTGAAAAGGATGAAATCAATGCCGACGGCCTGAACTTCCTTGCCGGGAAGACGATGAGCTATGTTAACCGCAAGGCGTTTGAGGGCACCGTGCTCGCGCATGTGGACGGCGGTGTTCCCAATGTGGTTCTTGAACTTTCCAAAATGGACGAATATCATTTCGGCTATCTGGTTTACTTCCTCGAAAAAGCGTGTGCGATTTCCGGCTATACGCTGGGTGTCAATCCCTTTAATCAGCCCGGTGTTGAAAGCTACAAGAGCAACATGTTCGCTCTGCTTGGCAAACCCGGCTATGAGGAAAAAACCAAAGAACTCGAAGCGCGTTTAGGTCGCTGATTTTGTTTGTCCCCGCATGGGCGGATTCAATAATATATAGGAGGAGAACTCTATGGTATCTCTTATCATTGGCCACAAAGGCTCAGGAAAAACAAAACTGCTTGTCGACAAGGTCAACGCTGCGATTGAAAAATCCAACGGCAATGTTATCTGCGTTGAGAAGGAAACGAAGCTTACATACGATGTAAACTATCGTGCCCGACTTGTTGCGACTGACAATTTCTCTATTGCCGGTTTTGATGCACTTTACGGCTTCTTGAGCGGGCTTTGCGCCGGCGACCACGATATAACCGATATTTTTGTAGATGCAACATTCCGCATCGGCGGCAGAGACTATGAAGCGCTCGCCGACTTTTTGAAAAAGGTTGACAATCTTTCCCACATTTCCGGGACGACATTTACCTTTACAATCTCGACCGACCTTGAAAACCTGCCGGAGAGAATGTTCGCTTACTGTGAAAAAATCAACTAACAAAAGTCAACTTGAAAAAGCCGTTGTGCGCGCACAGCGGTTTTTTCTGTTTGCGGGGTGTTTTGTGTGAAACGGCTTATGTGCCTGCTGTGCGCAGTGGTTTTGCTTTTATCGCTGTTTGGCTGTTCGAAAGAACAGAATAAGGCGTTTTATGATTTGGAGTTTCAAAGCGAGTGCGTCACACTTGTTCCGATAGACGACAGCCGGCAAAGCGCGCAGAATGAATATTTCTTTTTCACTTCCTCGGAGGACTTTGAAAAGGGAAAGACGGCGCTCAGTCAGTATTTTGATTTGGAAAAGGTCAGCGCTGAAGACAACTCAACGACCAGCTTTTCAGAAATAACCAAGCGTTATGACGAGAGCTTTTTTGAAAACAATGTTTTGCTGTTTGTCAAGCGCTATCACAGCACAAAATCAAAGTTGCACATCACTGAAATTGATGCTGTAGACAATGTGTTTACGGTGCACAGTGAGCTTGCAGAAGGCGCAGATTCGACCTCGCTTTATCGAGCCTATCTAATCTCGTTTTCTAAAGAATATCTGGATTCTGATGACGCTTCGGTGGATATGCAGACGGAATCTGTCGCAGCAGATAACAGTGAAGTACCCGATAAAGTTACCGTGTCAATGGGGAACACTTATAAAATTGTGGAGGACGATGCGCTCGGTGAAGAAATCCTGACTCTGATAAAGGGTTTTTCTCTGACTGAAAGCGATTATAACCCTGATGACCATACCTACGGCGTTTCGGATGTTTCAGTGGTTGCGCCTAATTTTTACGCAACTTTCAATAATGACTATATCGGGATTGGTCTTTCCGTTTATAAGCCCGATGCGGCTGTTCGTGAAAAGATGATTTCTGTTTATAATTCTATTCCCGGTGAAGCGCAAACTTTAACGCCCGAGACTGAACCGGATGCTATGGCGCAGACGGTGGAAGAATAATTTGTTTTTTCATAATTTTTTGTTGACAAATGCACCTTTACCCATTATAATATCTTTTGCGTTAGTTTGACGAGGTATGTTATGTTTATTGAATTGGAGCCTGTTTTTAACAATATCGGCGAGAAAAAGGAATTCGCTTACGAGTTTGTTTTGGCTGATAGCGGCATTCAAGAGCCCGCAAAGGTTTCCGGCTTGGTCGAAAACAGGGCAGGGGTGGTTACTTTAACCGCCGATGTCTCTCTCGACTATGTGGCAAGCTGTGACCGTTGTCTCTGTGATGTGCCCCAATCCTTAAACCGGCAGTTTAGTCATGTTCTGACCCGTTCTTTACAGAATGAGGAAAACGACGAACTGATTTTAGTCGAGGACATGCACTTCGACTTAGACGAACTGCTGCGGGAAGACATACTTTTGTCCCTGCCAAGTAAGGTGTTGTGTAAGAGCGACTGCAAAGGGCTTTGCTCTATGTGCGGTGCTGACTTAAACAACGGTCCCTGTGGCTGTAAAAAGCCTGTGGACCCGCGCCTTGCCGTGCTGCAGGATTTGCTATCATAACCGTTATATGCATAATTTTTCATAAGGAGAGCTTGACAATGGCAGTACCGAAGAGAAGAGTTTCAAAAGCAAGAAGAGATAAAAGACGCTCCAGCGTTTGGAAGATGAGCGCACCCGAGCTTCAGAAGTGCCCGAACTGCGGCGAATACAAAAGAACGCACAGAGTTTGCCCCGCCTGCGGTTACTACAACGGCAGACAGGTCATTGTAAAAGAAGCGTAAGTTCGCCCGAAATTTTTTGAAGGTAACGGAAAGGTGGAGAAGTCGTGTCTTCCCCGCCTTTTTCTCGTGTGGAAAGGAAGTGATTGGTATGTCGGTTCAAATTGAAAGCGTCAAACCGTTTTCGCGTTGCTGGCTTTGGGGCGTGCGCGCGGGGGATACGCTTTTGTCGGTGGACGGCAAAGAGATTGAGGACATTTTGGACTACGACTTTTATATGAGCTTTGCGCCGGTCACCATGGAATTTTTGTGCCGCAACGGCAAAAAACGCAGTGTCCGCATGCCGACTTCCGATACCGGCCTTTCCTTTCAGACTTATTTGATGGACAAGCAGCAACGGTGCCGGAACAAGTGTATTTTCTGCTTTATAGACCAGCTGCCGAAGGGGATGCGCGAGAGTCTGTATTTTAAAGATGATGATAGCCGCCTTTCTTTTTTGTTCGGTAATTACATTACCTTGACCAACATTTCCGAACACGAGGTGCAGCGTATCATCGATATGCATATCAGCCCTGTCAATATATCCGTGCATACCATGAACCCGGAATTGCGCGTCAAAATGATGGGCAACCGTTTCGCCGGCGAGGCGTTGCAAATTCTCAAGCGCTTTGCAGCAGCGGGCATTAAAATGAATACCCAGCTGGTGCTTTGCCCCGGCATCAACGACGGCAAAGAACTGGAATATAGTCTAAAAGAGCTTTCCGCGATGTATCCGGCGGTGCAAAGCGTTGCCGCCGTTCCCGTGGGGCTTACAAAATACCGCGAAGGGCTTTATCCGCTCACGGCTTACACCAAAGAGACTGCCGGGGAAGTCATTGACATTATGGAGCGGTTTTCCGACGAATTCCGTGAAAATCACGGCGTGGGCTTTTGCTATCCGGCAGACGAGTTTTTCTTGAAGGCTGAACGCCCGCTGCCGTCCGCAGAATATTACGATGACTATCCGCAGCTCGATAATGGCGTGGGGCTTTGGACTTCTTTGCGCGATGAATTTTTTGAAGCGCTTTCTGCCTGCACGCAAAAATCTCGTTATCAAAAAGTTACCATAGCGACCGGCACAGCGGCATATCCGCTGATTTGTGCGTTTGCAAATGCGGCGCAGAAAAAAATCGGCTGTGAAGTTGAAGTTGTCCCGATTATTAACCATTTCTTCGGCGAAACGATTACAGTCGCCGGGCTTTTAACCGGGCAAGACCTTTTAGAGCAGCTGAAAGGCAAAGACCTCGGCGATGCATTGCTTATCCCTCTGGTTATGACGATTGACTATACTTCCCATTCGACCGATAAAAATAAATTTTTAGACGATATAACACTCAAAGAAGCAGAAGCGGCGCTCAAGCTGCCCGTGATTCCCACCGGCAACCGCGGTGAAGAACTGCTCAATAACCTTTTGGGGGTGTAACTATGGCAAGACCCGTTGTAGCCATTGTCGGCAGACCGAATGTCGGCAAAAGCACATTGTTTAACAAACTCATCGGCAAACGCCTGTCCATTGTGGACGATACGCCGGGCGTCACCCGCGACCGTATTTACGGCGACTGCGAGTGGCTCGGCCATAATATGCTGCTTGTGGATACGGGCGGTATTGAGCCGTATTCCAACGATATCATCCTTTCCCAAATGCGCCGGCAGGCACAGCTTGCAATTGACAGCGCCGATGTCATCATATTAGTGACAGATTTGCGCACCGGCGTTGTGGCGACCGATGCGGAAGTTGCGGCAATGCTCCAAAAAAGCGGCAAGCCGATTGTGCTTTGCGTCAACAAATGCGATACCATAGGCGAAGTTCCGCCGGAATTTTATGAGTTTTATAATTTAGGTCTCGGCGACCCCATTGCGGTTTCTTCCGTCCACGGTCACGGCACCGGGGATTTGCTTGACGCTGTTTTAGAGTATTTGCCCGATGAAGCCGAAGAGGAGGATGACAGCGATACCGTCCGCGTGGCGGTCATCGGAAAGCCGAATGTCGGTAAATCGTCACTTATCAACGCCATTTCCGGCGAAGAACGCGCAATCGTTTCCAATATTGCGGGTACGACGCGCGATGCGACCGACACGATTGTCGAAAACAAATTCGGCAATTTCGTGTTTATCGACACCGCCGGGCTTCGCCGCAAAAATAAGGTTGAAGACCAAATTGAAAAGTATTCGGTGCTGCGCGCCCGTATGGCGGTGGAACGCGCCGATGTCTGTGTAATTATGATTGACGCGACGGAGGGCTTTACCGAACAGGACTCCAAAGTTGCCGGTATCGCGCACGAACTCGGCAAGGCGTGCATCATTGCGGTGAATAAATGGGACGCGGTCGAAAAAGACGGGCACACTATGGACAAAGAGCGCAAAAAGCTGATGAATGATTTTTCGTTTATGAGCTATGCGCCGATTATCTTCATTTCCGCCAAAACCGGTCAGCGGCTCGACCGCCTGTTTGAGCTGATTCGCTTTGTCGATTCCCAAAACGCCATGCGTATTTCCACCGGCAAGCTTAACGAAGTGCTTGCTGACGCCACCACGCGCGTGCAGCCGCCGACCGATAAAGGCCGCCGTTTGAAAATCTATTACATGACCCAGGCGTCCACGCGTCCGCCGACATTCGTCTGCTTTGTCAACAGCAAGGATTTGTTCCATTACAGCTATCAGCGCTATATTGACAACCAAATCCGCGAGGTGTTTGGCCTTGAGGGTACCCCGACGCGTTATATTATCCGGGAACGCCAAGGCCGCAACGGCAAAAAAGATACGAAATAACAAAAAAAGAACGGTTTTTTGACCGTTCTTTTTTCTTTAGAATTCACACACTGTTAACTTGCTATTTCTATGGATTTATGGTAAAATTCTTTAAATATGTTATTTTGAAAAAGTAGGCTTTTTGGGGAATTTGATATGGTGATTTTAGGAATCGACCCCGGCTATGCCATCGTTGGTTACGGCGTGCTGGAGTATAGCAATAACCGCTTTACTGTTTTGGATTACGGTGCAATCACAACCCAGGCGGGCACACCGTTTCACAGGCGGCTTGAAATGATTTATGACGACCTCTGCCTTTTAATGGAGCGGTTTCATCCCGAGGCGATGTCGATTGAAAAATTGTTTTATAACACAAACGCAAAAACCGTTATCGATGTGGCACAGGCGCGCGGTGTAACCGTGCTCGCGGCGCAAAAGCACGGTGTGGAAGTTTTTGAATATACGCCGCTGCAAGTCAAGCAAAGCGTTGTCGGCTACGGCAGGGCAGAGAAAAAGCAGGTGCAGGAAATGACGCGCCTGATTTTGAATTTGGAAAAAATCCCGAAGCCGGACGATACGGCGGACGCGCTCGCCATGGCGATTTGCCACGGGCACGCCAGCGGGTCGCTGATGGGAAAATTAAAACAGATGGGGATACGGTGATTTATGTTTTATTCCATAACGGGCAAAATGATATATGCAGACACCCAAAGCGTTGCGCTGGAAACCGGCGGGATTGCGTTTCGCTGCAGCACGACGCTGACCACGCGAAAGGCAATCGGAAAAATCGGCAGTGTTGCCACGCTTTACACTTATCTCAATGTGCGTGAAGATGCGCTGGATTTGTTCGGCTTTGCAACGCTTCAGGAACTGGATTGCTTTAAATCGCTCATTTCCGTTTCCGGCGTCGGACCGAAAGCGGCGCTTGCGATTCTTTCGGAATTAAGTCCCGAAAAGTTGGCGCTAAGCATTGCCACGGGCGTCAGCAAAGCCATTACCCGCGCCCAGGGCGTCGGACCGAAGCTTGCCCAGCGCGTGGTGCTGGAACTCAAAGACAAACTGGCAAAAGGGCTGGAGCTTTCCGCTGTCACGCCTGAAATTGAAGCCGCCGGCGCCGCCGTGCAGGGCGGCAATACCGCCGAAGCCGTCAGTGCATTGACGATGCTCGGCTATTCTCAGAGCGAAGCGGCTGTTGCGGTCGCGGGGCTTCCCGATACCCTTTCCGTGGAAGATTTGATTAAGCAGGCGCTAAAACGGCTTGCAAAGCAGGTGTAAAATATGGATTTTGATAACGAAAACCGCATTGTTTCGCCCGACTTTAACGAGGCGGACAGCGAAACCGAGCTTTCCCTGCGCCCAAAGACCTTAAATGAATATATCGGGCAGGAGAAGGCGAAAGAAAACTTAAAAATATATATCGAAGCGGCAAAAGCGCGCGGCGAACAGCTTGACCATGTGCTTTTATACGGCCCTCCGGGACTCGGTAAAACCACGCTCGCGGGGATTATCGCCAATGAAATGCAGGTGCAGATTCGCGTTACCTCCGGCCCGGCAATTGAAAAACCCGGTGATTTGGCAGCCTTGCTTACGAATTTGAGCGACGGCGATGTATTATTCATCGATGAAATTCACCGTTTGTCGAGAAGCGTGGAAGAAGTGCTTTATCCTGCAATGGAAGACAACGCGCTGGATATCATCATCGGTAAAGGCCCTTCTGCACGCTCCATTCGGCTGGATTTGCCGAAATTCACGCTTGTAGGTGCCACCACGCGCGCCGGGCAGCTGACGGCGCCCTTGCGCGACCGTTTCGGCGTAATAGCAAGGCTTGAGATGTATACACCCGAACAATTAGCGCAAATTGTGCGGCGAAGTGCCGGGATTCTCGGCATTGCCATTGATGATGACGGCGCTATGGAAATCGCCTCGCGTTCGCGCGGCACACCGCGAATCGCAAACCGGCTGTTAAAGCGTGCCCGCGACTTTGCCGAGGTGATGGGCAACGGCGTGATTACCACCGATACGGCAAAAATTGCACTCGGGCGTATGGAAATTGATGAACTCGGGCTGGACCAGATTGACCGTTTGCTTTTAACTTCTATGATTCGCAACTATAACGGTGGTCCGGTGGGTTTGGAAACCATTGCCGCGACCATAGGCGAAGAAGCCGTCACAATTGAAGATGTCTATGAACCGTATCTCATGCAGATCGGATTCCTTTCCAAAACACCGCGCGGACGCGTGGTGACCCCGCTTGCTTACCGGCACTTGGGCTTCGCCATGCCGGGGCAGCAACAACTGGATTTATAAAAAGGAGAAAAAGAGTATGGGAAGATTGTTTGGAACAGACGGCGCACGCGGCGTTGCCAACAGCGAGATTACCTGTGAACTTGCAATGCAGATTGGCCGTGCGGCAGCAATGGTGCTGACCGAAAATCTGGAGCACCGCCCCAAGGTCATGATTGGCATGGATACGCGCGCTTCCGGCGAAATGCTGGAATCCGCCATTGCCGCCGGGCTTTGCTCGGTCGGTGCCGATGTTCTGCTTTTGGGCGTTCTGCCGACTCCAGCGGTCGCTTTCCTTGTGAAAGAATACGGCTATGACGCGGGCGTGATGATTTCTGCGTCGCACAACCCCTGTGAATATAACGGTATCAAGATTTTCCAGTCCACCGGCTACAAGCTGCCCGACGCGCTGGAAAATGAAATTGAAGCCATTATTTTAGATGAAGTCAAAACCCCGCCTGTGATGATTGGCGGCGATGTCGGTCGAATTACACGCGCGGAACATGCAGTGGAGGATTATATCAAGCATCTGCTTTCCACCACTGACACCCGCTGCGACGGCATGAAAATTGCACTCGACTGTGCCAACGGTTCTTCGAGTGTAACGGCAAGAACTGTGTTTGAAGCTCTCGGTGCACAGTGCGTCGTGATTCACGATAAGCCCGACGGCGTCAATATCAATCGTGACTGCGGTTCTACCCATATGGAGTCTTTGCAGAAATGTGTGCTGGAAAACGGCTGTGATTTAGGCTTTGCTTTTGACGGCGACGCCGACCGTATGCTCGCCGTAGACCACACCGGCAATGTGGTTGACGGCGACAAAGCGATTGCCGTCTGCGCGAAATACATGCAGTCTAAAGGAACGCTTCATAAAGATACCGCCGTGGTTACAGTTATGAGCAATATGGGCTTTTTCAAATTCTGCGATGCCAACGGCATTCACTGTGAACGCACCAAGGTCGGTGACCGCTATGTGCTTGAAAATATGCTGGAACATGGCTATTCCATCGGCGGCGAACAGTCCGGCCATATCATTTTCCTCGATTACGCAACAACCGGTGACGGGCAGCTTTCTGCAATTCAGCTTTTGCGGGTACTCGCGCACACCGGTGAAAAACTGCAAACACTGGCTGACGAAATGGAAGTCTATCCGCAGGTGCTTATCAATGTCCGCGTGTCCAATTACGGTCGCGTGCGTTTCCCGGAAGATAAAGAAATTCAAAACGCGATTGCAAGCGCAGAAGCAGAGCTGGGCGACACAGGCCGTGTGTTAGTGCGTGTTTCAGGCACAGAGCCGCTTGTGCGCGTGATGTTAGAAGGTAAAGACCAGGAAAAAATCCGTGACCTCGGTGAAACGATAGCCGAAGTAGTACGGGAAAGGTTAGTGTAATGCGCTTTTCAAAAGATTGGAAAGATTATGAGTTGCTCGACTGCTCCTGCGGTGAGCGATTGGAACGCTGGGGGCATGTCACTTTAATTCGTCCCGACCCTCAGGTTATTTGGCAAACTGAAAAAAAGCACCCGCTTTGGCGCAAGGCTGACGCGGTCTATCACCGCTCCAATACCGGCGGCGGGCATTGGGAAGTCCGCGGTAAGGTGCCGGAGCGCTGGGATATCCGCTATAAGGATTTGGTGTTCAATGTCCGCACAATGGGCTTTAAGCACACCGGCGTTTTCCCCGAACAGGCGGTCAACTGGGACTATGTTCGGGATTTAATTGGGAAAGCCAACCGACCGGTGCGCGTGCTCAATTTGTTTTCTTATACCGGCGCGGCAACGGTTTCTGCGCTGAAAGCCGGTGCGCAGGTTGTGCATGTGGACGCTTCCCGCGGCATGGTGCAGTGGGCAAAGGAAAACGCCCAGTCTTCGGGTGTGATTGACCGCCCGGTGCGCTGGATTGTGGATGATTGTGTGAAATTCGTCCAGCGCGAGATCCGCCGCGGCAACCATTATGATATTCTGATTATGGACCCGCCCTCTTACGGACGCGGCCCGGGCGGCGAGGTCTGGAAGCTTGAAAACGAGATTTACAGCTTTGTGGAGCTTTGCCGCGGTGTGCTTTCTGAAAATCCGATTGCTGTGCTTATAAACTCTTATACCACCGGGCTTTCTCCGGCAGTTATGCAGTATATTTTAAGTTCAGTGCTGTCGCCCTTGTTCGGCGGATTCACTGAAAGCGATGAAATCGGGCTGCCGGTCACAAGTTCAGGGCTTGTTTTGCCCTGCGGCGCTACGGCGATTTGGAAACGATAAATTTTTGTTAGGATAAACGCAATGACAGAAAATATTCTTGAATTTCAAAATGTCAGCTTCCGCTATGAAGCAGGTTCTGAAAGTAAACAACTCCCGCTTGCGGTGCACAATGTTTCGCTTGCTATCAAAAAAGGGGAGTTCGTAGCCGTTTTGGGGCACAATGGCTCGGGAAAATCGACCCTTGCCAAGCTCTCTAACTCAATTTTGCTACCGGAAAGCGGAAAAGTGCTTGTCAACGGTATGGATACGGCGGACGAGTCGCTGTCTTATGATATTCGCCGCACGGTCGGTGTGGTGTTTCAAAATCCAGACAACCAAATCGTGGCTTCCGTTGTGGAAGAAGATGTGGCGTTCGGGCCGGAAAATCTCGGCGTACCGCCTGAAGAAATCCGCAAGCGTGTCGACGATGCACTTAAAGCTGTCGGAATGTATGAATACCGCAAGCACGAGCCGCATAAGCTTTCCGGCGGGCAGAAACAGCGCGTCGCGATTGCCGGAATGATTGCGATGCTCCCGGAATGCCTGGTTCTGGATGAACCGACCGCAATGCTCGATCCGCGCGGGCGCAAAGAGGTTATGGACACGATTTTAAAATTAAACCGCGAAATGGGCATGACGGTTGTTTTTATTACGCATTTTATGGAAGAAGCCGTGCGCGCTTCGCGCGTGGTTGTAATGGATAATGCCGAAGTCTTAATGGACGGTACGCCTCGCGAAGTATTCCGGCAGGCAGACCGCATTAAAGCGGCAGGGCTCGATGTGCCGAAAGCGGCAGAGCTTGCGCGCGAACTGCGCAAAAAAGGAATCGATATGCCCGACGATATTTTAACGGCTTCAGAATTTACCCAAAACTTTTTAAAACGGTTCGGAGAGTCAAAGCATGCCACTACTTGAAACGCAAAATCTGTCTTATGTTTACAGCGAAAATACACCTTTTCGCATGGTTGCGATTGACGATGTAAACATATCCATAGAAAAAGGGGAGCTGGTCGGCATCATTGGCCATACCGGTTCCGGCAAAAGCACGCTTGTGCAGCATTTAAACGGCCTTTTAGTGCCGTCCAGCGGTAAGGTGCTTTTAAACGGAGAAGATATTTCTTCGTCCAAAGCGGCAAAACGCGCTGCGCGCTTTAGGGTGGGGCTTTGCTTCCAATACCCGGAATATCAGCTTTTTGAAAGCACGGTATATAAAGATATTGCTTTCGGTCCGCACAATATGGGGCTTTCTTCCCCTGAAATTGACGCGCGCGTTCGTCGTGCGGCCGAATTTGTCGGGTTACGACCCGAACACATGGAAAAATCTCCGTTTGACTTGTCCGGTGGTGAAAAACGGCGTGTGGCCATTGCAGGCGTTATGGCTATGGAGCCGGAGATTTTAATTTTGGACGAGCCGACGGCCGGGCTTGACCCGCGCGGGCGTGATACCATTACCCAAATGCTGTTAGATTACCGTAACAATACCGGCAGCACGGTTGTTATTGTTTCGCACAGTATGGACGATGTCGCGCAGTTTGCCGACCGTGTTATTGTAATGAACAGCGGCAAGGTGGAGTTCTGCGGCTCTGTGCATGAGGTGTTTCGCCGTGTGGAAATGCTGGAACGCGTGGGCTTAGATGTTCCGCAGGTCACCGGCATTCTTATGGAACTGCACAAACAGGGATTACCTGTGCGCACCGATATTTATACCGTTGAAGCGTGTGCGAAGGAGCTTGCGCGCGTGGTTTCGCAAAGGGGGAACGGCGAATGATCAAAGATATTACCATCGGCCAGTATTTCCCCGGCAATTCTGTGATTCATAAGCTTGACCCGCGCGGCAAACTGGTGCTTACTTTTGTTTATATCCTTTTAATTTTCTTCTGCAAAAATTTTGCCGCACTCGGCGTAATGCTTCTTTATTTGATTGCGGTGATTTTGCTTTCGCGCATTTCTCTAAAAATGCTTGCCAAAAGCTTAAAGCCGATTATTTTGATTGTGCTTATTACTTCGCTTTTGCAAATTCTTTATAACGACGACGGCCGTGTGCTTTGGGAGGCCGGGCGCTTTCAGCTGACGACCGGCGGCATTTTTATGGCGATTTTCACTGCGATTCGCATTGCGGCGCTGGTGGCGGCAAGCTCCATGCTGACTTATACAACTTCACCGACGCTATTAACCGATGCGATTGAACGGTTGTTTTCTCCGCTGAAGGTGCTGCACATCAATGTGCATACCATTGCCATGATGATGACAATCGCTCTTCGTTTTATCCCGACGCTGATTGATGAGGTCGATAAAATCATGTCGGCGCAGAAAGCGCGCGGTGCACAGCTCGATACCGGCGGTGTTCTCCAGCGCGGCAAAGCGCTCGTGCCGGTGTTTATTCCGCTGTTTATCAATTCGTTTACCCGCGCTTATGATTTGGCGTTTGCAATGGAGTGCCGTTGTTACCGCGGCGGCGAGGGAAGAACACGGCTTAAAGTCATGAAACTTCGTCTGCGGGATTACATGGCGTTTTTGATTACGGCTTTGTGCATTGCAGCCATTGCGGTTTCCAATTATTATCTTACGGCGGTCATTTGAAATGAGAAACCTTTTACTTACCTTGTGTTTTGACGGCTCCGCCTACCACGGATGGCAGGTGCAGGAAAACGCCGTGACAGTGCAAAGTACACTGCAGGACGCCGTCCAGCGGATTCTCGGTGTGCGGGAAAATATCATTGGGTGCAGCCGGACGGATGCGGGCGTGCACGCAGAAATGTTCTGCTGCAATATGCGAACGGAAAAAGAAATGCCCCCCGAAAAGCTGCAAACGGCGCTGAATGCTGTTTTGCCCCGCAATATTGCCGTGCTTTCCGTAAAGGAAGTGCCTTACGAGTTCCACGCGCGGTATGACTGCAAGGGAAAGGTGTATAAATATCTCATTTGGAACGCACGCACGCGCAGCCCGTTTTATGAAAATCGCGCTTACCATTATCCGTGGCCTTTGGATGTGCCGATGTTAAACGAACAAATCCGGCAGTTCTTAGGGCAGCACGATTTTTCCGCGTTTTGCGCTTCGGGCAGCTCTGTCGAAGACCGTGTGCGGGAAATAACCCGCGCCGAAATTCTCAGAAACGACGATCTTGTTGAAATTTATATTGGCGGTAACGGCTTTTTATATAACATGGTCCGCATTATGGTCGGAACGCTTTTGGATATACAGTCCGGTGCGATTTTGCCAAACAGCATTCCAGAGATTTTAGAGCAAAAAAATCGTAAAAACGCCGGCGTTACAGCGCCTGCACACGGGCTTTATTTACATCAGGTGAATTATTAAGGATACATAACGGGTGAGGATATGGCAAAAAGAAAACGCAGAAAATCTAT
Source organism: uncultured Eubacteriales bacterium (assembly GCA_949292775.1). GTDB lineage: Bacteria > Bacillota > Clostridia > Oscillospirales > Acutalibacteraceae > Fimenecus. Next base: position 30,788 of record CASFBL010000024.1, read on the forward strand.
GGGGGCGGTAACGCCGAAAAGCCAGGCGCGGCTGCTTGCAGTGCTGCGCACAGTCTGCATTATTGCGGTCTTGCTCGTCCTGTTGGTAATTGCCGCCCAGCGGTTCGGCAACATCACTTTTTCAAGTGTAAGCGATTATTTCAGTACGCTTTTATCCGGCGTGAAAAGCGGCGACGGCTATCCTTATTATTTTGAAACAACCAAAGTCGACACGGTTTTGCCCATAGGGTCTGATTTGCTGGTCGTCACAGAAGATTCCACCTTTGTTCTCGACTCGACCGCCCGCAAAATTTCCAATGAACAGCACAATCTTTCTGCACCGGTTGTTCACAGTGTAAACGGCCGTGCTCTGCTTTTGGATATTGGCGAAAACGCATATCGTATTCAGTCTAAAACCAAAGTTCTGTATACAGGCAGTTTCCCGCAGAAACTGTTGACCGGCGCCATAGGAAAAGACGGTTCGGTTGCACTCGTGTCCCGCGGGGAGGGCTCGCAGTCCCAGCTGACGGTGCTCAACAGCAATCAAAAAGAAGTTTTTGTCTGGAATTGCGCCAGTGAAAATATTATTGCGGTTGCCCTTTCTGACAACGGCAAAAGAGCTGCAGTTTCCGCAGTTGGTGCAAAAGACGGCGAGCTGTATTCTAAGGTGCATATCTTTGATTTCGACTATTCTGAACCCATTGCGAGCTTTGATTATAATACGGCGGTGTCCGGCGTGGAATTTCTGTCGGGTGACCGGCTTTTGATTACGGGCACAAATGTCTTTGAACTTGTGGAAAATGACACGAAAACGCTCGAAGAAGATCTTTCTCTGAATACCTTGTCACAGGTTTATACCGCAGACTGCAATCAAACAGTCGTAGTCCTTTCCAAATACGGAAGCTCCACGGCAAAAATCATCCGTGTTTATGACAAAAAAGGGGTGCAGCTGTTTGAAACAGAGCTTGCCGAAAGCGTGAAAGGGGTCTGCTGTGACGAAAGATATATCTCGGTGCTGACCGACAGTTACCTGTATAGTTATAATACCAAAGGCGAGCTTGTCGGCAAACACCCGGTAGATTCTGACAGCGTGCGGCCGTTCACCGACGGAAGAAATACTTATGTTTGGACAATGAGTTCCATACAATGTTTTAAAACTGCGGAAATTTCGTCAGAAATACAGACATCTGACAACACGCAGGAAAGTGTAAGTGAAACGGAATAAAGGTTGTATCCCGTTTTCCGTTGTGATACAATACCTTTAGAATTTAGATTTTACGGAGGTGCAGCCAGTGAGCATAGCAATAGATGTCATACTTGGGGTTTTATTTTTAGCAAGTGTTATTGCGTCCGCCAAAAAGGGAATTATCCGCACGGTGCTGGAAATCGCCGCGTTTTTGATTGCAATCGTGCTGGCGTTTCAGCTTGCCGCACCGCTTGCAAAAACTTGTTATGATTCTTTTCTGTCGTCCCGCGTGGAAGAGCGCATTTATGAGCAGCTTCCCGACGATGAAAGCGGAATTACTTATTCCAATCAGGCGCAGCTGGTACTTTCTGCATTGCCTGATTTTGCTAAATCTTATATTGAAAAGACCGGAAACGGCGACAGCCTGCTGCAAGCGGTTGTCACCGGGAATTATTCCGGAAAAGATGCAGCCCAGCAGCTGAATGAAGAGGTTGCCGCACCTATTTGCGAAACCATTTTAACTTCCATTTTCTTTTTGGTTTTATGTTTGGTGTTTTCTGCGGTTTTAAGCTGGCTTGCGAATTTGATTGCCAAAGGCTTTAAAGTACCGGTTCTGTCTACAGTCAACAAACTGCTTGGCGCGCTGTTCGGCGCGGTGAAAGGCGTTGTTGTCGTGTTTTTAGCCGTCGTCATACTGTTGTTTATCGCTCCGCGCATCGGCGGCGAATTGAAAACCGGCGTTGATGAATCCCGTATTGTTAATTTTGCTGAAAGCTATATTCCTGAAAGCTTTTCCATAAACTTTTGAATGAGGTGTAATCCATGAAAGAAAATTTAAAGAGCCTGTTTGAAGGGTG
>CASFBL010000025.1 GCA_949292775.1 uncultured Eubacteriales bacterium
CGCACGGTTTCTTCATCAACGGCAACCTTGTCAGCAAAAATGGCCGCTTCTGTTAAAAGACGCTGTTCGTCAATCTGGGTATTTTCCAAAAGTTCTTCCATGCGCTGCCGAAGCTTTTCATTATAATCACGCACTGTCTGTGGCGAACGGCTTTCCACAAACGAAACATGTTCCAAAATCGTGTCTGCTTTAGAAAGAATATCTGCACGCAGCTTTTCACCTTCGGTTGCGCGCATAGCCACAAAACACGCCACTGCTTTTTCAGCCACGGTCTGCACAGCATTCCAAATTTTTTCTTCGTCCGCCGGTGCTTTTCGCAAGGTCAAAACATCCGGGAATTTTGCAATGCTGATTGCAGAAAAATCTTCTTTAAGGCCAAAGGTGTCTGAAAGTGTGCGAAGTGCTTCAACATAGCCTTTTGCAAGCGAAGGGTTAACAATAACCTCCATATCGCTTTCTTCCAGATTTTCAATGCTGACATAGCATTCTGTTTTACCGCGTGAAATGCGGGCGTTTAAAAAAGTTTTCAGCTTTTCTTCTAAAAAGCCATATGTGCGCGGCACTTTAGCCGAAAATTCAAAATAACGGTGGTTCACGCTTTTCAGTTCCACGGTAACGGTCATCCCATCCACGGTTTCCTGTGCGCGCCCGAATCCGGTCATGCTTTTGATCATGGTATCAATCGCTCCTAAAATTTGTCAATATATTTTACTATTATTCGAGCAATCTGTCAACTGCCGTGCGCATTGGTGTGTTTGCAGCAGCTTCCTTGCAATAATTCTGGAATCTCGCCGCGGAACACGCCGTTTTCTTCCGCAAAACCAAGCATCTTAAGTACATCAGAAATTTGCGCAATTTCGCAGGACGCAAGATAAGCCCCACGATTTGCAGCAAAATTCAAAGCCGCGCGCACAAGGCCTTCCGTTACCAGCTTGTCCGCACCGGTTTGAAACAGTTCAGCTATCGTACAGGTGTATCCGTCCACAACAACCAGGCACTTTCCTAAAAAAGCATCATCCTGTAAAGCGGCATAAGCACCAACCGTTTTCCCGCCGGAAAAGTCGGCATGCGGAAACATAGTATAAATATCCTGCTTGTCCGTATAAGGCTTATAAAAAATCATAAGTTATTTCCTCTGTGTCATTTGCGCAGCAACCATTAAGCCGTGTACTTCATCTTCAGTCAGCTCACGATGCTCGCCGGGTTTGAGCATTCCCAACTTCACTGCGCCTATCTTGGTGCGCTTCAGCCGTGCGACTTCTAATCCGAGCGCTTCACACATTTTTCGAATCTGTCGGTTTCTGCCCTCATAAATAACAATCTCCAACACCGTTCTGTCAGGATCGTGCTGCAAAATACGCACTTCCGCAGGCAATGTCATTCGCCCATCGATTTCTACACCATTTTCAAGCGTTGCAACTTGCTCTTTCGTCACATCTGCATGCACAGTGACGCGATAAGTTTTAGATACATGCTTGGAAGGGTGCATCAGCGCATTTGCAAATGCACCGTCGTTTGTAAGCAGAAGTAGCCCTTCCGATTCACGGTCGAGTCTGCCGACAGGATAAACACGCTGCGGTATATCTTCAATCAGCTGCGCGATACATTTTCGATTCATCTCATCGTGCATCGTTGTTATATAGCCGCGTGGCTTGTGCAGCATAATGTATGCATATTTCTTAACACGCACAACCTTTTTACCAGCCACAGTCACTTTGTCGGTTTTTGGATTCACTTTATCACCGATTTGCGCCGGTTTTCCGTTGACGCGAACTTTTCCGGCAGCAATCAATTCTTCCGACTTTCTGCGGGAAGCAATTCCGCTGTCCGCCATGTATTTTTGCAGTCTGACTTTATTATCCGTCATAAATTACTCCTGTTTAGTAAAAAAATCCCGAATCCTATGAAACAGGGATTGCTTTGGACCATCCGTTTTTTCCGTCGTAACAGCTCCAACCGACTGCGCGGCAACCAGCGGAACTTGTTCGATGATTTTTCCGTTGTATGTATAGCATACGCAGCCGACCGTTTCCCCTTTTTCAACCGGTGCATAGAGAAAATACTTCAAATAAGTTTTCGTCTGCACATCTGCCGCATCACCCGCTACTGAAAATTGGGGCGTATATGCTGCCGCAACACCGACTGTTGCGGTATCGCCACCAACAACTTTTATAGATAAATCGCTTTTTTGGAGGCCAGATGCATCATAAAGATGGGCAACAGAAAAGCCATAGTCTAAAAGCTTTTTATGGTCATTCCAGTCATCCGGCGCATTCAGCGTGACGGCAATCAGCGTGACCCCGTCCCGCTCTGCCGCAGAAACAAGGCAACGACCGCTTTTCTTGGTAAAACCGGTCTTCACGCCAATGGCGCCCTCATAGTTTGCCAGCAGTTTATTGTGGTTATAAAGCGTACGCGCATACGGCGGATTACCGTAATAGACCCGCTCACTCTGTTCGGAACAAATACTACGGAATTTGGGATTTTCCAAGGCATAGGCAGTCAAAAGCGCCATATCGTATGCCGTAGAATAATGGGATTCGGTATCTAAACCCGACACAGAATCAAAATGTGTATTCTCCATGCCGATTTCCGCCGCTTTTTGGTTCATCAAATCCAAAAACTGCGCCTGCCCGCCCGCAACTGCATAAGCCGTAACATTGGCTGCATCGTTGCCGGATTCCAGCAACATACCGGAAATCAGCGTGCGTACAGAAATCAAGTCATCCGGCAAGAGACCGATAGAGGTCCCCTCCACCTGAACCATATCCGAAGTGACCTTGACCTGCTGTTCCCAAAGACCGCTTTCCAGCGCTAAGAGAGCCGTCATGATTTTAGTAGTACTTGCCATGGAAAGCTGTTCGTTCTCATTTTCAGCATAAAGCACCTCGCGCGTATCGGCAAGCATCAATACGCACGCCTTTGCGGAAATATTCTGCGGAGCAGCCGCAAAAGCGGGCACCGTCAAAGAAAAGAACAGAACCAGAGCCATAAGTGCACGGCAAAAATTCCTTCTATACAAATCAACCACCTGCCATATATTAAAATATGCAGGCGGTGATTTGAATATTAGAAAAGTTTATTTTGTAAGCTCATCGATTGCAGCAGACACCATTGCATCGGCAGCTTTCTGCTCTTCGTTTTGCGCTTTTTCCTTTTTCGCTTTATTCACAACAGAAGTAACCTTGTCAAACATTTCAGGCACAAGGTTGACAACGCGTTCTGCCGCATTATCAAATGCCGTAATGTGCTTAATGGTAACTTCGCCGTCAGAAATGACAAGAAATGCAACCGGCGTAATTGTGACACCGGCACCGCCGCCGCCACCGAAAATATCTTTGTTGGTTTTCGACGGGAAATCCGAACCGCCGGAAGCAAAGCCGTAAGTCACTTTGGATACCGGAATAATCGTGATTCCGCCGTCAAGCTGCATCGGCTCACCGATGATTGTGCTGACGCTGACTAAATTTTTGACCTTTTCAATGGTCGTTTCTAAGATTCCTGCTGCTGATTGTTCTTTCATTGGGTTGCACCACCTTGTAAATTTTGTGTTTCTGTATGATTTTGCGGTTCACTGGGTTTTGCTTTGAAAATCTTGAGAACCACTTTAAACAACAAACGAACTGCCAGAACGATTCCGGCGTTGATCAAAAACAGCGGTCGGATTGAGATTGCCGCTGAAAACTGTGCACTGCTGAAAGTGCCGATAAAGTCGGGCTCCACTTCCACATCATATTTGCGAACATGCAGATTGGAGCAAATAAAGCCCATGGCGGGAAATACATCCTGACAAGCCTGCCCGTATTCAATGGCGGTTTGTGCTGCATCATGGTTATGTGAAATGACAACCCATAAAAACAGCTCATCAATAATCAGGTGTTTTTTCACGCTCTTCATCAAGGAGCCAACAGCATCCGCTGTATCGCGAATCAACTGCATAACCCCATCAAACCCCTGATTTTCATAGAAGGTTTTAAAGGGATTTGGCTTCTTTTCTTTTTCCGGCTCTTCCTGAGGTTTTTCCTCTTTTTGCGGTTTCTCTTTTTTCGGCTTTTTCTCTTTCTTTTGCATTGGATAAATATCGAAATGCAAGAAAAGCCAACGCAGCCGCAACTTAAAGCTGTCAAAATACTCCGCTTCTATGCGTACTTTCACAGAAAGCAGAAGTACAATCAGAGCAATAATACCGAGGATTATGTATACTGCAAGCAACCGACCACCTCCTTTTGGAAGTATTAGACTTTACTCTTCCGCAATATTGTTTTTTTCTGTGTCCGCCTCTTTGTTTTCGGCTTCCTTTGCTTCCTCCATAACCGCTTCAATGGATTTTTCAGCGTCATGGTTAGGAAGCTCCGGCAGTTCCTCCAAAGAAGAAACGGAGAAACAGCGTAAAAACTCCGGTGTTGTACCGTAAAGCAACGGTCTGCCGGGCAGGTCTAACCGGCCTTTTTCCTCTATCAGCTGTTTTTGGCACAGCGTTGCAATGACACCGGAACAGTCCACACCGCGCACTTGTTCAACGAACGATTTTGTCACTGGCTGATTATAAGCAATGACTGCAAGGACTTCAAAAGCCGCCTGTGACAGCGGCGCATTGCGTTTGATTTCCAATACGCTTCTTATCTGCGGTGCATATTCCGTTCTGGAGGACAGCTGATATTTTGTACCAAGCTTTAAAAGACAGATACCGCTGCCGCGTTCGTCGAGAGAAGCGGCAAGATTTAAAAGCACCTGTTCGGCACTCTCCTCCTCAATTTCAAGCGCCTGTGCAAGTCTTTGAAGCTCCAGAGGCTCCCCGGCGGCAAACAAAACGGCTTCTGCCGCTGCCTGTAATTCATTTGCACTAACCATGTATTACTCCCATTCCTGTGAACCGAAATCGTTTAAATCATCGGTCAAAAGCTCTACGCGCATCGCTTCGCCCTCGCCGTCTAAATACACCTTTTTGGTTTTCGCAAGTTCCAGCACCGCCAAAAAAGTAGCAATCATGTCAGAGCGCGACTGTGCATCAGTAAACAGTGTGTGGAACTTTTGCTTTTTGCCTTTTTTTAATTTTTGATAGATAGACTTGATTTTAGACTGGACAGAAACGATTTTTGTTGCCACAATCCCTTTAAAAGCTTCAATCGGCGGCGGGAGTCTGCGCATTTTTTTGCCAACAACATTCATATATGCACGAATCAGTTCTCCGGGCTCGTGCAGCCGGGTGTAGGTTTGGTCAACCTCGATCTGCGCCGGAGTTCTGACAAAATGGTCAAACCCTTGTGTATGCTCGGAAAGCTTACCCGCCATGATTTGACAATCACGGTACTCGAGCAGTTCACCGGTCAGCTCTTTTTTCAGTTCCTCAGCGTCCTCATAAACAGGCAGAAGCGAAACGGTTTTGATATAGACCAACCGCGCAGCCATTTCCAAAAATTCGCTGGCGACATACATGTCCTGTTCCTGCATTTTTTTTACATAGTCGACATATTGCGTGACCAGCTCAATAATCGGGATGTCATAGATATTCAGTTTGTGCTTGGAAATCAGATGCAAAAGCAGGTCCATCGGCCCTTCAAATACATCTAATTTGTAAGAGATCGTTTCCATTCAATCCACGCTTCTTATCGAAACAGAAAACCGATAACGGTATCCATTCCGTTGTAAATCGCATTTTCCAAAAATGCGAGCGGTCTGTCGAGCACACCCAAAAAAATCAGTGCAAACACCAAAAGTATAATATAGCGCTCATACCGCATGAACTTGAAATAATATTTAGACGGAATCAGCAGTTGTAAAATACGCGAACCGTCCAGCGGCGGAATCGGAATCAAATTGAAAACCGCTAAACCGATATTGATAATCGCCGCGAACATGAAGAAATAGTAAAAAGCATACACGAAAAGATTTTGCGGCGGGAAAAGCGATACAATATTTTTCAGCAAAATAAACAGTGCGGCCATCAAAAGGTTAGAGATTGGACCGGCCACCGCTGTAAGCGCCATGCCGGCTTTTGGATTTTTAAAATTGCGCGGGTTAACCGACACCGGTTTTGCATAACCAAAGCCAACCAAAAAAATCATCAAGGCACCTATCCAGTCAATATGTGCCATGGGATTTAGCGTCAAACGGCCGGAAAGCCGCGGTGTTTGGTCACCAAGTTTTGTTGCAACCAAAGCGTGAGCATACTCATGAACAGGCAAGGTGCAAAACACAACAAACGCTGACGCAAAAAGAGCAATTATTGTTTCGGCTGAAAAGCCGTTTCGTATAATATTAAAAAGCATAAGAAACTCCTAAATGCATTTGAATATTTATTATACCGTTATATGGACAAATCTGTCAATATTATTGAAATCATAAATTATTTCTTGAGCCGTACTTTTTTTACGAAAAATCGACACGATTGCCTCGCCTTGTCCATCTCCGCATTCCAAAAATACCTCCCCACAGGGGTGTAACACACGCAGCCAGTTTTCTGCAATTGCGCGATAGAATTGAAGCCCATCCGCCCCGCCCGCCAAAGCAGTGTCCGGCTCAAAATGAACTTCTTTTTGCAAAGCGGGCATTTCCCCGTCCGGCACATATGGCGGATTAGAAATTAAAATATCGGGGTGCAAATCCGGCAAATCGGCGCTTAGTGCATCAGCTTGCAGAACAGCCGCATTTTTCACGCCTAACGCCTGAAGATTTTTTCGGAGATAATGCAGTGCACCATTATATTTTTCAATGAGCCAAACAAAACACTCCGGAATTTCAAGTGCAACGGTAAGACCGATACAGCCGCTGCCTGCACATAGGTCCACAACTGTTTTCATCTGCTTTTCCCGAATGGTCTGCAATGCCATTTCCACAAGCTGTTCCGTCTCCGGTCGTGGAATCAGAACCCCTTCGCCGACAAAAAAATCCCTGCCGTAAAATGACCATTTCCCGAGGATGTATTGCAGCGGCTCACCGGAAGCCCTGCGAAGAATAAGCGCAGAAAACTGCTCCGTTTTTTGCTCGTCTGCTGTGTCTTCGGCGTGCGTAATTCGCCAAGCTTGGTTCACCTGAAAGGCAGAAGAAAACAGACAACTGCAATCAAAAAGCGCATCCTCAATATCAGCTTTTTGCAAAATCGACAGACCGCTTTGAAAAACTTGTGCAACCGTCATCAAAGCGCGTCATCCTCCGGATTATCTGTCAGCACGGCCTTCAGCGAAGCAATTCCGACTTCAATAATATCATCGGTCGGTTCTTTGGTCGTAATGCGCTGCATCCAAAGCCCCGGCGCTGAAAGAATTTTCACCAAAAGATTATCATGCTTGCCGGCGTAGCGGATAAACTCATAGCCGATACCCATAACCGAAGGCAAAATCAACAATTTCACACAAATCCATAAAATTCGGTTGACCGTTGCAAGGCCCGGAAAAATCAGAACCAGCACAGAGGAAAGCAGAATACTTAACAAAATCATTACAAACATAAAGCTTGTGCCGCAACGCGGGTGAAAGCGTTTTTGCTTGCGTACATTTTCCACAGTAAGCTCAAGCCCATGTTCATAGCAAAAAATAGATTTATGTTCCGCACCATGGTACATAAACACACGGTGAATATCTTTCATTTTGGAAACGATAGCAAGATAAGCAATGAAGATAAGCACACGAAGCATGCCTTCAAACAGCGCGTGAAAATTTAAAAGCGTGTTGCGAGTGACCAAATCGACAAGATAGGTCGGCAGCCACATAAACAGGAAGAAAGCAAGTGCAACACCTAAAACCGCCGAAACAGCACCAATCACATTCATCATTTTTTCGCCAAAATGATCGTTGATCCAACGGTCAACGCGTGAGAGGTTTTCTTCCTCTTCGGTTATTCCCTGCGTCGACTTTTCCGCCGACTCCATCAAATATTGATACCCCGTGACCAACGACTCGACAAATCCGACAATCCCTCGCACAATGGGAAGGCCAAAAAATTTATTCTTTTCCCGCCACGGCTTCACATTTTTATATTCTGTCTCGATTTCTCCGCTTGGCAGTCGCACGGACATGGCGGCACCTTTTGGGCCGCGCATCAAAATGCCTTCAATCAAAGCCTGTCCGCCGACAGAGGTTCTGTGTTCTTTTTTTTGCTCCAAGATTATTCTCCTTTCGGCGATGTTTCGCCGTTTTCCAATGTATCCTGCTCAACCGGGAAGGTCAGCTTAACCGTAGTTGATTTTCCCGGTACACTTTGTATCTCCAGCGTTCCTGCATGTTTTTCAACGATTTCAGAAACGACCGCAAGCCCGATTCCGGACCCCCGCACGGCGGTATTGGCTTTATAAAACTTCTCCGTAACATGCGGCAAATCTTCCGGCGATATCCCGCAGCCCGTGTCCGAAATAATGATTTCTGCCGTGTTTTCCTGCGCAAGCGCCGCTTTTACAGAAATACAGCCGCCGGCTTGTGTATATTTAAAAGCATTGTCTAAGACATTGACAAAAACTTGTTTGATTCGATTCGAATCGCCGTGCATCTGAATATTTTTCTCTGCAACATCAGACTCAAGCTGAATGCTCTCACGCAATGCGCGCTCGTTAAACGCAGTCAAAACCTCTTTTAAGGTTTGGAACAAATCAAACCGGTCAAAGCGCATGCTCATGTTGCCGCTTTCCATACGCGAAAAATCCAAAAGCTCATCAACAAGATGGGACAGGCGTTCAGATTCGTGAATGATTACCTGCAACCCTTTTTCCTGCAAAGCGGCATCCGCAGTGGGCGTATCCAAAAGGGTCTCCCCCCAGCCTTTGATTGCGGTAAGCGGTGTCCGCAATTCGTGAGAAACGGTGGAAAGGAATTCATTTTTCATGCGGTCCGATTCATTGATCTCTCGCGCCATATTATTGATGGTCTGCGACAGCTGCCCGATTTCGTCCTCGTATTCCTGCCCTTCAATGCGCGCGGAAAGGTCTCCGTTTGTTATGCGCAAAGCCGTTTCATTGATGCGTTTTACAGGATTAACGATGGAACGAATGAAAAACACGCCCGAAATCGTAACAAACGCCAAAATCACCGCGCAAAGGCAAATTAAAAGCAGAAAAAGCGTCCACAGCTGTGCGTCCAAATCCTGTAAGGAAATGATATAACGCACCGCACCCTGCTGACCGCCCGAGCCGCTGAGCATAAAGGTCAGGGACATGATATGCTCACCGGAGCTGGTTTGTCCAATCCAGTCTGCCTTGCCATCCTGCGAATTCTTTGCTTCAAAATAATCCGGGTATTTTTCATTTGCGACCGAAAACCCGCTGGAGGAAACCACCACATTGCCGTAGCGGTCAATTACCCAAACCTCCATTATATTTTTATCATTAAAGCTTTCCACAAAATCCTTGGCGCGAAGATTAAACGCTTCGTCAGATTCTGCTGTTGAGAGATTAAAAAAGGAATTGACCATGCCGGTTGCCCGGGAATTCATAGTCAGTCGAACAGATTCATAATACTGCTCCTTAAACAGCATCATGGCGACGGCAACAAGCCCAAGCAGAACAACAACAATAACGCACAGCGTATTCCACACCCAGCGCTTTGTAATGCTGCTTTTACCGGCTGCCAAATCAACCACAACTCCTTTCGCCTATTGTTAAACGATCCACTTATATCCCATTCCCCAAATTGTAACCAAATGCTTCGGCTGGGCCGGTTCGTCCTCAATCTTGCCGCGCAAACGGTGAATGTTGACATCGATTACTTTGTCATCGACAAAATAATCGTGTCCCCAAACCTTATCTAAAATCGCCGAACGCTCTAGAACCGTATTGGGATTGCTAAATAGGAACTCCAATATTTGATATTCTATTTGCGTTAAATCAATCGGCTTTCCGTTTTTATAAAGAAGCCGTTCTTTGGTATTCAGCGAAAAATCGCCCAGTGTAATTGCTTTTTCCGAGTTTTCCCGAGCAGCATGCTCTTTCAGCAGCGAAACACGGCGATAAACCGCATCCACGCGCGCCATAAGCTCTGACGGTGAAAAAGGTTTGGTCACATAATCATCAGCACCGCTCATCAACCCGGAAATCTTGTCTATTTCCTGAGATTTAGCCGTTAGCAGGATAATGCCGACGCCTGCGTTTTTTTCACGAATATATTTACAAACCGAAATGCCGTCAAGTTCCGGCATCATAATATCTAAAACAGCAACATCGATTTCATCCGCGTGGGCATCAAATAGCTCCACCGCCTGTTTTCCGTTTTCCGCTTCAAGCACTGCATAGCCGGTCCGCTTTAGATTGATGATGATAAACTCACGAATCGAAGTTTCGTCTTCCGCAATTAAAACTGTCTTCATAAAGCGCCCCCATCACGATAAAGTTGAAAAATTGGAAAGTATATATTCTTCGTCTATATTTTCAGTTGTACCAAGCTGTGTAATTTGGTATGCATAAGTCAGGGAATGGTCAGTCGTTAATACACGAAAGTCATCCATACTGCGGCGTTCCCACTCTGCCGAAGGCACTGTCGCAATTTCAAACAACAGCCCGCCTCGTTCGCCGTCATCGCCGCGCAGATAAAAAGAGCATTTTCGTTCCGCAGTGTCATTGACCACGACCATTTCTGCCGCTTGCTCTTCTGTAAAAAGGAACATAAAAGAAGAGGAATAGAACATCAGACAGCTTTTATCAACAATCAGATTTTTTCCGTCAAAACTATGCCAAGTGGTCAGCTCTAAAGGCTGTTCCTCTTCACCGGCGACAGTTAAAGAACCCTCTAAAGCACTTGTTGTTGGAATCTCCATCTGCCCGTCTTTATCAATATCAGTCGAATTCAGCGTAACAGCGCGAGCCGTTTTAGGCTGCCCCGAACGGTTATCCTCAGAAAGCGGCGCCTGCAAACAATAGTTGTTTTCATCCCAATAAACAATATCTGTAACGGCAGTGTTTTCATTGACGATACTGTCTAAGAAAACCAAAGCAGGACAATTTTCTCCGGCGGACTGGCTTTGCAGCGAGAGAATGCTTACAGCAGGCGTTAATTCAATGACGCCCATGCTGTAAATGCCCAAATCCGCATCCATAGCAAGAACTTTTCCAATGGTTTTAGGCCTGTTGTTTTCCGTCAAAATAGCGGCGATAAAAATCTCATCGCTCCCATCGGCATCCACATCTAAAATAACCGTCTGCGTGAAGGGCTCGCTGACAAGTTCGCGAACAGTCTGCGCTTCTGCCTCAAAAGACGGCGCATAAATCGTAATTACTTTACTGCCGCGGCTTTCAAACAGCGACCAGCAAACTGCGATTTCAGAAACGCCGTCGTTGTTCATGTCACAGAAATCGATTTTGTAAACCTCACTGCCTTTTCCCTTGATATCAGCAACAGACTGCCAGCGGCCGTCGGAATAGTCCAAGACATGCATGTATACAGCCGTTTCATCGGCAACATCGCTATAAAAGGTTATGACTTCTTCCTGTGTATCACCATCAATGTCAAAAAGCACATAGGAGGAGCGATAAGATCCTGTCGTCGGGGTTTTCATTTTTATTGTTTTGTTTGCAGTGGCGCGTTCAAACGCCTCTTGAATACCGGAATTTTCCCCTGACAGCTTCGGCGGCCGCATAAGGTCATCAATATTAGAAATCGTAGGTGTACAACCGGCAAAAGAAAGCACAAGGAGAGCACAAAGCATTAAAATGCTTACAAACCGTTTCATGCTTGTCCTCCTTTGCCAGAATTTATGCCGCAGTAACCGAGCTAATTTTCACCGGATAGGTTCCGGACACCCACGCCTTGGTATTGCCCTTAATTACAACATGCGCATCAATCGTCTGCTCGCCTTCTGTAATCTCGTATCCTTTCAAATCCAATTCTACATATAGCATATTGTTCGTTAAGGCAGCAATTTCGCCTGCTGTTCCGATTACACGCACATTGTAAATCGTGGACGGTATAACCGTGGAAGAAAATCCGTCTTTTTGACCGGTAATTGAAATGTTTTCAGCAGGCACCATAAAGGTCGCAGAGGTTTTGCCGGACATATTTACGGTAACTTTAAATTTGGTTTTGCTATTTGTAATAGTGTATTCTGTTATATCTGACGCTTTGAAGTTAAACACATTGTATCCCGCGTCAAGCTCAGCAAAATCGACCGTTCCGACGCTGATGCTTGTAATTTCATTTATTTTTTCTACGGGTACTGCCGCCTCAACTTTTGAGGGAGATACCGTGACGGGAACATTGTCGTTCAAATACCCGGCGGGTGCATTTTTAAAGGTAACCGTTGTCGGCAAAACCACCTTTTTTAACACCGGCATCGTCATGGTAATTGCCGTATCGCCCGTGTCAATTTGAATATTCGAGAGTGTCTCATCATCTTCAGTCAGCAATTTGATTTCCGGCTGTGTTGTCGTGGTTGCGGAAAGCGGCGCAGAAAGCGTTGTTTCTGCAACAACACCTGTAACCTTATTGACTTCGGCAGAAGGTCCGTTTACAACAACCGTGTTTTGCGAGAAAACAACACTGCCGAGTATGCAGCCGTCAACCACTGTCTGGTCATTCGGCGCAATAATTCGCGGTGTAACAGCAAATTCAGCTTCTTTGTAGGTGTCAAAATACACATCGATATAATTTTGGGAAAGACCTGTTATCTCAAAATCCTTAGAATTGTTTACAGATGCTTTGAGCTGCAAAGATTTCGTACCGGCGGAATCCACATAATTCGTCTGTGCGACAACCGTTATATCCTCCGGCTTCACAGTAGACACAACAAAGCGTTTTCCGGAAATCGTGACATCTACATAAAACTCCGTTTGCCCGAAAGTCTGCAAATTCAGCTGTGCCGGAACGCTGTTTTCCAGGTCAATTTTTACAGGGACCGAACTAATAGTCGTTTCCACAACGGGGCTTTTTTCAATTGCGACCCAAATCCAAATTCCGAATGCGAGCACAAGAGAAATAAGCATCATAATTTTGTTGTTATAGACCAAACTGTTCAGGCCTTTTCTTTTTTTATCGGCCGGTGCGGCTTGTGCAGCCGTGTTTTTATTTCTTTTCATGCTTATGCCGTCCCTTCAACAGTTTGATAAAGCGGTTGTCATCTGTACTTTCAGGCTTAATGAAACTTTCTGTAAGAATTTCACGAAGATCGCCGCTGGAGAGATTCCGGTTCAGTTCCCCTTTGTAAGCGACGGAAATGGCTCCGGTCTCTTCAGAAACAACCACCACGAGCGCATCACTTTGCTCACTCATGCCGATAGCCGCACGATGACGGGTGCCCAGCTCGCTGCTGACATTTGTATTTTGTGTCAAAGGTAAAATACAACCTGCGGCGCAAATGCGCGCATCGCGTATCACCGCCGCACCGTCATGCAGAGGTGCTTTCGGATAAAAGATATTTCCAATCATTTCAGCTGAAATGACGGCATCAACAGCTGTACCCGTGTTTATGATTTCGCCTAAAATCGTCTCTTTTTCAAAAACCATCAAAGCACCGATACGCTTGTCGCTCATATCTGTGCACGCTTTTGTAACGGCGCGAATCATATTTTGATTCTCTTCCTGACGCCTGAGTTCTTCACTGTTTTTCAAGCCAAAAAAATTAAAATTGGTTACGCTGCTTCGCCCAACACTTTCGAGTGCATGGCGAATTTCCGGTGAAAAAATGACCACAAGCACCAAAAGGATATTGGAAAACACCACAGAAAACATATAAGTGCTGACCTGCATGTTTAACGCATAAACCAATGCATAAACCGCCACCAAAAGTACAAAGCCTTTTGCCAGCTGCATAGCCCGCGTTTCCCGAATTAACTTGATTGCACTGTATATGACAAAAGCGACCAAAAGCACATCCAACACATCGGAAATGCTGTTAAAGCTTAAAATCGCTTTTCCGATTTCAGAAAAAGCTTCGGAAATGGATAAGAACTGTAGCATACTAACACCCGTTTCGACAAAAAAATACAATATACCGCAACATGCATACGAACATCGCATATAATATCACGATATATTGTATCATACTCAAACTGCTTTTGCAATTTGAATTAAAGAATTTAATAAACTATTTACATCTTTTTCCTTTGTGAAAACAGAGGGGCAAATGCGAACGGTCCCCGACTCCAAGGTATGATAGGTCCTATGCGCTGCACCGGCACAATGCAGGCCTGCACGAACAGCAATTCCCCGCTGTGATAAAAGCCGTCCCGTCTCTTCACTCGGCACGCCTTTCAGGTTAAATGAAAGCAGAGGGACAAAGCGCTCTTGCTCACTCTCAAAATCCGTATACAGAAGGATTTTCTGCATATTCTTCAGCGCAAGATATGCTTTTTGAATCAACCGTTTTTCGTGTTCGTAAACTGTTTCGATGCCCGACCGCTGTATAAACCGCACGCCCGCACCAAGCCCTAATATGCCCGGCACATTTAAAGTACCGCTTTCAAGTCTTTCCGGATAGGCGGCCGGCTGCGTAAGCTGTGCGGAAAAGTTGCCTGTTCCGCCCTCAATGAGCGTTGACAAGGGCAAATCCGAGTTACAAAGCAAAACCCCCGTACCCATAGGGCCGTACAAACCCTTGTGCCCCGGGGCGCAGAGAAAATCAATCCCGCTTTTTTGCAAATCAAACGGCAATACGCCTGCCGACTGCGCGGCATCTACTACAATGGGAATTTTATTTTTATGCGCCACAGCTGCAAGCTTTTCTACCGGCAGTACTTTGCCGAACACATTAGAAGCCGCTGTGCAGACAAAAGCCGTTGTGTTGTTGCGCACAAGCTTTTCAAAAGCAACTACCGTTTCCTCGTCGGTTGCGCCGGTTTTTGCCGCAGACCACTCGGATATACCTGCAAGCTTCAACGCTTCCAGAGGGCGCATGACAGCGTTGTGCTCCAAGTCAGAGCAAATAAAATGGCCGCCTTTCTTTGCAAGGCCCTTTATCACAAAATTCAGCGCCTCGGTGCAGTTTTTCGTAAAAATGACGCGTTCCGGCGCGTGTAAGCCAAACAAATCTGAAACCGCTTCCCGAACCGCAAACATTTTTTCCGCTGTTTCATATGCCATTTTATGCCCGGCGCGCCCGGGATTTGCCCCATAAAGCCACAAGGACTCCCGCATTGCCGAGAGAACGCAGTTCGGCTTTGGATAGGTGGTTGCTGCATTGTCAAGATAAATCATTTTTCCCACTTCGCGTCGAGAATATCTATCCCGCCACGGCGCAAAAGCTCCGGGACATTCATCGGCGGGTTACGGACAATCAGCGAATAACCGCACCCCTCATTCTTTTGAGGTTTTGGCGTTTTAACCACCTGCGCGCGAATTCCGTAGCTCTGCAAAACACTTTTGCCTTTCATTGCATAAGTCACGGAACCAACTTTTATAATTATTTGACTCATTGTAAACACCACCAAATTCCTTTGTACATTCTATGCCTCAAAGCTTCCGGCAGTGCAAAAAAAAGAACAGACAGCCGTTAAAAATCGGCTATCTGTTTTCGTTCTTCTTGTGATATTTCCCGGCATTGCCCGGGCGAGAGCGCCGCATCTAATTCCAAGTCGCCCATATGCGTTCTGTGCAGTGCCGTTACAGGATTGCCCACAGCGGCAAACATACGCTTGATTTGGTGGTATTTCCCCTCACAGATTTTTATACACACCTGTGTTTCAGACTTCGGCATGCGTTCCACAATCGCCGGCAGGAGCTTTGTGCCGTCACGAAGCGTCAGACCCTCGCGAAGTTGGTTAAGGCTTTCTTCATCAGGGCATTGTGAAAGCGTTGCAAGATAGGTTTTTTGAATATGATTTTTCGGCGAAAGGATTCGGTGTGCAAATGCACCGTCATCGGTCAAAAGCACAAACCCGGTTGTATCTTTGTCTAACCGCCCCGCCGGGAAAAGCCCACTTCTTTGCAAAGTTTCCGGCACAAGATCCACAACCGTCTTTTCGCGCCCGGAATTGCTCGCCGAAACCACACCCGCAGGTTTGTTGAGCATGATATAGACATAACGCTTATAGCTGAAAGGTTCACTGTCCACGCAAATGTCGGCAGTTTCCGGGTCAATTTTAATGTCGGACGAAACCGCGGGCTGCCCGTTTACAAGTACTCGCCCTTTGCGGACGAGCGTTTTGACCTCTTTTCGGGAAAGAGCTCCGGTTGCTAACACTTTATCCAGCCTTTCAAGCGCCATTTTTTCACATCCTTTATCCTGCGGCAGTCGTGTTTTCCATTTGCTGCGTAGTATTTTCAGAACCCGGCGCAACAAATCCATGCATAAAGCCGTCGAGCTCCGTTGAAGAAACATCTCCGCCGATGACCTGCCCGTCATACACAAGCAAATTGGCGTGAATGCAATCCCTGTTTTCATAACCCGGATAATTGGTTACCTGATAGGTCCAGCATTTTACACGCCTTGCTGCATACAAAGATAAATCAAACCCTTGAGATTTTTGAAGCTCGTTATATGTCGTATAGGTGTCGTCAAAAGTTTCCGGAATAATGACCTCTTTCACTTCAACCGGGTCTTCCAGAACGCTCCAGCCAAACTGGGAAAGATAGGCAATGCGTTCCTCCGCAGTGGCAGCTTTCAGATTCATGTTGGAATCCCGCGAAGTCTCAACGCCCTTTTTGGACACGACAAAAAAGGCAATGGCAACAGCCACAATACACGCAATTAAAATGTAAAGCTTAACCTGCCTTTTTTGCACAGAAAACACGAACATAAATATTCACCTCGTGCACATATATATGCGACGAGGTGAAAATACATGCAAAAGCAAAATCAGTTTTCGATTTTTTTGTGTTGTGCAGCCGCCCGCAGAGATTGACGCGCACGGCGGATTTCGTTGACAGAGTTTGTCAGGCTTTCGTCGGCAAGCGCAACAATATTTTCAACATATTCGCCTGCACTTGTACGCATGTCGTTCGCCCATTTCTGCGCCTGGTCGGTAAGCTCCGAAGCCGTAGCACGGGCACCTTCGACAATTTCACCCGCCTGCGTACGAGCCTGTGCCATGATGTCAGCAGCAGAAATTTCAGCACCTTTTGTGATTTCATGCTCTGCCACAAGTTCTTTTGCACGCTTGTGCGCGGCAGCAATGATCTCGTCTGCTGAATTCTGCGCAGCGGTTAAAATTTCCTTACGCTCAGAAGCAATTTTGCGTGCCTGCATCAGCTCGTCGGGCATGTTCAGCCGAATATCTTCAATAACACGGCGAATATCCTCCACATTCACAAGCAGGTTGGAAGTAAACGGAACACTTTTTCCTTCTTCCAAAATTTCCTCAA
Source organism: uncultured Eubacteriales bacterium (assembly GCA_949292775.1). Classification (GTDB taxonomy): domain Bacteria; phylum Bacillota; class Clostridia; order Oscillospirales; family Acutalibacteraceae; genus Fimenecus. The sequence continues at coordinate 17,214 of CASFBL010000025.1, forward strand.
TTTCATCCAGCAAGCTTTCTATTGTCATTCTCTTTCACCTCTGCTGATTCTTTTGATTATATCGTCACGAATCTCTTCGGGAACAAAATTGCTTATATCCCCACCAAATTCGCAAACTTGCTTGACAACACTGGAACTCAAGAACATATTCTCAGCGGTGGTCGTCACAAAAATCGTCTCCAGCTCACTGTTCAGCTTTTTATTGGTCAGTGCTTGCTGGAATTCATATTCAAAGTCAGAAACTGCCCGAAGACCTTTAACAATGGCAACTGCATTTTTTTGCCGCGCATACTCCGCCAAAAGGCCGTCATATTGCTCTACTTCCACATTTTGCATATCCCGCGTACTGCGTTTAAGCAACTCCACGCGCTCATCTGCGGAAAAAACATAGGTGTTACGCTTATGGTAATTGGTCATTACCACCACAATCACTTTGTCAAACATCTTTGCGCTGCGGCGGATAATGTCTAAATGCCCTTTGGTGACAGGGTCAAAACTGCCGGGACAAATGACTGTTTTCATAATGATTCCTCTTGATTTCTGTATGTCGTCAGTTTGGTTTTAGAATATTTATACTCCCGAAGCCTATGAAGCGAACCAACACACTCCGGCAATTCTTCGTGTATGTCAGTTTCACACACGACCAGCGCATCTTGGTTGCAGCAGCGCGCCACAGCCGGCAAAGCATTTGCCACAAGTTCTTTGCGGTAAGGCGGGTCTAAAAATACAATATCAAACTTTTCGCGTGTGTTGGTAAAAAAAGTGAAAGCATCTGTATGCAGGACTACGGCACCATCAAACAGCTTGGTCAGCTTCAAATTTTCTTTGACGGTTTCAAAAGCAGCCTTATTTTCATCAATAAAATAAGCCTTTGCCGCACCTCGGCTGAGCGCTTCTATGCCAAGCTGACCGGAACCAGCAAATGCATCCAGCACCACAGCGTCATCCAGCTCAAACTGCACGATGCTGAACATGGCCTCTTTGACCTTATCAGAAGTCGGGCGGACAATCTCCTCCCCTTCCAGCGTCTTGAGTTTTCGGCCTCTTGCTTTTCCTGTAATTACCCGCATGGCACACTCCTAAAATATTACAATGCTATTTTTCACTATTTTAGCATAAAAGTCAACTAAAATCATCATTTTTTTAAAGAGAGCAACAAATTTTTCAGTTCTTCTGTGTCGGAGACCGTCGTTTTCACTCCGACTTTCTGTAAATCGGCAAGGTCACGGAAGCCCCAAAGAACGCCAATGGCATCCATACCGGCGTTTTTAGCTGTTTGCATATCTACATCACTGTCGCCGATAAATACCGTTTCTTCCTTGGAGACCCCCATTTGTGAAAGCGCATAATACACACCGTCAGGCGCGGGCTTATTGGGTCGACCGTCCACACTGCCGACAACTGTTTTGATATATTTTCCAAACAAATTGCCACAAAGTGCCTGGGCGGCAAAATCCGCCTTATTGGTGACGATAGCCATTTTGTAACCCGCTTCATAAAGTGCTTTCAGCATATCGGAAATCCCGCTGTATTCTGCGGTTTTGTTTTCCATATTATGTTTATAGTGTTCACAAAACGCCTCATAACATTCGTTGACTTTTTCGACCGGTGCATCAGCAGGCACCGCGCGCTCAATGAGCTTACGAATACCGTTGCCGACAAACCGGCGCACTTCGTCATAGCTTCTTTCAGGGAATCCGCAAGATTGAAGTGCAAAGTTGGTGCTGTCTTTTAAATCGTCCAGCGTATTGAGAAGTGTTCCGTCCAAATCAAAAACAATTGCTTTTTTCATGTTATTCATCCTCTTGGTGATAGTAGGCGTAAATTTTTTCCGCCGTTTTTCTTTGTATGCCCTCCGCCTTGCAAAGCTCCTCAACTGAAGCGTTTCGAATCGCCGTCAGGGTTTTAAACTCTTTTAAAAGCGCCTTGGCTTTGCTTTCACCGATACCGTCAATTTCTGTAAGCGTCAAGGAGAGGCTTCGCTTTGCGTGTTTGCTGTGATGATAGGCGACTGAGAAGCGGTGAACTTCTTCTTGAATATCGGAAATCAGCGTAAAGACACGCCGCTTTGACTGGATTTCAATTTCACCGCCGTTGCAAGCGATTGCACGGGTACGGTGTTTGTTATCCTTGACCATACCGAACAGAGGGACATGCAGACCATGTGCTTCGAGCACCGGCAGGACTGCGTGTACCTGGCCGATGCCGCCGTCAAGGAGAATCAGGTCGGGAAGCCGCCCAAAGCCCTCGCCGCTCTCTTTGTTATTTTCGTATTCTGCGAAGCGTCTTTCGAGCACTTCGTGCATGGCGCGGTAATCATCTTTGCCTGTAAACGACTGGATTTTAAAGCGTTTATATGCGCTTTTCAACGGCTTGCCGTCTTGAAACACCACCATACCGGCTACACTATCCTGCCCGGCAGTGTGAGAAATATCGTAAGATTCAATATAAACAGGCGGATGATCGAGCCCCAACAAATCACGCAATTCTTCCAAAACCGCAACAGATTTTCCGGTTTTTCCAAGCTTCAAAGCGAGTTTTTCCTGTGCATTTTCCCGGCACATGTGCACAACTTCCAGCTGTTCGCCGCGTTTTGGGCAAACGACAACAACTTTTTTACCTTTTTTCTCTGTAAGCCAGCGTTCCAAATCTGCCTGACCTTCCACGCCGCCGTCCACCGTAACGCGCCGGGGAATATTGCGCTGCATAGAATAGTAAGAAGAAATCGCGGAGGTCATCATGCTTTCATTACTTTCCGTTTTCTCAAAAAAGAAGTGTTCGCTGTCAAACAACCGCCCGTCTGAAAAACGAAGCACGGCAAGGCAAATGGTATTTTCCGACTCCGCCATAGAAAAGACATCTTGCTCTTCAACAGATTTAAAGATTACTTTCTGTTTGTCCTGCATGCGCTGGATAGCACGGATACGGTCGCGCAAAGCTGCTGCGCGCTCAAAATCCATATCTTCCGCCGCCTGCTGCATTTGCTCTTCCATGGAACGCAATATTTCGCGTGTGTCGCCTTTTAAAAAGCGCAGTGCTTCTTCAACGCGTTCAGCATATTCTTTTCGATTCACTTTACCTGTGCAAACGCCGCAGCACTGGTGGATATAATAATGTAAGCAAGGGCGACTTCTTGTAATTTTACCGTCAAAGGTTTTGCCGCATTGCGGCAGCATAAAAATTTTATTTGCCGCATCCACACTTTGCTTGACAGCATAAGAGCTGGTATACGGTCCGATATACTGCGCACCATCGTCATATTTCTGTAAAACGGCAGAAATGGTTTTAAAAGCATCCCCGGCGACGCGGATATAACTGTAACCCTTGTCGTCTTTCAGCAGGATGTTGTATTTGGGCATATGCTGCTTAATAAGACTGCATTCAAGCACCAACGCTTCAAATTCGCTGTCGGTCACAATATAATCAAAATGGTCGACATTATCCACCATTTTACGCACTTTAATCGTGTGACCGTTTGGTGAGCCAAAATATTGGCTAACGCGGTTTTTGAGCGCTTTCGCTTTGCCGATATAAATAATCTCATTTTCTTTGTTTTTCATAATATACACGCCCGGCAACAGCGGAAGCCGCATTGCCTTCGCGCGCAGTTCGGCACGCTTTTCGTTCAAAACCTCACCACCTAAAAAGCCGTTATACAAAATCAGACACACCGAGACAAAGCGCGGCGTGTCTGTGGGAAAACATATTCTTATGTGTTATTCAGCAAAACCGGACTCAACCAACTTAACAAGCCCTTCAACAGCCTGTTCTTCGTCGGGACCGCCTGCAATGATGCGAATTTTGGTGTCGCCCATGATGCCAAGGGAGAGAACGCCGAGCAAACTTTTGGCATTTACTCTTCTCTCGTCCTTTTCGACCCAAATAGAAGACTTGTATTCGTTAGCCTTCTGGATAAAGAAAGTAGCCGGACGAGCATGCAGACCAACTTGATTCTGAACAACAACTTCTTTAACGAACATAATGATTCTCCCCATATATTAAAAATAGGAATAGGTTTTTCCTGCTTTCCAGTAACATATTATACCACAAAACTTGTCCTCGTCAACGGTTAAAACACGATATATGGGGGATTTTGCAAGATTTCAGTGGGTATTCCAAAGTCAATTTATAATCGAAGCGTCAACTTTGTGCAATTTGACAACAAGAATTCCTCACACATATTGAATATATACAAAAATTTTTGTTTCAGTTCAATACACGCTGGTGCACCGTTGGTGTGCTCTCTGACAAAGTGCCGAATTTACATCCAGCCGCCTTATAATACGCAATTACCTCCGGCAAAGCTTCTACCGTCGTCTTTTTGGGTCCGGCATCGTGCATCAAAACAACCACGGTTTGTTTAGACGGTATCTTTCGGCAGTTGTTGACGATTGTCGCTTTCGGAATGGAATTTCCATTCGCATCGCCGGAAGAAAGATTCCAGTCAAAATAAGTGTACCCTTTGTCTGCCATTTGCGAAGTCAGGCGACTCATGATACCGCGGTTATATTTTCGGCTAACCGTGTTGCTGCTGCCGCCGGGGAAACGGACAATATGGCTTCTAACGCCGGTCTGCTCATATACAAGGTCAGATATCTGTTGCAAATCTGCAAAATAAGCGCTTTCTGACGAATAGATTTTTTTGTAGTCGTGGGAATATGAATGCAGCGCAATCGTATGCCCGTCGGCAACAATATCTTTCATATATTTATTATATTTTCCACCGTTAATCACAAAAAAAGTCGCCTTGACTCCATATTGCTTCAAAATTCGAAGCACCTCCGGAGTACGAGGCGACGGCCCATCATCAAAAGTCAGATAAATGGTTTTTGCAGATAAATCCGGGGTTTTCTGCGGTGTGGTCGGACGACTTGGTGAAGAAGCCGCCGGAGCCGTCGTTGTGGTTGTTGTAGCTTTTTTTAACGCAATCTGCCGGTTCAGCTCAGAAATTTTTTTATTCAGCTCATTCTTTTCGCTTTCATATGCCGAGCTTTGCTGATTCATTGCATCCTGATAGGAGGAAGCCTCCTGTTGCTTTTGGCTTTCCAGGTGTTCCTGCGCCTGCTGCGCGCTCACAAGCGCATCTGAAGCAGAAGCAGAAGTATTTTTCAAGGTTTTGTATTTTGAACCTGTAACCGCGAGTGCAATAGACAAGCACACAATAACAGCGGCAAGAATCAGAAGAACCAACCTTTGAATTTGTACACTTCTTTTCGTCATAATACCCCAACTCTCGACAAAATTTACTAATTCAATAGTAAGCAGGAAACGCGCAAAAGTCAAGTTACAAAATATTACGATTTTCTTAAACATAAAAAAAGAAAGAGCAGAAACTGCTCTTTCTTAATTCAACATAAAAAATTCGGTTAGATTTGCTCTTTAACTTTAGCAGCCTTACCGACTCTGTCACGCAGGTAATAAAGTTTGCTTCTGCGAACCTTACCGGAGCGAACAAGTTCAACCTTCGCAACATTGGGGGAGTTTACCGGGAAAACTCTCTCCACGCCAACGCCGTAAGAAACGCGGCGAACGGTAAAGGTTTCGGAAACACCGCTGCCCTTCACAGCAATAATGGTGCCTTCAAAGACCTGAATTCTTTCTCTTTCGCCTTCACGAATCTTTACATGCACTTTAACGATATCGCCGACTTTAACATGCGGGCGATCTTCTTTGATCATGCCTTCGGTAATCACTTTCAATGCGTCCATAATGAACCTCCTAAAATGTTTTCAGGCGTTCATACACAAGTAAAATGCAGAGGACCGCCAGCTTTAATGTTGCCATTAACTGCCGTTGGAAAGGGACCAACGCACAAAATGCTTAAGTATAATAGCACAAGTCTTTATAAAAAGCAAGTGTTTTTTACAAAAAGTTACAGAGAAAAGCGATTCAGGAAAAGCTTTCGCCGTTTTCGAGCAAAACACGCTTTTTCAAGATTTCCGTATGGTCTATTTCTATATTCGCGTCGTTTAAAACTGCGGACAGCAAAAGAGCAGGATTGATATTATTCTGATCCCCCGCCGTCAGCCGCACGAAAAGCATAACGCCGTTTTCCGTTTTGGAAACCTGCCAAGACGCAATATTGGGCTTAATGTCCATTTCCTTGTCAATCTTTCGTCTTCCCTGCTTTGCCTTTTTGGTTACGCAAATCGACGACTTGGAAAGCCCTGACTGTAAGGCGGAAAACGCCAGCTCGGGCGTTTCGGAAAACAGACGAATCTCATAGTCGGCAAACGCAATCTCTGTTGGCTTGTGCACCGGCTTTGCAACAGAAACAACCGTGATGCCCGGAACTAACGCGTCATTCAGTCGATTCTGCATTTCTTTAAAAGTCATTTCTCCTGTAAGGCGAACATCTACACATTCGCAAAGACTCTCCTGTCCTAACGACAGCGGACGCGCAAAGGTCATAAATAAATGGGGGTTATACCCTTCCGTAAACCAAAGCGGGATTTGTGCGCGGCGGAACGCGCGGGACATACAGCGCATCAGATCAAGGTGGGAAATGTATTTCGCCGTTCCGGTTTTTGTAAAGAAAATGCGAACATCATTTTGCATCGCAGTGCCCCCCGTTGAGCTTTGCCGCACCGCAAGCCGAACATTTTTGGCGGCAGTTGGGTGTGGTTACGCTTTCATGTGCTTTTGTATTTTCCTCCATCAGAAACTCTTTGCGAATCCCGTAATCCATATGGTCCCACGGCAGAATTTCATCAAAATCCCTGCGGCGGTTTGCATAGAACGACGGCTCCACCCCGCACTCGCGAAACGCTTCCATCCACTTGTCAAACAGGAAAAATTCATCCCAGCCGTCGAACTTGCAGCCCTTTCTCCATGCGCTTTCAATAACATCGCAAAGCTTTCTGTCGCCGCGGGCAAAAACGCCCTCTAAGAAGCTTGTTTGGGACTGGTGCCAGCTGACCTGAATCTTATGTGTATGCACATTTTCGAGCAAATGCTTTTGCTTCTCTACCAGCTGTTCCATGGTGTCCTGCGGCTCCCACTGGAACGGTGTAAAAGGCTTTGGCACGAAAGATGCAACGCTGACACTCACGGTAACACCCTTACCCTTCGGCTTGTCCGGATTTTTATAAAACTCGTTAACAACCTTTTGCGCAAGCTCAGCAATGCCTGCAATGTCATCTAAGGTTTCGGTCGGAAGCCCCATCATAAAATAGAGCTTGACCGCCGTCCAGCCGCCGCGGAACGCCTGTGCCGAAGTGCGCAAAACCTCTTCTTCCGTGACATTTTTATTGATGGCATCACGAAGCCGTTGTGTACCGGCTTCCGGCGCAAAGGTAAGGCCGCTTTTGCGCACTTTCTTTAATTCTTCCATCAATTCTTCCGAGAAATTGTCCACGCGCAAAGACGGCAGAGAAACATTGATTTTTTCCGGCACAGCCCACGAGAGCATGTCCGGAATCAATTGTTCAACACCGGAATAGTCACTGGTGCTTAATGAGCAAAGCGAGACTTCATCATAACCGGTAGAATCACAAAGGCACTTTGCTTGTCGGTTTACCGTTTCACTTTTCTTTTCACGAATCGGACGATAAATAAACCCTGCCTGACAGAATCGGCAGCCGCGAATACAACCGCGGAAGACTTCCGCCACTGCACGGTCATGGACAATGTCGACAAACGGCACAACGAACTTGTCCGGATAGAAAACCGAATCCAAGTCTGAAATAATCCGTTTTTTCACACGCGCGGGTGCAGTCTCTTTGGCGGTCACCGAAGCGATTGTGCCGTTCTCATGATAAGATACATCGTAAAACGCCGGAACATAAACGCCCTCAATTTTCGCCGCCTCGCGCAAAAACTCCAATTTGGTTGAACCTTTTTCCTTGTGTTCAATTAAAAGGTCAATGAGTTCATTGGTGACCTCTTCCCCCTCACCCGGCAAAAAAATATCAAAAAAATCTGCCAATGGCTCCGGATTGCAGGCACACGGGCCGCCGCCGACCACAATGGGCGTCAGCGAAGTTCTCTCTTTGCTTCTCAACGGAATGTTGCCAAGATCGAGCATATTGAGCACATTTGAGTAAGAAAGCTCATACTGCAAAGTAAAGCCGATCAAATCAAACTTGTCCAGCGCGTCACCACTTTCCAAAGCAAACAGCGGAACATGATTTTTACGCATTTCTTTTTCCATGTCTACCCACGGAGCAAAAACGCGCTCACACCACGCATCCTCGCGCGCGTTAACAAGACTATATAAAATTTTCATGCCCAAATGCGACATACCGATTTCATAGCTATCCGGGAAACAGAATGCATAACGCAGTTTGACCTGCTTGGCATCTTTCACAACACTATTCTGTTCTCCGCCTGTATATCGCGCCGGCTTCTGCACGCGCGGCAAAAGCCGTTCTACCGCCTGATTGACCATAACATACCTCTGTCTTTTCGTTTTGTTGCTATTATAATACACGAAAAAACAGGATTTTGCAAACTCAAGTTCCGCACTTTTTAAACAGCGTAACAATCAAATAAAAAGAAAGCATCAAAAGCGAAAAATTGTGTCCGCTTTGAAAAAGAAAGAAAAATCCCGCACCCATGACAAACGCGGTAAATATTAGGGACACCGCAGTCATCGTCTGTGTGCGTGTTTTTTCGCTGCATTGCTCCGAAAGAAATGCTTCCAACGCTCGCCCGCCGTCTAAAGAATACACCGGCATAGCATTAAACAAAAATATGCAAAGATTCACCGTGCCACAGGTGAAAAGAATTTGATTCCGGTAAAAATACCATAATAATAAAAGAAGCAAGCAAAGGCACAAATTAACAAATGGGCCGGCAAGCGCCGTGCGAATTTCCTGCCGGTAGCTTAAGCGTATATCATCGGCTCGCTGAATTGTCATTCCGAAAAGTCCGAGCCGGACAGCTTGCGGCATCACACCATATAGGCAGTCAGAAACCAAGTGACCACATTCGTGCAACAAGGAAAACAGAATAGAAAGCTGAATAATACTATTGCTGCTGAAGCACAAAAGGCAGCAAACTAAAAATGCGAACAAATAGCCGATTTTAACCTGAACACCGAATATCCGAAATTCCATTTAAAAGAGAAGCCACGCCGGATTATAGCGTACAGAATCGAGCCGCACTTCAAAATGCAGATGCGGACCGGTGGATTGTCCTGTACTGCCAACTTTTGCAATGACCTCGCCGCCTCGGATGTTTGCGCCCACCTCGACAAGAATTTCACTGCAATGGCAATAGACCGTCTGCAAACCGCTGTTGTGCGTTAAAACGACATAATTGCCGCGCACTTCGGAATAGGAAACCGTAGTTACCTGGCCGGAAAATGCCGCATAAATAGAAGTGCCGCTCGGTGCCACCAAATCGAGGCCGCCGTGAAACCCGCGTTCGCCTGTTACCGGGTTGATTCTGTATCCGAAGTCGGAGGTAACCTTGGTGTATGCAACAGGGACACAAAAAGAGCCGGAAACCGTCAGCGGTGCAAAGGAAGCGTTTTTATCCGGAAACAGCAGGTCCTCTCCCCCTGCACCGTCTTGGGGCTCCGCGCTTTGAGGCGCAGTGGTTGAAATGGATGTTTCTTCGGTAGGTGCAGTGGTTTCGGGTTCTGTCTGCGAAAGCGCATCTTGCGGCTTAAAAAGAAAACTTGAAACGCTTTTAAAAGTTTCGACCAATTCTTTGCGCTCCATGTCTTCTGAAAACAAAGTCCAATAGGACTGTTTCGCGCTTTCGAACCTATCGCCTCCCGTCTTCATCACGGCGAACGCAACTAAAGCAAGAATAACACAAAGAACAGACTGTGTTAAAATAACCCGTAACAAAAAGTCGCGGGTTTTTTCTTCTTCCGGCGGTTGACGGACGGCGCGTTCCCTGCTGTAACGCCGCACAGGATAAGCGTTTTCTTCCGAAATCTGTGTCGAACGGTTCTCTTCATACATATTTATCACCACAAGCTATCATTTTGCCGCCGAAGATTGGGCGGTGAATTTACAGAAAAAATATTTGTGAAAAATTAAAATTAGGGCTTGATTTTTTGGACGGTTTCCGATATAATACAACAGCAGCAAAAAAATGGACGTTTAGCTCAGTTGGTAGAGCATTCGCTTGACGTGCGAAGGGTCAGCGGTTCGAGTCCGTTAACGTCCACCATTTACGCCGAATCCTTTTAGGGTTCGGCGTTTTCTTTTATCGGCTAAAAATAGTTTGCAAAAGCAAAAGCAAAACGACCCCCGGTGTTCCCCCGACAGCTGCAACGGACAGAGAATACCAGTTCATAGGGATATGTACGCCAAAAAAGCCGCCGACAAAATTCGCTGCAAAAAAAGCGATAACGCCTTGCAGCACTGATAGAATGAGCGCTGCAAAAAAGCGTTTTGTCCGCAGCATGGAAAACAAGATGAGTACACCCGAAAAAATCAGAATAAAATAAAATGTTCCTTGCATTTCCTCGCTCCCGTTTTTTATATAAATATATCCAAGCAAAAAACAATTTATGACCGATGATTATTTTGTCCGCCGGCGGAATATACTGATAATGAAAACTGAAGCGGAGGGAAAATATGCAGGAAAATTTCGAAGCTTTTGAGCAATATTGCACAGAGAAAAAACGCAATGTCATTTTAGAAGAGCACTTTTTACCCAATGGTGAGCGACAGATTTTTTGCCGTTCTAAAGAAAAATGCGAACAGGCAGACTGCAAATGCATAAAAAGACTTTATGCACGGATAAAAATTATGAATTCTTTTCAAAAATAGTCAGAAACGGTTGACCGAATATAAAAAATCAGGTAAAATATGTCGTAGATAATAAAATTATGACGATTGTCTCTCTATATATTCGGTGATTAAGATGAAAAAAATTGTTGACTTTGATATTGTCGACATCATACCGTTTTCCTGCGGTATTATATTTTCTAAAAAAGAAATGCTCGGCGAAGACAAATGCAAGGTTTCTTTTTACGGATTAGATGTTCAGAACCTGAAAAACGCTCCGGTCACCCGCAGCGTTTATCTTTTAAACAAATTCGGAAACGGCTATAAACACATTGTAGACGAGATTGGCGATTATCTCTCGTGCGATACAGACAGCTTTTCCGGGAACAACACGGTGCTTGTTTACCCCTCCGGTGAAACCGGTGTGTTTGATTACAACGGCAAAACCGTTTGGACAGGCGATTTACTTTATCATGGTCACCCGGTGCAAGGTGTGGCTTCCGACGGCAATCAAATTTGGTGCACAGTCCCGGAGCAAAACGCTATTATCAGCTATTCCATAGCGCACAAAAAATTCTATATGCGCATCGGCGGCGAGACCTCTACTGCATTTGACTGCCCTGTCTCTATTTCAAAATACGGCGATGAATTGTTTGTTTGTAATTTCGGGTCGTGTAAAATCCGCACGGTCAACTTAAAGGATTATTCCGTAAGTGATTTCCGAACTTTTGACGAACCGGTTTTGCGATATATTCGAACCTGCGGCAAAGAGATTGTCCATTTAGACTCCGGCGTGTACATACTGTAAAATAACAAAAAATAAAGACCCGGAAATATTCCGGGTCTTTTCTTTTACATATAATCAGCGTTCCTCGCGGAAATAATTCAAGCCAACCGCAGCAGGTTCCGCACTCTTTTTCTTTTTGCTGACAGAAGCAAACACCAACACCAGCGCCGTAATCAAGAACGGCAGAAGCTGATAGAATTCATCAGGAATCAGCCGAAGCCAGCCAAGAACACGCGGGAAAGCTGTGCTGAGGTTCCCCTTCCACGCCATTAAAACATTAAACATGCCAAAGAAGAAAGAGCCGAATATGGCTTTCATCGGATTCCAGTTGGCAAAGATAACAAGCGCAACCGCAATCCAGCCCATGCCGTTGATCCAAAATTCGTTCCAAGAACCACCGTTAATAACAAAGGCAAGGTAAAGTCCGCCAAGACCGGTTATGCCGCCGCCTAAAACAATGTTAATATACCGCGAACGGTTGACATTGACGCCGCAAGCATCTGCCGCGCCCGGATTTTCACCAACTGCACGAAGGCGCAGACCGGTTTTGGTACGCATGACATATACCCACATAACTATGGCAACCGCGACAGCGATATAGACAAATATGTTATAGGAAAACAGCAGTTTTCCTATATAGGGAATATCCCGAAGCACCGGAATCCCGTTATCCATTACTTTTTCAGCAAGTTGCGGATAGTTGCTTAACAGCGGGAATCTTCCGGCTTTGGCAAGTGAACGACCGACAAACAAATAAACGCCGTTACCAAAAATCGTCAGTGCAAGACCGGTAACATTCTGATTTGCCTGCAAAGACACAGTAAGGAAGGCATAAATCAGAGCGCCCAGCGCAGCCGAGCAAAAAGCTGCTAAAACACCAACCAACAGGCTGTTTGT
>CASFBL010000026.1 GCA_949292775.1 uncultured Eubacteriales bacterium
CAAAAAATTTAATCTATAAAACCCCGCCGCACACTTTTGTGTGCGGCGGGGTTTTGTTTAAAATTGATTTTCTTCGTATTTAAGCAGCAGCAGTTCCAAAATAAAGACGCTCGACCAGCCAAAATCGCGTGCGCCAAGTCCTTTCCCTGTTTTGGAATCGTAGTATTCGTAAATACTGTCCTCATTTTGCGCGCACCAGTTTAGCAGGTTTTCTGTCAGGCTATCGGCAAGACTGCGATACCCATAGTTCCATAGCCCGCGAACGGTGAAATATGCGGTATTCAGCCAGCAGGGACCCCGCCAGAATTTCTCCGACCGGTAACGCGGGTGGTTATAGCTGATGGTCGGTATGCCGGGGTAAAACCAGGTTTCACTTTCAGCAAGGGCTTTCATGGCTTCTGCCTGCTCTTTTGAGGCGGCGCCGCAGAACAGCGGCAGAAAAGAAGCCGGAGAAACGCGGTTTGTGTGCCGGTGCAGCCGAAAATCATAGTCACAGAAAAAGCCTTTTTCAGCATTGTATAAAATCCGGCGGATATTTTCTTCCAATGCGGCGCGTTTTTTCTCAAACCCGGCAATCTCTTTGTCGCGCCCGGTACGCTCGGCAATATAGGCCATCGCTTTGTAAAAATCGACCATAAAACCACAGCAGTCCACCGCATAGCAGTCTGCAATGCGATAAGGAAAATCAAAACGGACTGTATTATCCCAGCCGCTTTCCATTTTGTCGACCTTATAGCCGAAAAGCTTTCCGTCACAGCGCTGTGTCTCCCACCAGTGCAGATTTTTTAGCAGCCCGTCATAACATTCGTTTAAAAAACGGTATCCGGAGCAATGCGGTCGCTGCACATGACTGCCCAGGCGAGCACCGGCGGCTTTGTAAAACGGAAAATTGTTTTTCCCGTGGTATAAACCACATCGGGCAGCTGCCCGTTCTTCGCTTGAAAATCGAGCAGGATTCGCACCTGGTCGTGTGCAATCTCCTTATCAAAATAGCTCATGCCAATGGTGTGGAATGTGCCGTCCCAGTTCCAGACGCCCTGGTAGGTGCGCGGGGAGGGGACAATGGCGCGTCGGTTTTTAAACACGAAAGGCGCGTCGTTTTTTGGCGGTTCAATAAGATTGCCAAATAAAGTGTTTACAGCGCGTTCGGCAAGACGGCGGTCTCGTTCAGAAAATTTGCTGTATCCCGGCAAAAGAGTTATGTCTTGCATACTGCGCTTTTCCTCCGTTTTAAATCGGGCATTTTTCAATGGCTTTAGTGGGTTTCGTATTTTGAAAGACAGTTGATGTGTCCAAAATGTCTTGTCCGTTTGAAACCGTCAGCGGATATTCCCCCTGTAAAAACACGGTGTCACCCGCTTCATTTACGGAATAAAAGTCTTTTTCCGAAAGCATAAACTCGACCGTTTTCTGTTCGCCTTTCGCCAAGTGCAGACGCTGAAACTTAATCAGCGCTTGCTGCGGGTTTTGATAGGGCGTTTTTGGATAGGCGGTATACAGCTGTAATACCGTGTCGCTGTCGAAGTCTCCGTTATTTGTTACGGTGCAGGAAAGGCGACCTTCCGAAAGCGTGAGCCGGGAAAGGGCAAAATGCGTATAGCTCAGCCCGTAACCAAACGGATATTGTGGCTTGCCTTTGAAATAACGGTATGTGCGGTTTTCCATGCGGTAATCTTCAAAATCGGGTATTTCTGCAATATCGTTATAAAAAGTGACCGGCAGTTTTCCGCTGGGCGAAGCTTTGCCGAACAACAGGTCTGCAATGGCTTTTCCGCCCTGTGCGCCCGGATACCAGCATTGCAGAATCGCGTCGACCCGCCCCTTATAGGCGCGAAAATCAATGCAGCCGCCGGAAAAATTCAACAGAATCAGCTTTTTCCCTAAAGCGAGACAATCTTCAATAAATTCCTGCTGCACCTGGGGCAGCTCCAGCGTTTCGCGGTCGCCCTGTCTGCCGATTTTTCCGCCGCCGCCGGAAAGCATGCCGCCGGACTCTTCCCCTTCAATAGAGGCGTCAAGTCCTGTGCAAAGCAGAATGACATCGGCGGTTTTGGCAAGCTCTAAGGCCTGCCGGCGTCCGTTGCATTTTGCCGGGTCGTAAAGGTGAATCCCCGGGGCAAAGACGGTGTCGGCGTTGCAGGCGCGAACAGCCTGCTGAACCATGCAGAATTCGCGCGGCGTGCCGTTATAGTTGCCGAGATACGCCAGTTCATTTTCAGCATTATAGCCGGTCACCAAAATGCGCTGTGCGTTCGGCGACAGCGGTAAGATGCCGTTATTTTCTAAAAGCACGATGCATTTTTGCGCAGCCGCCGCGGAAACCGCCTCGTTCTCCGGCGTGGCGTTTTCAGCCGGGGAGATTTTGTGAAACGGACAGTCTTTGTCAAACATGCCAAGCGCGCTGCGCACAGCCATCAGCCGCGCAACAGATTTGCGAAGTGTGGAAGCCTTCACCAGCCGCAGGGCGTGGCAGGCCGGCAAAAGGGAATACAGCGTGCCGCATTCCAGTTCACAGCCGCAGTTGAGCGCTAATGCCGCACCCTTCAGCGGATTTTTGGCATAACGATGCCGGAACACAATGTCCATAAGTGCGCCGCAGTCGGAAACATAATATCCGTCAAACCCCCATGCGCCGCGCAGAAGCTTGCCCATCAGGGTCGGCGAGGCGCAGCAGGGCTCGCCGTTTGTGCGGTTATAAGCCCCCATAACGCCGCTGACATGTGCGTCCTGTACCGCCCGGCGGAAAGCGGGCAGATAAGTTTCAAACATATCTTTTTTAGAAACCACGGCATTGAAGGTGTGGCGTTCAGGTTCGGGCCCGCTGTGTACGGCAAAATGCTTTGCGCAGGCTGAGGTTTTTAAATATTTCTCATCGTCGCCCTGCAAGCCTCGAATAAACGCAACGCCCAGTTCCCCGGTCAAATACGGGTCCTCGCCGTAAGTTTCGTGCCCTCTGCCCCACCGGGGGTCTCGGAAAATGTTGATGTTCGGCGACCACATCGTCAGCCCTTTATAGATGCCGCGATCGCCTATGCTTTGGCTGTAATTATATTTTGCGCGCGCCTCATTAGAGATGATTTCGGCTATGTGATGCACCATTTCAGGGTCGAAAGCTGCTGCCATAGCAATGGCCTGCGGGAAAACCGTCGCCGTGCCTGCGCGTGCCACACCGTGCAAACTTTCGTTCCACCAGTTGTATTCGGGAATGTTCAGCCGGCGAATCGACTTTGCACTGTGCCGCAGCTGGGAGCAAAGCTCCAAAATATGCATTTTTTCGGCAAGCGCTTCTCCTGCCGCTTTGTGCATTCGCTTGTTCTGTTCTGTCATGGTGCCACTCCTTTGCTTTTAGGACTATGCGCAGTTTTATGCGTTTCGTTCGCGTGCACGGTCATTATAACACAGAATACAATTTTATGCAACCAACCCAAGGAAAGCCGCTTTTGTTTAAACTATTGCAAAGAACGGTAAAATAGATTATACTATGTTTTGTCCGAAACTCGCAGAATGACCCGGCCGAAGTGCCGTGGATTAAACAAAAAGGAGAGGATTTTTTTGGATCCCATCAATGTCGATTTCACCGGCGGCGGTAAAAAAGACGACGGCAAGAAAAGCGTCGTTGCCGATATTTTAATCCCCCCGGAACACGCAGGCAGAAAAATCGCTGTTAATATCATCCTTACGCTGATTGCGGCCGCGGTTTTATATTACTTTATGATTCCTGCGCTCAACTTTAAGGCCATTGAGCTTTATATGTATGTGGTGTTTGTCTGCCTGATTTACCTCGGGCTTACCGTGCTTTCCACCAAAGTGTTTGCAAAGCCGGAATACGGCCCTTATGTGCGCAAGCGTGCCCGCGTGCCCGGCGTCATTATCGGGCTTGTTCTGGTTGTCGGCATCATCGGCTATCTTTGCGGCGCGACCATTTTCCGCGCGCAGTCTTACAGTAAGCTGCTGACTGTCGAAGAGGGCGATTTTGCACAGGATGTTGCTGAAATCGACTTTTCCAGCGTGCCGCGCCTCGACTCTGCTTCTGCGAACCAGCTGGCAGTTCGTGCACTTGGCGATTTGCCGGACTATGTTTCTCAGTTTGTTGTTTCCGAATATTCCACACAAATCAACTATCATGGCACGCCTGTCCGCGTTTCGACGCTCGCTTACGGCGATATTTTCAAATGGCTGAAAAACACCAAAGACGGTCTGCCGGCTTACATTATTGTGGATATGACCACGCAAAAAAGCGAAGTTGTGCGTTTGGAAGAGGGCATGCGCTACACACCCTCTGAGCACTTCAACCGCTATCTGCTGCGGCACCTGCGTTTCCAGTATCCGACCATGATGTTCGACACACCGAGCTTTGAAATCGATGAAAACGGGGATCCTTACTGGATTGTGCCGATTCTTGACAAGACGATCGGTCTCTTCGGCGGCACAGATGTTATCGGTGCAGCAGTCGTCAATGCGGTGACCGGTGAATCGCAGCTTGTCTCTACCAGTCTGACCGGCGAATCTGCCCTGCCTACCGATCAGTTCGTGACCGACGCCCAGTGGCAGTGGCTCGACCGGGTATATTCCGCCAATATTCTTGACCAGCAATATAATTATTACGGAAAACTGTCCGGCGGTTTCATCAACTCCATTATCGGGCAGGAGGGCGTCAAGGTGACCAGCTCCGGCTATAACTATCTTGCGCTCAACGACGATGTTTACATGTATACCGGTGTGACTTCCATAAGCTCCGACCAGTCGATTATCGGCTTTGTGCTTTTGAACCAGCGCACGAAAGAGACCAAATATTACCCGATTTCCGGTGCGCTTGAACAAACGGCACAGACCTCGGCACAGGGTGCGGTTCAGCAGTATTCTTATGTTGCGACCTTCCCGCTGCTTCTGAATATCAGCGGTGAGCCGACTTATTTCATGGCGCTGAAGGATTCCAGCGAACTGGTTAAGATGTACGCCATGGTAAATGTCAAACAGTCCACCATCGTGGCGGTCGGCAACAACCTGACCGAGTGCACCGAAAAATATGCTGTGGCGCTCGAAAGCAACGGCATTAATGTCGATATCGATGTCAGCGAGATGGGTAGCGAGGAAGACCCGTCTGCGGAAAAGCCGACCACGCGCGAAGTCTCCGGTAAGGTTGCCGAGATTCGTTCGGTGGTTACCGGCGGCGAGACCTACTTCTATATCCGCCTGGAAAACGACCCGACCTTCTATAAGGTTTCGGTTGCCAATGCGGAAAAAGTGGTGCTTCTGAATGTTGGCGGTGACGCAGCGTTTACCGTTGGCGCAGATGCAAAGGGCGACATTGTCGAAGTCGTCTCCATGAAATAAAAACCTGCAAAACAAAAGCCGTACGGAATTGGCCGTGCGGCTTTTCTCATAAAAAAGAGCCGATGCGTTTTGTGCGCACCGGTTCTTTTTGTTATTTTTTCATTTTCATAGAGATATCGAACGCCTGCACCGAGTGGGTGAGCGCACCGAGTGAAATAATATCCACACCGGTTTTTGCGACTTCTGCAATCGTTTCCAGCGTAATGCCGCCGGAAGCTTCTGTTTTAGCTTTGCCGCCGATGATTTCCACAGCTTCCCGCATCATGTCATTTGTCATGTTGTCCAGCATGATGATGTCCGCACCGGCGTCCAGTGCTTCGCGCACCTCATTAAGGTCACGCGTTTCCACTTCAATTTTTACCATATGGCCGAGCTTGCCGCGAAGAATGTCCACCGCGCTCTTAATTCCGCCGCTTGCGTCAATGTGGTTGTCTTTGAGCATGGCGCCATCAGAAAGGTTGAAGCGGTGATTTTTTCCGCCGCCGCAAACCACTGCGTATTTTTGCAGTGCCCGAAGCCCCGGGAGCGTTTTGCGTGTGTCGGTGATTTGCGCGTTCGTACCCTTGACAAGTTCCACTGCACGCGCCGTAGCCGTCGCAATGCCGGACATGTGCTGCAACAGGTTTAAAGCTGTGCGTTCCCCTTTCAAAAGCAAAACGGTCTTGCCGGAAAACTCTGCAATCAAATCGCCTTTCTGAATCTTGTCACCGTCTTTTTTATAAGTTTTCGCGGTGAAAGTATCGTCCAAAAGCTGAAAAGTGCGTAGCGCCACATCCAAACCGCACAAAACGCCGTCGGCTTTTGCAACAAAATAAGCGTCGTTGCGCTGCTCTTCCGGAATCAGATAATCTGCGGACACATCCAAATAGTTGATATCTTCTTTAAGCGCCCGTAAAATAATGTCGTCTACATAAAACTGAGGTAAGCTCATCCCTCGTCAACCTCCTTTAAAATGATGTGCGCCACCGTTGCCAGGCTGAGCGCTTCACAGTAGTCGGGGGTAATGGCAAATTTGCCGGTTTGCAAACGCTTGAGAATCGCGTCTACGCGTTTCAGCCCTGTGCGCACCGCACCAAGGTCTGGAATGACGAAATAAGCGCGCTGCATAATGGAGCGAATTTCTGTACGCAGCCCTTTCGGCAGCGGCGCACCGGAAATGTCCGGCACACGGTCATCGGGAACGACATGCGCAAAGTTGGCTTCCACACAGCGGGTGATATCCTGCGCCGCCCGCCGACCGAATACCAGCGCTTCCAACAGCGAGTTGCTCGCAAGTCGGTTTTTGCCGTGCACGCCGGTGCAGGAGCACTCACCGACCGCGTACAGCCGCGCAATGGTCGTGCGTGCGTCCAAATCCACACCGATGCCGCCCATCAAATAGTGCTGGCAGGGGAAAACGGGAATCAAGTCTTTTGTAATATCCACGCCGTGCTTCATGCAGCCCTCATAAATCCCGGGGAAACGGTTTAACAGGTAGTCGCGGTCACGGTGTGTAATGTCCAAATAAAATTCGTTGCTGCCGGTTTTGCGGCTCTCCATGATGATGCATTTTGAAACCACATCACGCGGCGCCAATTCCAGCCGCTGGTCATAGCGGTGCATAAAGCGTTCTTTTTTGCAGTTGAGCAGATAAGCGCCCTCACCGCGCACAGCTTCACTAATCAAGAACTGTTCGCGGTCTGCACCGTTAAAGGCGGTGGGATGGAACTGCACGAAGCTTAAATTGCGAATGGTCGCACCAAGCTCATAAGCAAGACGAATACCGTCGCCGGTCGCCACAGCGGGATTTGTGGTGTATTTATAAACCCGCCCGATGCCGCCGGTCGCCAAAACACAGTAATCGCAAAACACCGTATAGGGCTTTTCATCATGCAAAATGTCGGCGCAAAAGCCGCTTTTTACTTTTTCAAGCCGGAACACCATGCTGTTTTCGCATTGTGTAATGTTTTTACGCCTTTTGACTTCTTCTAAAAGTTTGTTGACAATTTCCGCGCCGGTGGTATCCTTATGGTGAACAATGCGGCGGCGGCAGTGACCGCCCTCCAGCGTTTTCTGAATCGAGCCGTCCGGATTTTTGTCGAAATCTACACCATAAGACATGATTTTTCGCACATCGTCCGGTCCTTCGGTGACAAGTGTGCGTACGGCGTCCGGGTCATTTTTGTGCTGCCCGGCAATCATGGTGTCTTCGTAATGCAGGTCAAAGCTGTCGTTTTCGAAGCTCAAGACCGCGGCAACGCCGCCCTGTGCCAACGAACTGTTGGAAAGGGTATCGCTTTTTTTCGAAAGCATCAGCACCGAAAGATTTTCCGGCAAAGAAAGTGCGGTATATAAGCCGCCCACGCCGGAGCCGACAATTAAAACATCATATTTTTTATCCATTTTCACATCACAACCATTTGGTTAGAATTCAAAGCCTGCAGGTTACTTTTCCTGCAAGCGGTGAATCATAATTTTTGCAGCTTTGTAAATGTCGCCGCAGCCGAGCGTCAGAACCAAATCCCCGCTTTGCGCGTGCGCCAAAACATAATCGGCAACCTCGTCGAAAGTGTTGAACCACACTGAACCCGGTATTTTTTCGGCCAGCTGCGAAGTATATACATTATAAGTGTTGCGCTCGCGTGAGCCCATAATTTCAGTCATCACGCAATGGTCCGGGATTTGCAGCACTTCGGCGAATTCATCCATAAGCATATAGGTTCGCGAATAGGTGAACGGCTGGAACACCGCCCAAACCTTGCGG
The DNA here is from genome assembly GCA_949292775.1 of uncultured Eubacteriales bacterium. Classification (GTDB taxonomy): domain Bacteria; phylum Bacillota; class Clostridia; order Oscillospirales; family Acutalibacteraceae; genus Fimenecus. The sequence goes on from CASFBL010000026.1 coordinate 8,078, forward strand.
TAATGCATTTTCATTGCGGCTTCCAATGTCACGCGAAGTTCCGCCGGGTGGTGGGCGTAATCATCGGCAAAGGTAATGCCCTGATAAGTGCCGAGATTTTCAAACCGGCGACCGGCGCCGTGAAAGGCTGCAATGCCTTTTTTACAGTCGTCAAAGCTCGCGCCCGCGTGCATGGCAGCAGCAACCGCAGCCAAAGCGTTCAACACATTGTGCTCACCCGGAATTTCCAATGCAAGGTGACCGAGCGTTTCGCCGTCACGGCACACATCAAACGCATAATACGCACCGTTTTCCGTGGAAATATTCGCCGGGTAATATTGGTTTTCTTTGGAGAAACCAAAAGTGATTTTCGTTTTTTCACCAACGCCCTGCATGGCGGTCAGGGTGTTTTGGTCGTCGCCGTTATAAATGACGGCGACCGTTGCCATGTCGGCAAATTTATGGAAGCTGTGAATCAGGTTGTCAAGCGTTTTGAAGTAATCCAAGTGGTCCTCATCAATATTCAAAATGACAGCGACCGCCGGGGAAAGCTCTAAAAAGGTATCCACAAATTCGCAGGCTTCGCAAACGAAATTTTCACTTTTGCCCACACGCCCGTTTGCGCCAATCAACGGCAGCTTACCGCCGATGACCGCCGAGGGGTCTAAGTCTGCGGTAATCAAAATTTGCGTGAGCATCGAGGTGACAGTGGTTTTGCCGTGTGTGCCGCACACACCGATGCAGTTTTTATACATTCTGGAAATGGCGCCGAACAGTTTGGCGCGCTCAAAAGTCGGCACGCCGCTTGTCTTAGCGGCGACAAGCTCGGGGTTGTCAGGAAGCAGCGCCGCGGTGTAAATCACCATTTCGGCGTCACCGATATTTTCTGCCCGCTGCCCCATGGAGACCGGGATGCCCAGCGCCCGAATGCGCGCAAGTGTGTCGCTTTCGTTGTTGTCTGAGCCTGAAAGCTGGTAGCCCCAGCTGTGCAGAATTTCTGCAAGCGGGCACATGCCGCTTCCGCCGATACCGATAAAGTGAATGCGCTTGACCTGCTTTAACAGGGTGTCGATATTTTCCATATCAAAAGTCCTTCCAAACTTTAATACTTATATTATATTGCAAAGCGCAAAAAATTTAAACCCCCTAATGCATTTTTTATCACCGTGCTGCAAAAAGAATCATACAATAGGGTAGTGAACCGAAAAAAGGAGCGTGTCAAATTGCAACCTATCGTTTTGCTCGGCGGCGATTTACGCCAACGATATTTAAATACTTTTTTAAAAGAAAAGGGATGTTCTACATATTGCTTCGGCCTGTACCCGGGCGACAGCCTGCAAGCGGTGCAGGAAGTTTTGCGAAGCAAATATGTGGCGGCGGTTCTGCCGCTGCCGGTAACGAGAGACGGCACGCATGTGCAAATGCCCCTGACAAACGAGATTTTGCCGCTTGCACAGGTCCTTGCGGATATAAGACCGGGCAGCCTTGCAGCAGGCGGCATCATGCCGGGCGCGTTTGCTGAAAGCCTTCGGCAAAAAGGCGTGACCGTCTCGGATTACTACGACGAGGACTTCATCCTGAAAAATGCAGAACTGACTGCCGAGGGCGTGCTTCTGGAACTGCGCAAACACACCGCGGCGCCGCTGGAGACACTGCGCATTGCGGTGACCGGCTTCGGCCGTGTGGCAAAGGCTGTTACAAAAGCCCTGCGCACGCAAAACTGCACACCGGTCATTGCCGCGCGCAGCGAAGCGGCGCGAGACGAAGCAAAGCGCGCGGGTGTTCCGGCGGTCTCCATTGCTGCGCTTTGCGCAACAGCGGGGGAATATGATGTGATTATAAACACCGTCCCTGCGCAGATTTTAGGCGCGGATGCGCTGCGCAGAACGAAGTCCGGTGTCCTTTTGCTGGATGTGGCCTCTGCACCGTTCGGTGTGGACTTTGCAGCAGCAGAACAGCTGCAAAGAACCGCTGTCAAGGCGCTTTCCCTGCCCGGGAAATATACGCCGCAGGCAGCGGCGCAAATCGTGGGGGAGAAGCTTCTTTCTCTCCTGTAACGAAGGGGGGAAATTATGTCCCAGATTCGAGTGGGGTTTGCCATGTGCGGTTCTTTCTGCACATTTCATAAAGTGCTTCCTGAAATGGAAAATCTCGTAAAACAAGGGTATGATGTATTGCCTATTATGTCGCAGGTCGCATATTCAACAGATACGCGGTTCGGTAAAGCGGCAGATTTTGTAAGAGAAATCGAGGCTTTAACCGATCACGAAATCATTCACACCATTTTTTCTGCGGAGCCGATTGGACCAAAAAAGCTTTTGGATATTTTGGTGATTGCACCGGCGACCGGCAACACGCTTGCAAAACTAGCGAACGGCATTACCGATACGCCGGTAACGCTTGCGTGCAAGGCGCATCTGCGTAATGCCCGACCGGCGCTTCTCGCCGTATCGACCAATGACGCGCTCGGCACGGCGGCAAAAAACATAGGAATGTTGATGAATGCAAAACACATGTATTTTGTGCCGATGCGTCAAGATGACCCGGAGAAAAAGCCGAGTTCAGTGGTTGCTGATTTTTCGCGTATTCCTGAAAGCGTCGAAGCGGCGCTTTTAGGGCGGCAGCTGCAGCCGATGCTGGCATAAAGCGCGTTTGCGGCACGGAACACTTTTGCAGGTTCTGCAAAGTTTCCGTGCTGTTTTTTGTGTTTAACAGCGGATTTTTGCTATGTTTTCTCTGTGAAACCGCTGTTTGCAAAGCGGAAAAGAAGGGCTTTCCAAATTTTGCCGAAAGAGCCTGCAAAAACATTGGCAATTTGTCGAATTCACAGCAAAATTTTTATGCTGTTTGCCTAAATTTTCTCCCAAAGCGATTTTCGATAGAATTCCGCAAAATTGTGTGCTACAATAAAAATTACTATTGTGCACAGGAGGCATATAATGTCTTTTATCGAAGTGAAAAATGTGACCAAAACCTATAAGATGGGTGAGGTTGAAATTAAAGCGTTGGACGATGTCGGCTTCGGCATTGAAAAAGGAGAATTCGTAGTCATCGTGGGGCCCAGCGGCGCAGGTAAGACTACGGTTTTGAATATTTTGGGCGGGATGGATACTGCCACCTCCGGTGAAATTTTCGTGGATAACGACGATATTACCAAATATGATGAAAAGGCAACCACGCGCTACCGCCGTGACGATGTTGGCTTTGTGTTCCAGTTTTACAACTTGGTCGGCAATCTGACAGCGCTTGAAAATGTGGAGCTGTCTTTGCAAATCTCCAAAAATCCGCTGAGCGCGAAAACCGTTTTGCAGGAAGTCGGGCTGTCAAACCGCATGGACAACTTCCCGGCACAGCTTTCCGGCGGTGAGCAGCAGCGTGTTTCCATTGCGCGTGCGTTGGCGAAAAACCCGAAGCTGCTGCTTTGTGACGAACCGACCGGCGCGCTGGACTACATAACCGGTAAATCGATTTTGAAGCTGTTGCAGGATACCTGCCGCGAAAAAGGTGTGACGATTATTGTCATTACCCACAACCTTGCCATTGCCCCCATGGCGGACAAGGTCATTAAAATCAAAAACGGAAAAATTGACCAGATTTTGATGAATAAGCGCCCCACCCCCGTGGAGTACATTGAGTGGTAAAGGAAGAACAGGCATGACAAAAGGTATGAGAAAAGACTTCCGACGGGAAGTACGCAAAAGCATCAGCCGGTTCCTGTCTATTCTTCTGATTTCGGCGCTCGGTGTTGCTTTCTTTGCTGGTATTCGTTCGGCGAGCCCTGCAATGGAGGCTTCTGCGGATAAGACCTTTGACAAGGAAAATATGATGGACATCCGCGTGCTGGGCACACTGGGCATGACGGACAATGATGTGGCAGCGTTCCTGAGCCTTGACGGTGTGTCAAGTGCAGAGGGCATTTTCACAAAGGACTATCTTTGCGAATCCGAAAATGAAGTGGTCGTGACCAAGGTAATGTCCATGACCGACCAAATCAATCAGGTCAAGGTGCTCGAAGGGCGTTATCCGGAGCAATATAACGAATGTATTGCCGACCAGCAGTTTTTAGACGCCTCCGGGTATCAGCTCGGCGACACGGTGAAACTGAAGACCGGCACAGATGAAAAAGTCAGTGATATGCTGGCAGATGACGAATACACCATTGTTGGTGTCGGCGAAACCGCTTATTATCTCGATTCCGACCGCGGTACTTCGACAATCGGCGACGGCACAGTGGACGGCTTTTTGGTAATCCCGAAAGAGGCGTTCGTGCAGGAAATCTATTCGGAAGTGCTCGTTACCATGATGGGCGCCAAGGATATGAACTGCTTTTCTGACGAATACAACGAGCTGCTGAATGCGGTTACGGCAAACATTACTTCTATTGAGGAACAGCGCTGTGCCGCGCGGCTTGCGGAATTCAAAGCAGATGCAGACAAGCAGCTTCAAGAGGCAAAATATAAATTCCAGACGCAAAAAGATAAAGCGTTAAGCGATTTAAACGACGCCTATCAGGCGCTTATCACCGCAGAAGCGGAGTTGGAAAGCGCACAGCTCGAAATTGAGCAGCAGCGTCAACAGCTTGAAGAACTGAAAGCCCTGTTTGATTCCGGTGACCAAAGCATTAAAAGCGGGCAAGCGCAGATAGAAGAAGCACGAGCGATGCTTACAGAGCTTGAAAATCAGAAAAAACAAATTGAACAGCAAATTGCCGATGACGAGGCCAAGATTGCTGAAATGCAGAAAAAACTCAAAGAGGACGCGGCCTATATTTCCAATGATGAATATTATGAGCGCAGCATGGAAATCATCGAGGCAACGGCTAAGGTGCAATATTATAAAAGCCAGCTAACGACGATAGACCAGAGCATCAGCAGCGTGAACCAGCGATTGGATACCGCGCAGGCATTTATTGATAACTTCCCCGAAGCGGCAGCTGCCGCCCGCGAGCAGATCGCGGCGGGTGAAGCAAAGCTTGAAGAGGGCGAGAAAAAAGTTCAGGACGGGCAGATTCAGCTTGACCGCAGCAAAGAAGATTACGAAATTGCGAAGCAGGACGCCGAGGCGGAGCTTGAAGCCGCTGAGGAAAAGCTCCAAAACTCCGAAGATGAAATCAACAATGTTGCTACGCCGCAGTGGTATGTTTTAGACCGCACTTCGGTTTCCAGCTATGCGGCGTTCAAAGGGGATGCCGACAGCATCCGCGCCATAGGTACAGTGTTCCCGGTCATCTTCTTCTTGGTCGCGGCGCTGGTTTCCTTAACGACCATGACGCGCATGGTCGAAGAGGAGCGTACCCAAATCGGCACTTTGAAAGCGCTCGGTTACAGCGAAGCCTCTATCACGGCGAAGTTCGTGTTGTATGCGCTTTTCTCCACACTTTTAGGCAGTATCATTGGTGTGGCGCTCGGCGAATCGCTTTTGCCCTCGCTGATTATCAACACCTATAAAATGGTATATGTCAACCTTTCCAGCGTGGTCGTGGAAATCAATGTGCTCAACGCCGTTGTGGCAACTGTGCTTGCCGTGCTTGCAACCGTCGGCGGGGCGTTTGCTGCCAGCCACCGCGTGCTTTCCGAAAGTCCGGCTGCACTTATGCGCCCGGAGGCGCCTAAGGCAGGTAAGCGCACCTTCCTCGAGGATATCGACTTTATCTGGCTGCGGTTGAATTTTGCGCAGAAAGCGGCATGCCGCAATCTGTTCCGTTATAAAAAACGGTTCTTTATGACGATTTTGGGCGTTGCAGGCTGTATGGCGCTGCTGCTGGTTGGTTTTGGTATCAGCGACTCCGTGAAGGCCGTGCCGCAGAAGCAATACGGCGATGTTTTTGCTTATCAGGGCACCGTCGGAACAGATACCTCCCTTTCCCGTGCGGAACGGCGGCAGCTGCTCGCCAAGGTCAGCTCGGTAAGCGGAATTACTGATTATTTGCAGACGCAGAGCCAAGTAACTTACGCCGAAACCGACAAGGGCGAGACCACGGCGTATCTGATTGTTCCGCAGGATACAGTGAAACTTGGCGAATATGTCAATCTGAAGCCACGGTTGTTCGGCGATACACTCAACCTGACCGATGACGGTGTGCTGATTACAGAAAAATTTGCCGATTTGCTCGGCGTTTCCGTCGGGGATATGATTACCCTGAAAGACGACAAGACCGCGACGCCGGTCGGCGATGTCCGTGTGGCGGGGATAGTTGAAAACTATCTAAACCATTATATCTATATGACGCCGAATGTCTATAAGGCGCTGTATGGTGAAACCGCGTCGCTGAATGCCGCATTGATTAAGACCGAAGCGGACGCCGATGCTTCGCAGATTGCGAAGAACATTTTAAGCATCAACGGCGTGACCTCCGTTTCTATGAGTGCCACAGCACAAGAACAGGTCAACACGATGATGGATAACCTGACCGTCATTATCGCGGTAATGATTATTGCGGCCGGTCTTTTGGCTTTCATCGTGCTTTACAACCTCAACAATATCAATATTACCGAACGCCGGCGCGAGCTTGCCACCTTAAAGGTGCTGGGCTTCTATGACGGCGAGCTCGCGGCATATGTCTATCGTGAGAATATTATTCTGACGATTTTTGGTGTACTGCTCGGCTTGATTTTGGGCACGGTTCTGCATTTCTTTGTCGTGCGGACCATTGAAACAGAATATGTCATGTTCGGGTTGGAAATCAGCTTTTTAAGCTATCTGTTCAGCACACTTCTGACGCTCGTGTTTGCCGCGCTTGTCAACTTTATCATGTACTTCCGTCTGAAAAAAGTGGATATGGTAGAGTCTCTCAAGAGTGTGGAATAATAAAGCCGAAATCTTGTAGAATCTGCACATTGCAGAGATGCAGACCGTGTGGTACAATATAGATACAATCAAACGACAGGCGTGTAACTGACGGAACACCGCGCAACGCGGTCGCAGGCAAACTGCGGGGAAGCACGCTTGAAATACACAGCCGACCGTCTGGGCAATCTTGCAAAACGCAGGGTTGCCCTTTTTGTTTTGCAGGAAGTGAAAAAAGGAGCAGACAAAATGGATTTTGCAGCATGGAACGGATTTAAAAAAGGCGAATGGAACGAAAAAATCGATGTGCGCGACTTTATTCGCCGCAATTACACGCCTTATCTCGGCGACGCTTCTTTCCTCGCGGGGGCGACAGACAGAACCAACGCGCTCATGGAAAAATGCAATGCGCTGTTTCAGGCGGAACGCGACAAGGGCGGCGTGCTCGATGTCGATACAGAGCATGTTTCTTCACTTGTGACCTATGCGCCCGGCTATGTCGATAAAGAAAACGAGCTGATTGTCGGGCTTCAGACCGACGCACCCCTGCGCCGCGGCGTGAACCCCTTTGGCGGCATGCGTATGGCGCGCAGTGCGGCAAAAGCTTACGGTTATGAGCTTTCCGATACCATTGAGCAGGAATTCAGCTACAAAACAACCCACAACGACGGCGTTTTCCGCGTTTATACTGACGAAATGCGCGCCGTTCGCCACATCGGTCTTTTGACCGGGCTTCCCGATGCCTACGGCCGCGGCCGTATCATCGGCGACTACCGCCGCGTGGCGCTTTACGGCGTGGATGTGCTGATTGAACTGAAAAAACAGGACAAGCGCAACATCGGCAAAGGCAATATGCAGGTGGACACCATTCGCCAAAGCGAAGAACTTTTCCAGCAGATTCATTTCTTAGAACTTCTCAAGGAAATGGCGCAGCTTTACGGCTATGACATCAGCAAGCCCGCCACCAACGCGCGCGAAGCGATTCAGTGGCTGTACTTTGGCTATCTTGCCGCAATCAAAGAGCAAAACGGCGCCGCCATGTCTTTGGGGCGCACAAGCACATTCCTCGATATTTACATCAACCGCGATTTGGAAAACGGCACTTTGACCGAAAGCGGTGCGCAGGAACTTATGGACGATTTCGTAATGAAACTGCGCTTGGCGCGGCATCTGCGCACGCCGGAATACAATGAGCTGTTCGGCGGCGACCCGATGTGGATTACCGAAAGTATCGGCGGCATGTCCTGCGACGGCCGCACGCTGGTGACCAAAAACTCCTACCGCGTGCTCAATACGCTTTATACCCTCGGCTCTGCGCCCGAACCGAACCTGACCGTTTTGTGGTCCGAGCAGCTGCCCGCGCCGTTTAAAGCGTTCTGTGCCAAGGTTTCGGTCGATACCGATTCCATTCAGTATGAAAACGATGATTTAATGCGCCCGGTTTACGGCGACGATTATGCCATCGCCTGCTGTGTTTCCGCAATGCAGGTTGGCAAACAAATGCAGTTCTTCGGCGCACGCTGCAACCTCGCTAAGCTTCTGCTGCTCGCCATTAACGGCGGCTATGATAACATGAGCGAAATGCGCGTTGGTCCGCAGATGGAGCCCGTACAGGGCGACACTCTCGACTATGCCGAAGTCGCCGGCCGCTTCTCGGTCTATCTTTCGTGGCTTTGCAAGCTCTATGTCAACACCATGAATGTCATTCACTATATGCATGATAAATACGCCTATGAAAAAATCCAAATGGCGCTGCACGACACCGATGTCACGCGCTTTATGGCGTTCGGCGTTGCCGGCCTTTCCGTCGCGGCAGACAGCCTTTCGGCGATTCAGTTTGCCAAGGTGCACCCGGTTCGTGACGAAAACGGCTATATTGTCGATTTTGAAACCGTCGGTGATTTCCCGACCTACGGCAACGATGATGACCGTGTAGACTTCATTGCGCGTTCGCTTTTGGAAAGCACCATAACCGAACTTCGCAAGACTCCGGCTTACCGCGGCGCAATCCACACGCTGTCGGCGCTGACCATAACCTCCAATGTGGTTTACGGCAAAAAGACCGGCAGCACACCCGATGGCCGCAAAAAAGGCGAACCGTTCGCACCCGGTGCGAACCCGATGCACAACCGTGAAAAGAACGGTGCGCTCGCGTCGCTCAACTCCGTTGCCAAAATGCCTTACGACGCTTGCCGCGACGGTATTTCCAACACCTTCTCGATTATTCCGCAGGCGCTCGGCAAGACCGACGGGGAACGCGTCAATAACCTTGTGACCATTTTGGACGGCTACTTCAAAAACAAAGCCCACCACATCAATGTCAATGTCATCAACAAGGAAATGCTGATGGAAGCTTATGAGGACCCGCAGAAATATCCGAACCTGACCATTCGCGTGTCCGGCTACGCGGTGAATTTCCACAAGCTTTCGAAAGAACAGCAGCGCGAGGTCATCATGCGCACTTTCCACAGCGTCATGTAACCGGCAAATTCCAAAATCAAAACCCGCCCTTTCCGGTTTCGGAAAGGACGGGTTCTTTGTTTTTTATCCTGCGCTTTATGCGCGCGGCGCTTCGTCGTATTTTTCCTTGTAATCAAACGGCGTTCTTTCGCCGCCTTTTTCAATATGTACGCAAGCGCTTCCCAGCGAAAAAATCGGCCGGTCGTTTTTGTAGCTGTCGGAATACACCGTGTTGACCTTTGCGCCGTCGGGGAACGCTTCGAAAAACCGGCGTACCTTTTCTTCGCCGCGGCAGTTGTTATAAAGCAAAGTGCCGGTTTTCGGGTCGTGGCGCGTGCACAAAAGCGTGTCGATTTTTAACCGCGCGGCAATTTCTTTTAACAGAAAATCCGGGCTGGCGCTGATCACCACCGTATACCGTTCGCGTTTTTCCGGCAAAAACCAGCCGAACACATCTTTTTCGTGCTTGTCCCAAAACGCTTTGACCGCCTTTTGCAAAGGAATAAAGCGAACAAACACAAAAATATGCTTTTTGAAGCGGTCGAGGCGAATCATCCGCAGCCCGAACAAAAGCCCCATCACCGCGTAATACGGCAAAAGTAAAAATAAATACGGATACCGTAAAAAGCAGAAAATCAGAAAAGTCGAGCCGGAGTCAAACGGCACAACGGTTTTGTCGAAATCATAAATATCTAATTCCATATTTTCTCCCCAAAACAGTTTTTCAATAGTATAGTGGAAAACGCCGAAAAGCACAACCCCTTTTCGTGCTTTTTGTCCATAGATAATGCTTGTTATGTGTGCTATGCTACAATTACAGAGAGGTTTGCGGCGGCAGGGATTTTGCTGAATTGCACCCCGTGGGATTATACGCTGACAGGTGCAGCATGGCATATCTACAACTTCTGTACACACTTCTATATAGATTTGGAAGCGTTCTCGGCACTTCATATTGTTTGGATGCCGATTGGCTTTTTCGTGTATACGGGGCTGGTTTTGCTTTTGTATAAATCCTTTACGAAAAAGCAAAAAATCTGGTTCGGGCTTCTGCCCGTTGCCGCGGTTTTCATCAATATAACCGCTATGGCAGTCGTTGCGGCTTTGGAATGAAATTGCACTTGCAAATTTCAAAAAGTGTGCTATACTATTATACGCAAAATAAATCCAACAAACGCTGTGAAAAAGGCAGTAGGCAAAAAGACAGCCGCCTAAAAGAGAGGATGCGTCACGGGCTGAAAGCGCGTTCAAGCCGGTTTTTTGCTGAACTTTCACTTTGGAGCGGTGCGGCTGAAAGCTTTCAGTAGGCTGCAACGGTGGCCGCCGTTACGGGCAGGGGCGTATTAGCGCCTTCACATTGGGTGGTATAACGGCTTTTTGCGCCGTCCCTTTGGGGGCGGCGTTTTGTTTTGCAATTTTGCAAAAAACAGGAAAGGATGAACGGCCTTGAAACAGAAACTCGAAGAAATCCGTGCGCGTGCCGAAGCCGAGCTTCAAAAAATCGACGCGCTTGCCGATTTGGAAGCGCTGCGCGTGCAGGTGCTCGGCAAAAAAGGGGAACTGACCGCCATTTTGAAAAGCATGGGGTCTCTTTCCGCAGAGGAGCGCCCGAAAATGGGGCAGCTCGCCAATGAAGTGCGCCAGAGCATTGAAGCGATGCTCGCCGAAAAAACCAAACAGTTAAAAGAAGAACAAATGCGCCGCGAAATCGAAGCCACGCCGGTGTTCGATGTGAGCGCACCGGTCGATTTAACGCGCGGGTCTTATCACCCGATTACGCTTGTCCAGCGCGAGTGTGAACGCATTTTCAAAACCATGGGCTTTACCGTGGAGGATTACAGCGAAATCGTGACCGACTATGAGTGCTTTGAATCTCTGAATATCCCGAAAGCACACCCCGCGCGCGATATGCAGGACACCTATTACCTCGAAAACGGTCAGCTTTTGAAAACCCAGACTTCTGCGGCGCAAAACGCCATTTATAAAAAATATAAAGATGCGCTCATTAACGACGGCGTGCCGATTAAGGCGATTTTCCCGGGTCGCTGCTTCCGTAATGAAGCGACCGACGCCTGTCACGAAAACACCTTCTTCCAAATGGAAGGCGTTATGGTGGACAAGAACATTTCCATTTCCAACTTGATTTACTTCATGAAAACCATGTTGTCCGAAGTGTTCCAAAAGGACATCAAGGTGCGCCTGCGCCCGGGCTTTTTCCCGTTCGTTGAACCGGGCTTTGAACTCGACATCAGCTGCCTTATCTGCGGCGGCGAGGGCTGCCCGTCCTGCAAACACAGCGGTTGGCTGGAGCTTTGCCCCTGTGGCATGATTCACCCCGCGGTGCTTCGCGACGGCGGCATTGATCCCGAGGAATACACAGGCTTCGCATTTGGCTTGGGCCTTACAAGACTTGCCATGATGAAATACGGCATCAAAGACATCCGCGACTTAAACAGCGGCAGCTTAAAGAGCCTGTCGCAGTTTGCGGACGACGAATAAGGAAGGAGGAGAAAAGATATGTTTTTATCGATGAACTGGATTTCAGATTTTGTCGACCTTTCGGGGCTTGACAAAATGGAGCTTATCCACCGCTTTTCTCTGTCCACCGCCGAAGTGGAAAATGAAATTTTTGAGAAAGGCAAAGACCTTTCCGGCGTTGTGGTCGCCGAAATCAAATCGGTTGAACCCCACCCCGAATCGAAAAAACTGCACCTTTTAAAAGTCGATGCAGGCGACGGTAAGCTGACGGATGTTGTCTGCGGTGCGCCGAACGTGCGCGTCGGCATGAAGACCGCTTTTGCCAAAGTGGGCGCGCAAATCGGCGACATCACCATTGCGCCGCGCCCGCTTGCAGGCTTTGACTCGTTCGGTATGTGCTGTTCCGAAAAAGAAATCGGCATCAGCGACGACAATTCCGGCATTATGGATATCACCGACGATATTCCCTGCGGCACCGACATCAAAGACGCCTACGCCGTGGACGATATCGTGTTTGAGGTCGATAACAAATCGCTGACCAACCGCCCCGACCTTTGGGGGCATTACGGCATCGCGCGTGAGTTCGCCGCTTTAGCGGGCAGACCGTTAAAGCCGCTCGACACGGTCGATTTACACGCTTATGACGCACTGCCGAAAGTGGATATGAAAATCGAAGACCCGCTTTGCCAGCGCTATTCCTGCCTGCAGGTGGAAAACATTCACACGGCGGTAAGCCCGGTGAATATGCGCATCCGCCTTTACTACTGCGGCATGCGTGCAATCAACTTCCTTGCCGACCTTACCAACTACCTGATGCTTGAAATGGGTCAGCCGATGCACGCGTTTGACTCGCGCAAAGTGGAAAAGCTGCGCATCAAGCGTTTTTCTGAACCGTTTGAGTTCCAGACACTTGACGGCGTGGAACGCCATATTGACGAAAACACCCTGATGATTTGCAACGGCGACACGCCGGTGGCAATCGCCGGTATCATGGGCGGCCTTGACTCGGAAATTGTCGAAGATACCACCACCCTGACGCTCGAATCCGCTACCTTTGATGCGGTTTCCGTCCGCAAATCGACCGTCCGTTTGGCGCACAGAACCGACGCTTCCGTGCGCTATGAAAAATGCCTTGACCCGGAAATGACCGTTCCGGCAATTGCGCGGTTCGTAAAACTTTTGACCGATACCGACAAAGATGCCCGCGTGGTCTCATCGCTTACCGACGAATACGCCTATCATTACAACACCGTGACGCTCGACTTTGATCAAAGCTATGTAGACCGCTATACCGGCATTCAAATTGACGGCGACACGATTGTCCACACACTCGAAGCGCTGGGCTTCAGCGTGACAAGAAACGGTGATAACTTCTCGGTGACCGTGCCGAGCTGGCGCGCTACCAAAGATGTCACCATTAAAGCGGACATCATCGAAGAAATCACGCGTGTCTACGGTTATGACAACTTCGCTGTCCACACTGCCGAAGCACCGCTTTACCCGGTGCGCCCGGAAACAGAAAAGACCGACGAAGACCGAATCAAGGATATTCTTGTCAAACGCTTCTCCCTGCACGAAGTCCATTCCTACATTTGGGCATATTACGACGAATATAAGGCGCTCGGCCTTGCGGTGGAAGACAATGTGAAGCTTTTGAATGCCACCAATCCGAATATTGAGACTTTGCGCCGTTCTATGATCCCAACCCAGCTTTGCCAGGTGCGCGGCAACACGGCGTTTGCGCCGTCGTTCGGCATTTTTGAAATCGGCAGAACGGTAGACGGCCTTGACGAAAACGGTATGTGCCGCGAGCATAAGAAGCTGGCAATCACGCTGTTCTCCAAAGTCGATTCTACCGAAACGCTGTATTTGTCGCTGCGCGATATGCTGGCGGTGCTTTCACTCGACATCAAGCACAAACCGCTTAGCTTTACCGCGGAAAAAGCTACGCACGATTACCAGCACCCGCGTAACCTCAACACCGTGCTTTGCGACGGTGTAGCGCTGGGCGAACTCGGCGTTGTCCACCCGACCGTTGCGAAGAAGATTGACAAAAAGGCCGCGATTGTGTATGCTGAAATCGATATGCAGGCGTTTTCGAGCGTAACGGACGCCGGGATTCATTATAAAGAGCCTTCACGCTTCCCCGGTATGGAAGTTGACCTGTCGTTCGTTTCGGAAACCTATGCGCCGATCGGCGCTGCGGTCGAAGCGGCCAACTGCCCGTGGATTCAGAGCGTGGATGTGGTCGACACCTACCGCGATGAATCGGGCAAATCCATTACCGTTCGTCTTGTGTTCTCCGACAACCAGCGCACCTTAAAACGCGAGGAAGTTATGGAAGTGGCCGATCAGATTATAGCGTCGCTTTCCAAACAGAACATTGCACTGAAACAGTAATTTGCAAAAACAATAAAGCCGGCGGCAAACCGAAAAGTTTGCCGCCGGCTTTTATCTTATTCATTTTTTGTGTAAAACCGGTCGGGTCATCTTGCTTTTTAGCGGGCATAGAGTTATAGTAAAAACAGAAGTTGCAGAGGGAGCAAAAAGAGGGGTGTTTTTATGAGCTTTGGTGCTTTTTTGAGCGCTGTGGGAAAGTATATTGGTCCTTTAGTCATCTACATGGCGATTTCTGCGGTGATTTACATCCCGTGCCGCCTTTTATATCTTAAGCGAAAACGGCAAATTTTTGCCGTTTGCCATGAGCTTTTTCTGTTTTTGTTTTGGATATATCTGTTTGGCGTTTTTTCGCAGACCGTCCTGCCGCGGTTTTATATTGGGATTACAGACAGCGGCGTGTTTTATTTTGACTCCTACATTCCGCCGCGGACCGCGCCGAATTTCATGCCCTTTGCAACGCTCCGGCTGTTTTGGGAAAATCGGGGAAATTCATTGGATTGGAGTTCGTTGTCTTTTATAAATCTGCTGGGCAATCTTCTTTTGTTCCTCCCGTTCGGTATTTTGCTCCCGACGGCGTATCCGCGTCAGCGGCGGTTTTACCGCGTGTTCCTCCTTTCCTTTTTAGGGATTTTGGGTGTGGAAGTTTTGCAGTATTTTTTCGGCCGCGTGGCGGATGTAGACGATGTGCTGTTGAACAGCATCAGCATCGTCATCGGCTATTTCTTGTTCGCCGTTTGGATGCGGATTTACAAAGCCTTTCAAAAACGGCGTGGACTAAAATCGAAAACATAAAATAAACCATCCCGCAGCAAAACACTGCGGGATGGTTTTTGTGTTAAAAGAGATAGATGCCTTATTATTCCTGGTAGGTTTTCGCCTTTTCAAATTCGTCCGTAATTGCCTTATCGGGCGCTTTGGAGAGAAGCGATACCACAACAATCGCAATGCACGACAGCACGAACGCCGGGAACAGCTCGTAAATGTCCCAAAGCCCGCCCAAAGGACGAAGCAGCAAATTCCAGACAAACACCATTACGCCGCCTGTGAGCATACCGGCAATCGCACCGGCGCGCGTGGTGCGCTTCCAGAACAGCGAGAACAGCATAATCGGACCGAAGGTTGCGCCGAAGCCTGCCCACGCAAAGGAAACGACCTTGAAAATGACGCTGTCCTCGTCCCAGGCAATCGCAATGCCTATAAGCGCAATCACCATCAAAATGATACGAGACACCCACATGACCTGTTTGTCGGAAGCACCTTTCTTAAATACGCCCTCATACAGGTTCTTTGAAAATGCCGAGGAGGCAATCAGCAGGTAAGAGTCCGAGGAGCTGATTGTCGCGGCGAGAATGCCTGCCATCACAATACCCGCAATGACCGGGTGGAACAGCGTCTGGCTCATGATAACGAAAATGTTTTCCGCGCCCGACGAAGTGGAAAGGGATTCATGTACCGGGAACATCGCTCTGCCCATAAGGCCGATGTAAACTGCCGCGGCGAGGGAAATAAAGCACCAAATCGTTGCGATGCGGCGCGAGCGGGTAAGCTCTTTGCCTTTGCGAATCGCCATAAAGCGCAGAAGCACCTGCGGCACGCCGAAATAGCCAAGGCCCCAGGAAAGGGTGGAGATAATCGTCAAAAAGCCATAGCTGCCGGCTTCACCGAACAGCGGCAGCCCGTTTGCGACCTGCTGCACGCCGTCGGCGTCCACGGTGGGGGACGCAATGGAGGTCAGCGAGAAAAAGCCCTCAATCGCCTGCGCGTTGTCGAGAACCGCCGAAAAGCCGCCGGCTTTAATCGTGCCGAAAACCAGCACGACGACCAGCGCGAAAAACATAACGACGCCCTGCATGAAATCCGAAGCGCTTTCGGCGAGGAAGCCGCCGAGGAAGGTGTAAATCAGCACGAACAGCGCGCCGACAATCATCATGGAGTGATAGGAAAACCCGAACAGCGTGCTGAACAGCTTGCCGCAGGTCACAAAGCAGCTTGCCGCATACACGGTGAAGAACACCAAAATGAAAACGGCGGAAATCGAAAGAATAATCTTTTTCTTTTCATGATAGCGGTTGCTCAAAAAGTCCGGGATGGTAATTGCATCGCCGGAAACAATCGAATAGCTGCGCAACCGTTTTGCAACGATCAGCCAGTTGACATATGTACCGATTGCAAGGCCGAGCGCTGTCCAAAACGCGTCGGCAAGACCGCACCAATAAGCCACGCCCGGCAGTCCCATCAAAAGCCAGCCACTCATGTCTGAAGCTTCGGCGCTCATGGCGGTGACCCACGGTCCGAGCGAACGCCCGCCGAGGAAATAGTTCTCGGAATTTTGTTGAGAACGCTTTGCGAAATAGATGCCAATGCCAATGACGATCAGCATGTAACCAATCATAGCAACAAGCACCTGTAAGGTATCACCTGACATATTGTTACCCCTTTTTTTAACAAGATGTTTCCATTATATAGGAAAAGGGGGAAAAAGTAAACAAATATTTGACTTTCACCGGTGGGATTTGAAACCGAAAGGGAGTAAAGCGTTTGAAAATGCGGTTACTTTCGCAAAAGGGCTTCTATTTCATTTGCTTTAAGCACTTTCCCTACGGAAACCACTTTGTCATTCACCACAAGGGCGGGAAGGCTCATCACGCCGTATTCAACGATTTTCGGCATATCCGTAACATATTCGACCTTTACCGAAAGGCCCATAGTTTCAATTGCCTGCTCTGTGTTTTTCAGCAAAGCGTGGCAAGACGGGCACCCCGTTCCCAAAACCTTTACGCTGACAATGTCGCCTTTTTCCTGTGCACAGCAGGTGCATTCTGCTTTCGCCGAATCGGTTCCCGCCGCAGCAGATGCGCTGCAGGCGCAAGCGGGGACTTGATTTTCTTCTCCTTTTTTCTTACCAAAACCAAATCGTAACATAATAAAAACCTCCAAAAATGAAATTTGAATGGATTACAGCAAAACGCTTTGTAAAGCGTTAAAGAAATAGCCGACGAGGATGATGCCGATTGTGCAAATCGAGACGAAAATCCCCAAAAGCTTTGGTTTGACCGCCTTGCGCAGCAGAATCATAGACGGCAGGGACAGCGTGGTGACCGCCATCATAAACGACAAAACAACGCCGAGCAGCGCCCCTTTGGAAAGCAGTGCTTCCGCAATCGGAATTGTGCCGAAAATATCCGCATACATCGGAACGCCGCAAATGGTTGCGAGCACAACGCCCAGCGGGTTCCCGTCACCCAAAATGCGGACAATCAGTGTTTGCGGAATCCAGTTGTGAATCACCGCGCCGATGCCGACGCCGATCAAAACATAGGGCGCAACCTTTTTTGCGGTTGCCGCGACCTGTTCCCAAGCGTATTTTGCACGGTCTTTTAAATAAAGCTCGTTTTGCGGAATGTCAAGGGCACGGCTGTTTCGGATATATTCTTCCACTTGATTTTCCAAATGCAGTTTTTCAATCACAGTGCCGCCGACAACTGCGATGATAAGTCCCAAGACGACATAAACCACAGCAACTTTCCACCCGAAAATGCTCATCAGTAAAATCAGCGAGCCGAGGTCAACCATCGGTGAGGAGATTAAAAACGAAAATGTAACCCCCAGCGGTAAGCCGGCGCTTGTAAAGCCGATAAACAGCGGAATCGACGAACAGGAGCAAAATGGCGTTACCGTGCCGAGCAGCGCGGCAAGCAAATTGGCGCCAATGCCGTGAAAGCGCCCGAGGATTTTCCGGGTTCTCTCTGGCGGAAAATAGCTTTGAATGTAAGAGATGATAAAAATCAAAACGCCGAGCAGCACCATGATTTTGATGATGTCATATAAAAAGAACTGTACGCTGCCGCCGATTCGCGTGGTTGTGTCCAGCCCCAAACGGGTCAGCAAAGCCTCAATCAGCCGGTTAAGCCACGCCATGCCGAGAATTTCATTTTGGAAGAAATCCCAGCCGGTTTTCAGTGCTTCCATAAAAAGCCTCCTTATAATAAATAGTTATATTCAAATATATCTATATATAATCGTAAATAGAAGTCGTGCCGGAAAACGAACCAAGTTATTTTTCACAGCACGACTGCGTTTTCGTTTCGTCTTTCACATTTGTAAGTGTTTTTAAACATTGCAGCGCATATTCCCGCCCGTCAGGGGATATGGAATAATGCATCCATTTTCCGTCTTTGCGGGCGACCACCATCCCGGAATCGCACAAAATTTTCATGTGGTGCGACAGTGTGGGCTGGGTCACCGGGAGCGCTTCCAAAAGCTTGCAGGCGCATTTTTCGCCGGAGCACAAAAGCTGTAAGATTTGGATTCGGTTTTCGTCGCAAAGCGCCTTGAAAACAGCGGAGGTCTTTTTTGCGTCCAACTCCATTTTCGCACCTCCCGAAAAGAATATCTGTAAACAGTATATACAATATATAGATGTTTGTCAATATGTTTTTTGAAATTTTTGTATAGTTGAATGGGAATTTTATCGGTTCCCATAGTGGAGCGCTCTCGCATGGACAAAGAGTTCGAGTCTCTCACAAGTTACACATCAAAAAGCAAAAGAAACTATGCAGGGCTTCTTTGCTTTGTGCTGGTGCCCGGCTCTGTCTGTGGCGGAAGCCGCCTTGCCAATCGCCGACCGCTGCGCCAGTGCGCCCTCCCTGCATCTGCCCCCCGGCGGCGGTCGGTTGCACTGCCCGCGCCGGTTCCCGGCCCTCACGCTTCGGTTTTCCTCCCTGACAAAACAAAAAAGACAGGTAAAAACCTGTCTTTTTTGTTTGGCGGAGATGGAGAGACTCGAAAAGGCTGCGCCTTCCCGTTTGCTTCGCAAACATCCGATTATATGTCCGCGTGCCTCGGCTGCGCCAACCGGCACGCATGGACGAAGAGTTCGAGTCTCTCACAAGTTACACATCAAAAAGCAAAAGAAACTATGCAGGGCTTCTTTGCTTTGTGCTGTGGACTGCTTGCCCTCTTGCGGTGCCCGGCTCTGTCTGCGGCGGAAACCGCCTTGCCAATCGCCGACCGCTGCGCCAGTGCGCCCTCCCTGCATCCGCCACCGGCGGCGGTCGGTTGCACTGCCCGCGCCGGTTCCCGGCGCTCACGCTTCGGCTTTCCACCTTAACAAAACAAAAAAGACAGGTAAAAACCTGTCTTTTTTGTTTGGCGGAGATGGAGAGACTCGAACTCTCGCGCCGGTTACCCGACCTACGCCCTTAGCAGGGGCGCCTCGTCACCAACTTGAGTACATCTCCGTGTTGTAACTTGTTTTAGAACTATGAAGTTGTTGCGCGTTTTGTGTTAAACGCCGAAACCCTCGCGGGCTCCAATCAATATATAATTAAGATAGCCAATCTATCAAACAGTCGTTTGGCGGAGAGAGTGGGATTCGAACCCACGGTACGTTGCCGTACGACGGTTTTCAAGACCGTTCCGTTATGACCACTTCGGTATCTCTCCGTGTTAGGCACGGATTATTATATCAAACTATGAAAGGGATGTCAATGCAAAATTTGCTTTTTCTGTTCTCTCAATTTCGACAAAACCCGCCCGGCATTTTGTGCAGGGCGGGCGTTTTTTTGATTATGTATCGCTGTCTAACTGTAAGTTCGTAACACCCGGTGCGTAAATATTCACGCGCTTGGTATCGGTTCGCGGACGGACACGGAAGTTTTCCAAAACCACATTGTCTGCGTAGCGCGCCCACAGCCCATAGGCGTTTAAATTGCGCATCCGGTTGCATTCCGGATAAGTGTCTTCATAAGCCGGAACAAACGGCCGGGAGTCGTAATAGTCCTCGCCGGGGGCATAGGCAATGTCAAAATCTTTCAGTGTTACATTTCGCACGGTCAGCTTTTTGGTGCCTGTAATAATGACGGGAATCTCCACGCCGGTCGCCACAATATTTTCCACCGTAATGTCAGAAAGTTCGCCGCAGTTGTCAAATTCCTTGTCGCGGTTGCGGTTGTTCAGGCTGATAAACAGCGGGCAGGCTTCGCCTTCCATATCGATGTTGCGAATGGTTACATTCTTGACCTTGGCGCCGTCGGCGGATTCCAGAGAAATGCCGGATACACCGCCCGGATAAAGGTCGTTCAAAAAGAACGCGCAATCTTCAACCAAAACATTGGAAATATCCTGGCTTGTCTCCGTGCCGATTTTAAAGGCGTTTGTGCAGGTGGTTATCTTGCAGTTGCGCACCGTGATGTTTTGCATCGGCGCGCCGCCCAGACCGACGGCATTTTTCAGCACGATGCCGTCGTCGCCTGTGGAAATAAAGCAGTGCTCGACCGTTACATTGGAAGAACCGGCAATATCAATGCCATCTGTGTTGGCAATGTGGCGGTTGTTGTTGATGACAAAGTCCCGAATCGAGACGCCGTCGCAACCGTTCAACTCCAGCGTCCACGCCGCAGAGTTCTCGAGCATAAAGTTTTCAATCGTTATATTTTTACAGTTGACCAAACGAACCAGATTGCCGTATTTGCTTTCGTGCGCAAAACGAACGCGGTAGCGGTATTCCTGCCGCATTTCCCAAACATCCAGTGTCTCGTCAAAAGGCGTCAGCTTTGGCTCATATTTTGGTGCAAGCGAAAAGAAGTTGCCCTCGCCGCAGATTTTTCCGCCGCCGGTCAGGGTAATGTCCTGTGCATTTTCGGCAAATAACAGGCAACCTTTGTCCATGGCCTCACTGTCGTGCGAAGCGACCAGCGCCGCATCGGTGTCGATAAACAGCGTAATGCCGGATTTCAGCTCAATGCTGCCGGTGGTGTATTCGCCGCCGCCGACATAAATCACCCCGCCGCCGTGCCCGGCGACTTCATCGATTGCGGTTTGGATGGCGTCGCTGTTATCTACACTCGTTCTGCCGGGGACTGCACCGCAGGTGCGAATGTCAACCGTCAAAAGCCCTTCCTGCGGTTCTGCGCTTTGCAAATATTCTGAAAACGGCAATTCCTCATAAAAATCGCCGGGATATACTTGCGAAAATACATCGCCTTTGGTGACCTTAAAATCCCGTGTGTATACGCCGAAGTAATATCCGAGACCGCCGCCAACGACCAGGCAGACACAAAGCAGCACGCACAGCAAAATTCTTCGCTTTCTTCTCTTATACAGCAAAATTCGTCGCCCCCTGAATTTGCAGTGATATATTTAAAAGAATACCATGCTGTTTTTGAAAAGTAAAGTGCAAACCAACAAGGCGCAGCAAGATTGTGACGGATTTGTAAATATTTTTTGTTGCGTAGTGATTTTGTTTGAAATGCGGCGCATATCGTGCTAATATATTAAAGAATACTTACAAGGAGGTATACCCTTGGACGATCAGAAAGAGAAAAAGAACGCCATGCCTGACGCTGCGCCTGAAAACGAGGCGGCAAAGGCGGAGGAGCAGGCGATACATGATGAAATGGAAGATCTTGCCAAGGTCTTTCAAGAGGAGCTTGACCGGGCGAAAGCCGAGGCGGCAGAGGTTGCCAACACGGTGCCGGAAGAGCCTGAAATCTTGATTCAGGGGCTGGACGACCTGCCCGACCCGGCAGAAGAAATTCAGGCGCAAGAAGACGAAGAAACAGAAAAAGAACCCTGCGCCTGCTGCGGCGAGCACCCGGCAGGAACGCATAATGACCCCAATTCCCCTTACTGTGAAACCTGCGACACGGGGCTGCGACACTATCCGTTTGATTTTGTCAACATTCTTTTGGTACTTGCTGTGCTGTGCTTCGTGTTTTACGGCGGCTATGTGTTTGCCGACCACACACAGGTGTTTTCAGAAGTCCACAAAGCAGACACACTCGCGCGGCAAAACAAGCTGTATTCTGCACTCGATGCTTATTCAACCGCAGCAAATACCATGGTCAACCAACATATCAATGGTGAGATGGTTTACAAACGCGAGATATTGCTGGCGTACCGGCTCGGCGGTATCAACATAATGCAGGACCCGGCGGAAAATATCAAATCCTGGGAAATGTCCCTGCCGCACTTCCGCTCGCTTCGGCTGGCGCTGGATGATGCGGAAGCTTTCTTAGCCACAACCGACGCGGCCAATGCAATTCTCGCGCCTTATGATACGACCAAGGCAGAGGATATTCCGTATGATGACCTGATTGCGCAGCTTGATGCGCTCAAGGACCAGACGATTACAACAACGGAGGCCGCATCTGATGCCGACACCGAAAGCGAGACTACAACGGCGGCTTCGGGGTACACGCCAAAGGCGGAAAAGTACAGCGTCGCCATGCTGGCATTCTTTAAATATCAGACGGCACTCATCTGTGAAAAGGATATGGAGACCCAGCTTGCATTTGCGGAAGAAATCCGCGAATACGGTCCGCAGTACCCGTGGTTATATGGGGCGATTTTAGGCGACTTGTATGCGCGCTCCGGGAAAGATGTCGAGCCGATTTGCCAACTGCTCGAAGCGGAGAATGCTGAGGACGACACGCCGGCGCTTTTGCGTGCAATCGTAAAGCGCATGAACGGTGATTATGACGGTGCAATCGCTATTTGTGAAGAAAAACTGGAAGCACAAAGCTCAATTTCCAGCGAGTTTTACCGTCAGGAAGGCCTTTGCTATCTTGCAAAGGGCGATTACGAAACCGCTTATAGCCGAGTGAACGAGGGCTTCCAAAACACCACTTATCCTTCCATGCAGTACTGCAATACGCTGGCACTCTGCGCGGCGGCAGCCGGTCAGACCGACGCCTATGACGAAATTGACGAGCTGTTCCAGAGCAGCGGTTATACCATTTCCGCAGAAGTTTCCGGCTACAAAAACGGTACAGTAACCTTGGAAAGCATACTTTTGGAAGGGGACTTTGATGTATAATGAGAGTCGTTTATTTAATTGTTAAGTATATTACGGTAATCGGCACATTCCTGCAGGCGTTTTTTGAGCATCTCGTCTGCAGAACCTATGAGATATTGATTGAAGACGGGCGGTATTTGCGCGCCAACGAAATGTGCGGTCATGTGGAACACGAGATCATCCGCAAGCGCTCTAAAATTTTCGGCGTCTGCTTTTTTCCGTTTCTGTTTAACCTGCTGATTGGGCTGGTGCTCGTGTCGGTCGGCTCGGTCAATGTGTATTATCTCGGTGAGTTCTTTACGGCGGGCGGCAATCTGAATATCGCAAACTTCCTGTTTTTGTGGGTGGGCATGTCCTGCCTTACCAATCTGTTCCCGCAAATGGAAGATGCGCTGACTTTGCGCGAAGAAATCTACGGCAAGGGTAAATCCAAGCTGTTTGTCCGCATTATTGCAGCACCGATTTTTGCTGTGCTTTATGCGGGTGCATACCTGCAAAAATGGGGCGTTACGCTTTTGACCTCCATTGCATTTTCTTTTGCAGTTCCCTATATTCTCGGAACATTCGTGCCGACGATTTACAGCATGATTGCCTAAAAAAGCCAAATAAAAACAGGACCTGTTTTTGACAGGTCCTGTTTTGTTTTTCAGAGAATGTTATACATTCCAGCTGTGCAGATAGGTTTGCTGGGCCTGTGAAAGTGTATCGACAGACACACCCCACGCAGCGAGCTTTCTGCGCGCAACCTCGTCGTCAATCTCCTGCGGAATGTCATACACCCCGGGGGTTAACGCACCGCGGTGTTCTGCAAGATACCGTGCGGACAATGCCTGAATGGCGAAGCTCATATCCATGATTTCCGCCGGGTGGCCGTCGCCTGCTGCCAGGTTTACGAGTCTGCCTTCGGCAATCAGGTGCAAAGTCCTGCCGTCCGGCATGCGATAGCCGGTAATGTTCTTACGGCTTTCATAGGTCTTTTCTGCCAGTTTTTCCAAATCGCCAATGTTGATTTCCACATTAAAATGACCTGCGTTGCAAAGAATAGCGCCGTCTTTCATGCGCTGCATGGCGCGCTCGGTAATAACATCGCGGCAGCCGGTTACTGTGATAAACAGGTCGCCTATTTCGGCTGCCTGCTCCATCGGCATAACAGTGAAGCCGTCCATGACCGCTTCCATAGCTTTCACTGCGTCTACTTCGGTGACAACAACCTTTGCGCCGAGCCCTTTTGCCCGCATGGAAACACCCTTGCCGCACCAGCCGTAGCCTGCCACGACAACCGTTTTTCCGGCGACGATCAGGTTGGTTGTGCGGTTGATGCCGTCAAACACAGACTGCCCTGTGCCGTAGCGGTTGTCAAACAGATATTTGCATTTTGCGTTGTTGACTGCCATCATGGGGAAAAGCAGCTTATTGTCCGCAGCCATTGCGCGCAGGCGAATAATCCCGGTGGTGGTTTCTTCACAGCCGCCGATTACATTTTCAAGCAGCTGCGGATAGGTATTGTGAATCAGGTTGACAAGGTCCCCACCGTCGTCAATGATGATGTGGGGCGCCGCTTCAATCACTTTTGCCAAATGTGCGTTGTATTGTTCGGCTGTGGCGCCGTGGACAGCGAAAACCTGAAGCCCGCTTTTGTCAAGCGCTGCGGCAATGTCGTCTTGGGTTGAAAGCGGGTTGCTGCCGGTCACATACATTTCCGCTCCGCCTGCGGCGAGCACCCGGCAAAGATAAGCGGTCTTTGCTTCCAAGTGCACAGAAAGTGCAACGCGAAGCCCGGAAAACGGTTTCTCTTTTTTAAATTCTTCCTCAAGACCGGACAAAAGCGGCATGTAGCCGCGTACCCACTGTATTTTTTGTTCGCCGCTTTCGGAAAGCGCCGGATTGCAAATGATACTCATTAAAATCCTCTCTTTTCAGCCGAACCGACAGGCGCGGCATCATTTTTGTCGATTTTTTGCAAAAATAGAGTATCACACGCCCGTTAAAAAAGCAATAGATATTGACACCAAAAGGGATTTGTGCGATAATTTTATGCACGGAATGTTGGGATTTTTTTGAGAAACGGAGGCTTTATTATGCGTGTAACAGCAAAAAGAATGTTTTGTATGGTGCTTGCAGCGCTGATGATATTATTTTCGTTTACTGCGTGCAATAACGAAGAAGAAGATCCGGGTATCACCCGCGGCACAGATTCCATTCAAGCACCGGCAGTTACAACAACGGCACCTGTGACCGAAGCAACGACGGCGGCGACTACGGGTACAACAGCATCCACGACCAAAAAAAGCAGTTCTTCCAACAACAGCAATACGCCTACAAAATCACAGCAGGATATTTCCGATGCGGCGAACAACAGCGGGCAGTCTTTGGCACTTGTCAGCTCGCTTATCAATGCGTTTGGCTTTAACTATGACTCTAAAGAGCAGGTTTTCTATACCGAGCTGGATTCCTGGCAGCGCTCCGGTAACTATATCAAGCACTATGACACCGTTGCGGCATTCGGCAACATGCGTTACCTGACCACAAAGGTAGACTTCAACTACGACGGGCTTTCCTGGCGTTTGCAGTTCTGGAAAGGGCAGTACGGCGCATTTGGCGGCGCGGAGATTGGCGTTTACAATAAAATCCCCGGGCAAACCGATGAACTGTATTATTGCGCAGACGATGATCATCTGCTGTATATGTCTTACACAATGTATAAAACGCCGTCGGACTATCATAACGGAATTAAGTATTTCACCCGCGGTTGGCAGAAACACTGGTGGCTGACCGGCTTTAAACCCGGCACGGCTACTGCAACCGATCTTGTTATGTCTGCACGGATTCGCACCTATGACACCCAAATGGCTTCTGCTATGGAAAAAGGTCTTCAGGCAGCTGGCTTTAAGAGCGGCGATGCGAAAACCCAGTATGATACATACCGTCGTTCCGGTTTCGATTTCTTTATCCTGTGGTATTCTGTGGGCACCACAAACTATAATAACAATTAAAGGCAATTCCATTTGATGCACAAACAGCAGCCCGCGGCCATTGCTACCGCGGGCTGTATTTTCGGAGAAAATTTATGAACGGGAATTTTTTTGCATTTCTTTCGAGAATCAAATATATCAATCGTTGGGCGTTGATGCGCAACACCAATTATGAAACGCTCAGTCAGCATTCTTTTGAAGTGGCTACCCTTGCCCATGCGCTTGCTGTAATCGGCAACCGCCGGCTGGGGAAACGCTACGATGCGGCGCGCGCGGCGCTTTTAGGGCTTTACCATGATGCGCCGGAGATTATTACCGGCGATATGCCTACACCAGTGAAATATCACAGCGCAGAAATGCGTGAGGCGTTTGCTACGGTGGAGCATTATGCGGGGGAACGCCTGCTCTCGATGCTGCCGTCCGATTTGCAGCCGGATTTTCGCCCGCTTTTGCAGGAGGAGCCGGAAGACGCAGATCTGCAAACGCTTGTTAAGGCGGCGGATAAACTTTCTGCCTATATTAAATGTATAGAGGAGCGAAAGGCCGGCAATGCGGAGTTTCGCGAGGCTGAAAAAGCAACTATTTCTTTTATGGTTAATTCTTTAGACCTAGACAAAAAAGTATCTAGAGATAAAAACAAAGAGATTACAAACAAAATTGTAAGTGGGTTAGCGGAACTTGGAATAGTAAAAGATATGATAAGTTATTCTTATTCTTCTTGCTATTTGACTCGTGAAGGGTTCAAAAATAATTTGACAGGTACAAGGACAAGTACAACTCTTAGTGTACAAGTTGACAACTTAGAAAATTTAATGAGTGCAATAAATAGTATTACGGAAAATGGCGGAGAAGTAAATTCTATCAACTTTAAGCTAAATGATTTTGAAAGCAAATATAATGAAGTTCTAAATCTAGCAATTAATAGTGCAAAAATAAAGGCAGATGAAGTTCTAGGGGCAACAGGCACTATAAAGGGAATAAAAGAGGAATATATTTATTCTTGTGATACTAAATATCAAAGCTATATTGACGGCTTAGATGGGGAGTTTTTAAATAACAAAATAACTGTTGAAGCACAAGTTGAAATTGTTGTAGGTTAAAATTAATGTTTAAATTGAAAAAAGCATACTTGAAGATTATGTTCAGTATGCTTTTTTACTTAATCTAATTTCAGCTTAAAATATTTATTTTTAAACTGATTGCTATTTAAATCAAAAATTATTTAATTTCAATTCTGGAAGAGCTATCAAGTGGCTTTTGTGATTTTGGTACTATAATTTGCAAAATGCCATTTTCTAGTTTTGCATCAATGTCTTTTTCTTTTATGTCACCTACATAAAATGACCTTGAAAAACTTCCGTAACTTCTTTCACGTCTAATGAAGTTTTCTTTTTTGTTGTCTTCATTTACGTTGTGCTCTCTGTGTACGCTAATTACAAGATAACCATCTCTTAAATCAAGAGTTACATCTTTTTTGTCAATGCCAGGTAGTTCTACGTCGATCACATATTCATTATCTCTTTCCTTAACATCAGTTTTCATCATATTGTTAAGCCTTCTGAGTTCTCTCCTGTCAAATATAGGTGCGTCAAAAAAGTCATCAAAAAATGGATCAAAATCCCTCAAAAACCTATCTTCATCTCTTCGTGACACCAAATCAAATTTATCATTTTTCATAATAATTACCTCCCTTACATTTTAGTATTTCCTAAAATGCAAAACACATTATAGTCCCTTTTATAATTTTGTTAAGTACTTTTTTGACTTTTTTATTTTTGTGCAAATTGTTAAATTTATTTTGAGTTTATTAATTAATATGATAGACTTTTTACAAAATAAGAGCTTGTGAGGAGAACGATGGAAAAAGATAAAATAAGTGTAATAGAGCCAGTGTATAATGTTGAAAATTATTTGGCTAAATGTCTTGATAGCATTATAAACCAGACCTACAAGAATTTAGAAATAATTGTAATAGATGATGGATCGACTGATAGCTCCCCAAGCATTTGCGATATTTATAAGGAAAAGGATAAAAGAATAAAGGTTATACATAAGGAGAACGGAGGGATTTCGTCAGCGAGAAATATTGGGTTGAAACATGCAACAGGTAATTTTATTGCCTTTGTAGATAGTGATGATTG
>CASFBL010000027.1 GCA_949292775.1 uncultured Eubacteriales bacterium
CATCGGAAGCTCTTGCCATTTGAAAGGTTCGCGTCAGGTCGTCGAAAGACTGCAGGCGCTGATTGCCGAAAACGATCTGAAAGAAAAAGTGGAGCTCAGCGGAAAATTCTGCATGGGCAACTGCCAGCACGGCGTCAGCGTGACGGTAAACGATGAGCTGTTTTCCGTCTCTCCTGAAACGGTAGACGACTTTTTCAAAACGCAAATCCTTTCTAAAATATAATGTTCAGGCAGTGCGGAACGGACCTAAGTCCGCACTGCCTTTTTTCCGTCAATAGCCTTATATGGAGGAAACGGAATGGGTAATTACATCAAACTGAAAAAATCCAACTGCAAAAACTGCTATAAGTGCATTCGAAACTGCCCGGTCAAGTCTATTAGCTTTTCGGGAACACAGGCGCAGATTTTAGAGGATGAGTGCATTCTCTGCGGCATGTGCTTTGTGGCGTGTCCGCAAAATGCCAAAGAGATTCGCAACGATGTGCAAAGCTGTAAAGCGCTTATAGAAAGCGGCGTGCCGGTATATGCCAGCGTCGCGCCCTCTTTTGTCGCAAACTACGAGAATGTCAATATGGCGTCTGTGCGCAAAGCACTTCAAAAGCTCGGCTTTGCCGATGCTTCGGAAACAGCCGAGGGTGCAACAGTCGTAAAGAATGAATATGACCGGTTGGTGCGCTCCGGTAAGCAGGATGTCATTATTTCCACCTGCTGCCATACAGTAAACTTGCTGATTCAAAAGCATTTTACAGAAGCTTTGCCTTATCTTGCCAAGGTGCAGTCCCCCATGCAGGTGCACTGTGCTGCAATCAAGCGAGCGCACCCGGAAGCCAAAACCGTATTCATCGGTCCGTGCATTTCCAAAAAAGCAGAGGCGGAGGAGTACGCGGGTATTGTAGACTGTGTGCTGACCTTTGAAGAACTGAATGCATGGATGGATGAGGAAAATGTTGCCTTTGAACCGGCTCAGGAACCGGACGACCGACGCGGAAAAGCGCGATTTTTCCCGACTTCGGGCGGTATTCTAAAATCCATGCTTTGCGACAATGACGACTATACTTATATGACAGTAGACGGTATGTCGTCCTGCATCGGTGCGATTCAAGATGTGATTGCCGGCAACATTCACCACTGCTTTATTGAAATGTCGGCGTGCCCCGGCAGCTGCGTGGGCGGCCCTGCAATGGACCGTGCCCACCGCGCCCCTGTACGCGGACAGATTGCTGTGGAAAAATTCGCAAAGCAGGCGAAAGGCGAAGACTTCCCGGTCGAGCAGCCGGAGTCTGATGCAATTGCGAAAAACCTGATTTACTTAAAGAAAGACCGCCCGAAAGCCGGCACGCGTGCGATTGAAGAAATTTTGCGGAAAATGGGCAAGACCCGCCCCGAAGACGAGCTGAACTGTGGCTCCTGCGGGTATAATACCTGCCGTGAAAAAGCGCAGGCGGTGCTTGACGGCAAGGCTGACCTTTCCATGTGCCTGCCGTTCTTAAAGGATAAAGCGGAATCTTTCTCCGATAACATTATTCACAATACGCCAAACGGCATCCTGATTCTCAATGAGGAAATGGAAGTCCAGCAAATCAATGCCGCTGCGCGCGATATTCTCAATATCCGCCGGCAGAGCGATGTGCTTGGCGAGCCGGTTGTCCGCATTATGGAGCCTTTTGATTTTATCGAAGTGCTCTCCAGCGGCATCAATATCCATGACAAGCGCGTTTATCTTGCGGAATATCAGAAATATGTGGAAGAAACCATTATTTATGACCGCAATTATCATATTTTGATGTGCATCATGCGCGACATCACCGCAGAAGAAGAGGAAAAGGCCAAGAAAGAAGAAATGAGCCGGCACACGATTGAAGTGACCGACAAAGTCATTGAAAAGCAGATGCGTATCGTGCAGGAAATCGCTTCTCTCTTGGGCGAGACCACCGCGGAAACCAAAATTGCGCTGACCAATTTAAAGGAGTCGCTCAAAGATGAATAATTTGTGCACCGACATTGCGTATCAAAGCGTCAATAAATTCGGCGAACAGCTTTGCGGCGACAGGGTGGAAGTTATCGACCAGGGCGAAGAAAACCATGTTATTGTGCTAGCTGACGGCCTTGGAAGCGGCGTAAAAGCCAATATTCTTTCCACGCTGACCTCGAAAATTATTTCCACCATGATGGCAAACGGCATGAGCCTTGAAAATTGTGTGGAGACCATTGCCGCAACACTGCCCATTTGTGAAGTCCGAAAGGTAGCTTATTCTACATTTACCATTGTTCGGACTATTGACAACCGCGAGGCGGAAATTATACAATATGATAACCCGATGTTGATTATACTTCGGGACGGCAAAAATTTCGATTATCCGAAAACCGCAATGGAAATCGGCGGCAAGATGATTTACAAATCCAAAATCGAGCTTCGCGAAAATGATTTTCTTGTGTTCACAAGCGACGGCGCCATTTGGGCGGGTGTCGGCACCACAATGAATTTCGGCTGGCAGCGTGAGCAAATTGTGGAGTTTTTGGAAAAAATGTACCACGCTGAATTTACAGCGAAAACAATGTCCGCATTGCTTTTGGATGAGTGCTGTAAGCTCTACGGCGGCAAACCCGGCGATGACACCACGGTGTGCACTGTGAAAATTCGGCAGCGCAAATCGGTCAATTTAATGCTTGGACCTCCGCGCGACCCGAAAGATGTCAACAAAATGATGTCGCTGTTTTTCGCGAAAGAGGGTAAACACATTGTCTGCGGCGGCACGACCTCTACACTTGCCGGGGAGTTCTTGGGCAAGCCGGTCACCACGCTGCTGGATTATGTGGACCCCGAAATTCCGCCGATTGCCAAAATCGAAGGCGTGGATCTTGTCACAGAAGGTGTGATTACGCTCAGCCGCGTGTTGGAACAGGCCAAGAGCTACCAGCAGGAAGACGATATTTATGCCGATTGGAATGTCAAAGAAGACGGTGCGTCTTTAATTTCGCGCATGCTGTTTGAGGAAGCGACCGACATTAATTTCTTTGTCGGGCGGGCAATCAATCCGGCGCATCAAAACCCGGATTTGCCAATTACCTTTAACATTAAAATGCATTTGGTAGAGGAGCTTTCCGAGCTGCTCGGTCAAATGGGCAAGCGCGTAAAAGTAAGTTATTTTTAAGAGGAGAACCGGAATGGGAAAAGAAGGAAGAAAATTTGACACGAAAATTCAGTATCTGAAATATAAGGTGCTGCGTGAAGTTGCACGCATTGCGTTCAACAGCGAAAACGGCTTTGAGCTTGCGAACAGCTTTAACGATATTGCAAAGGTTGTTGCACCCGGACCAAAAGCAACAATGCGCTGCTGTATTTACAAAGAGCGCGCCATTATCGCGGAACGCATCAAAATGGCTTGCGGCGGCGATAAAAATAACCCGAATGTCATTGAAGTCATCGACATCGCCTGCGATGAGTGCCCCGCCAGCGGCTATCAGGTTTCGCATGACTGCCGCGGCTGTATCGCGCACCGCTGCGAAGATGTCTGCCCGAAAGATGCCATCACCTTTGATGAAAATCAGAAAGCGCACATCGACAAGACAAAGTGCGTCAACTGCGGTGCGTGTGCAAAGGTGTGTCCCTATTCGGCAATTTCCAACTATAAGCGTCCCTGCGAAAAAGCCTGCAAGGTCAAGGCAATTTCCATGACCAACGATGAAATTGGTGCGGCACACATCAATAATGACAAGTGCATTTCCTGCGGCGCGTGCGAATACATGTGCCCGTTCGGTGCGATTGCCGACAAGTCTTTCATTTTGGATGTTATTGATCTTTTAAAGAAGAGCAAAGACAATACAGCGTATAAGACTTATGCGATTGTGGCGCCGTCCATTTCCAGCCAGTTTACCTATGCAAAGCTTGGGCAAGTCATTTCCGCTATTAAAAAGCTCGGCTTTTACAGTGTCGTCGAAGCGGCGCTCGGTGCGGACATGGTCTCTTATACCGAAGCGCAGGAACTTGCTGAAAAAGGCTTCCTGACCAGCTCCTGCTGCCCGGCGTTCGTGGATTATATCCATAAATTTTTCCCGAAGATGGCAGAGCACATTTCCCACAACCTTTCGCCTATGGCGGCAATCGCTGAATACATTAAGAAGCACGACGAAACGGCAAAAATCGTCTTTATCGGGCCGTGCACCGCAAAGAAAATGGAAATCCAGCAGGAACGCGTGGCAAAGCTGATTGATTCCGTGTTGACTTTTGAGGAATTGCAGGCGCTGTTTGACAGCCGTGACTTTGATTTGTCGGCACTTCCGGAAGATGTTCTCGACAACGCTTCCTACTTTGGGCGCATTTTTGCACGAAGCGGCGGCCTTGCAGATGCAGTGCAGCAGTCTATCAAAGAGCAGAACCTGGATGTGGATTATAAGCCGATTGCCTGCGATGGTATTGAAGAATGCCGCTTGGCGCTTCTCAAAGCCTCCAAAGGCGTGCTGCCGAATAACTTTATTGAAGGCATGGCGTGCGTCGGCGGATGCATCGGCGGTGCAGGCTGCCTTACCCACGAAGCGCGTGATAAGAGCGAAGTGGACAAATACGGCAGAGAGGCAATGGAGAAAACCATTACCGATGCCATCAGCATGCTGAAATAAACCTTACCCATATATTTATCCCGGCAGAAACGACCTGCCGGGATATTTTTTTTGAATAAACCATGCTATTTCTGTCAATCCTTTGGTTACGAAAGGATTGAAACATATGAAAACGAAAATCAAATGGAACCGGGAAACTGCCCGAAAACTGGAAATTTCTCTTTTTTGCGGCTTTGTCATCAGCATTTTGTTAAGCATACTTTCCTTCGGCGCTTCCTGCGGCGAAATCCGGCAGGATGTTTTGCGCATGCATGTCATTGCAAATTCCGATTCGGCTGAGGATCAGGCAGTGAAGCTCAAAGTGCGCGATGCGGTTTTAGAGGCAGGAGAAGATTTGTTTGACGGTACGCTGACCGCTGAGGGCGCCGAACAGGTACTCGACCGCGATATCGAGCGTTTGCAGAACGCCGCGCAAACCGTTCTCACGCAAAATGGATTTGACTACGGCGTGCGCGTGGAAATCGGGAAAGATTATTTTAACACCCGAACCTATGACGGCGAAGTCACACTCCCGGCGGGGGAATATGAAGCTGTTCGCGTAATCTTGGGCGAGGGGAAAGGGCAAAACTGGTGGTGCGTTATGTTTCCGCCTATGTGCCTGCCTGCCGCAGAAGCCGAAACGGATATTTCCGATGTTTTGACCCAAAATGAAGAGGAGGTCGTTCGAAGCGACCCGAAATATGAGGCAAGATTTAAAATTGTTGAACTTTTTGAAAACTTTTACAGAAAATTGAAATAATGCTTTTAAAACGCCGCGCTTTTTGATATAATTATTTTGCTTATATCAATCGGCGCGGTGCTTTTTGCAGTGCCGAATCTAATGGAGTGTGCGGCAATGTTAAAATACAACATTATCCCGAAACCGAATCATTACAGAACCTTAGAGGGTACATACACCGTGTCTTCCGGCACACAGGTGCTTTGCGCCGAGGAATTTATCACAGCCGGCAATTATTTGACAACCTATTTAAAAACCCGCCCGGCAGAAAACGAAGGCGCTATTAAATTTAAAAAAGTGGGCGGCATGGAACCGGAAGCTTATTCGCTGAAAGTTTCGCCTGAAGGTATTTTTGTTGAGGCTTCTGATGCAAGAGGTGCGTTTTACGGCGCCGTCACACTGAAGACCATTTTGATGCAGGCAACCAAAAAAGAGGGGAAGGCAGTTGTAAACGGACTGTTTATTCAAGATGCGCCGCAGTATGGGTATCGCGGTGTGCAAATGGATGAAAGCCGTCACTTCTTTGGCGTGGACATTGTCAAACGCGTCCTTGATAATATGGCAATGCTCAAACTCAACACCTTTCACTGGCACTTGTCTGATGACCAGGGTTACCGTATAGAAAGCAAAGTTTTTCCGCTTTTGAATACGGTTGCTTCGACCAGAAAGTATGCCGGCTTACAGGGGAATGGCTTAAAACACCGCGGCGGAGAATACACGCACTATTATAAGCAAGACGAGATTCGCGAAATTGTCGCCTATGCCAAAAAGCTGCATATCAATGTGATTCCCGAAATCGACATTCCCGGGCACACTATGGCTATCCTTGCAGCATATCCCGAGCTTTCCTGTTCCGGTGAGCCTGTGGAGGTTGTTTGCGAAAACGGAATATTTGACGGGATTCTTTGCGCCGGAAGTGAAGAGGTCTATACCTTTTTAGACAAGTTCTTTGCTGAACTTTGCCCGCTGTTTGACAGCCGGTATTTCCATATCGGCGGTGACGAAGCGGTCAAAGGACACCGGCTGTGGGAAAAGTGTCCGAAATGCAGTGCTGTAATGCAGCAGCAGGGGCTGAAAAACGCAAAAGAACTGCAAGGCTACTTTATGAGCCGGGTCAATGAGATTCTCAAAAAATACGGCAAAACCTGTATTGCTTGGAATGATTGCATCAACGACAGCTTTGACAGTAGCATCATTTGTCAATATTGGATTTCGCATAATCTTGCCGCGGTGCGCAAACAGGCATATCAGCGCGATTTGATTCTTTCACCGGACCGCTATTTCTATTTTGATGTGAAATATGCGCACATTCCGCTTAAGAAGGTCTATAAATTTAACGAAGTAAAAGCCGGCTTCGGAAAACCGGGTCAGAGAATCCGGGGCCTCGAGTGCGAGCATTGGGCAGAGTGGCTCGATACAGAATCAGCTTTGCAGTTTTCTATGTTCCCGCGTTTGTTTGCGTTTTCTGAAGTGGCGTGGACACAGCTTGAAAACCGTCGCTACCGTGATTTTTACAAACGCCTTGATTGGTACAAAACCTATTTGAACAAAACGGGTGTGAATTACTCACGCGTCGAAAAAGGTATGCTTTCTACAAAGCAGGCAATTATTTACCATCTCGGCGCAGACGGAAAAGAGTATAAAAAAAGCGAACAGCTTAAAGCGAAAGAATCGTCTTTCTAAGCGCTGGGGTTGTTGCTTTTATAATAAAAGAAAAATTGGAGGAACTATATGGCAGACTATATTTTATCCTGCTGCTCCACGGCAGACATGCCCGCGGAGTATTTTGCAGAGCGAGATGTGCAGTATTCCTGCTTTCATTTCAATATGGACGGCAAGGAATATACGGACGACTTTGGCAAATCCATGCCGTTCGATGAATTTTATAAACGCATTGCTGACGGTGCGCAGCCGACGACTTCGCAAATCAATGTGCAGCAGTATTTAGAGTATTTTGAGCCTTTCTTAAAAGCGGGCAAAGATGTTTTGCATCTGGCTTTTTCCAGTGGCCTCTCCGGCTCCTACAACTCGGCTTGTATTGCCCGGGAAACGCTTTTAGAGACTTATCCCGACGCCAAACTTTACATCGTAGATACACTTGGCGCTTCTTCCGGTTACGGCCTGCTGGTCGATACAGTGGCAGATCTGCGTGACAGCGGTAAGAGCATTGATGAGGTTTATGCGTTTTTAGAGGAAAATAAACTGAACCTGCATCACTGGTTCTTCTCCACGGACTTGACCAGTTATATCCGCGGTGGGCGTGTTAAACCGGTTGCCGGTTTCTTCGGCACCATGCTTAAAATTTGCCCGCTTTTGAACATGAATAACGAGGGCAAACTGATTCCGCGTCAGAAATGCCGCGGCAAGGCGAAAGCCATTGACGAAATCGTTGCAAAGATGCTGCAGCACGCTGACGGTGGCGCTGATTATTCCGGAAAGTGCTTTATTTCCCAGTCTGCATGTTACGAAGATGCTCGCATGGTGGCAGATCGTGTGGAAGCGGCGTTCCCGAAGCTCAACGGTAAAGTTATGATTAACAGCATAGGCACGGTTATCGGTGCGCACACCGGTCCCGGTACCGTTGCGCTGTTCTTCTTTGGCGATAAGCGCGGCGAATAAAATTTTTTATAAAAATAAACCCCGGCGCTGTGAAAGCGCCGGGGTTTTATGTGATTTGTATTTTTACAGGAG
The DNA here is from genome assembly GCA_949292775.1 of uncultured Eubacteriales bacterium. Taxonomy (GTDB): domain Bacteria; phylum Bacillota; class Clostridia; order Oscillospirales; family Acutalibacteraceae; genus Fimenecus. Next base: position 8,027 of record CASFBL010000027.1, read on the forward strand.
AGACTCGTACAACGCTTTGATTTCAGCAACACTGGTGTCACGCGGGTTGCCCGGGCGGCAAGCGTCATCAAAGGCAGACTGTGCCAAGAAGTCCAAATCTTCGCGTTTGACGATCTGGCTTAAATCAGCGGGGATGCCAACATCTTGTGACAGCTGGCGAACAGCGTCAATAGCCGCTTTGCGTGCATCTTCCAGCGACATATCGTCCACGCCGGGAACGCCCATTGCCTTAGCGATGTCTCTGTATTTTTCGCCGGTTGCAGGAGCATTATATTCCATAACCGTGGGCAAAATAATCGCGTTAGCGACACCGTGCGGGGTGTCATACAGCGCACCGAGCGGGTGTGCCATGGAGTGTACGATGCCAAGACCGACATTGGAAAAGCCCATGCCGGCAACATACTGACCGAGCGCCATGCCTTCTCTGCCTTCCGGGGTGTTTGCAACTGCACCGCGAAGATTTTGTGAAATAATCTCAATCGCTTTCAGGTGGAACATATCGGAAAGCGCCCATGCGCCTTTTGTAATGTAGCCTTCAATCGCGTGCGTCAAGGCGTCCATACCGGTTGCAGCCGTAAGACCTTTCGGCATGCTGGACATCATGTCCGGGTCAACAAAGGCAACAACGGGAATGTCATGCACATCTACGCAAACCATTTTGCGGTTCTTTTCAGCATCTGTGATGACATAGTTGATGGTAACTTCTGCGGCAGTTCCGGCGGTTGTCGGCACTGCAAAAATCGGAACCGCTTTGTTTTTGGTCGGTGCAACGCCTTCCAGGCTTCGAATATCATAAAAATCCGGGTTGGCTGTCACAATGCCAATCGCCTTGGCGGTATCCATAGAGCTGCCGCCGCCGATAGCAATCAAATAATCTGCGCCGGAGGCTTTGAAAGCATCTACGCCATGCTGGCAGTTTTCAATTGTGGGGTTGGCCTTGATGTCAGAATAGATTTCATAGGCAAGACCTTTGCTTTCCAAAATATCTGTTACCTTTTGGGTGACGCCGAATTTCAGCAGATCAGGGTCCGAGCAGACAAAAGCTTTGTGGAACCCGCGGCCAATCGCCTCGTCAGCAATGCTTGCGATTGCGCCCTTGCCATGATAGGAAGTTTCGTTCAATACAAATCTGTTTGCCATAGTATTTGCTCCTTTTCATTTTTTCAAGGTGCAACGGGAAGTGCACCTTGATTGTTACAAAATTATCATATCAAAAATAATCACAGAAAACAAGGCGGCTTTTGTAAATTTTTTGTTGCGAATGTAAGAATTAACTATGATTTTTTCTTGTACTTCCGAAAATCGTTGACGGAAAATTATCCTTGTGCTATAATTTCAATACTGTATCAAATAAGACAGTTTTGGTGATTGCTATGACGGACGCACAACAAAAAGAATGTTTGGCAGTTCTCTCGCGTGCAGACATTTTTGCAGCGGCAGGTGAACTGGAACTGGCGGCTCTTTTGAGCGCTTACGCCGAGGTGCGCAGCTATAAAAAAGATGAAGTCATTTATTCACCGCAGCATTTGGAAAAATGCATCGGCGTTCTTATAAAAGGTGAGGCGAGAGTCACCAAAGACTATGTAACCATGAGTGTGCTGCATCCCGGTCAGCAGTTCGGCGCGGTCGTTTTATATCACAAAACCGATTATTTTGTGAATACAATCGTTGCCAAAACTGACTGTAAGGTGCTGTTTGTGAAAAAAGAAGGGGTCGACAGGCTTTTGGCGGGAAATCGCCGCTTTGCCGTTGCTTACATCTCCTATCTTTCCAAACGGATTTATTTCCTCAATGAAAAAATAGAAGCCTATACAGCGCCAAATGCAGAATCCAAGCTTTTGCACTACCTCAAAAGCGTGTGCGATGCAAACGGTGTGGTGTCGGGCATATCTATCACCGAACTTTCCAGGCAAATCAATGTCAGCCGTGCCAGTCTTTACCGTGCGCTGGATTCTTTATCTGCGGACGGCAAACTTCGGCATGACGGCAAAAAAATAATTTTATTGTAAAGGAAGAATCTCCATGAAAAAAGCAATTTCCGTTTTCCTTGCTCTTTTAATGGTGCTGTCGCTTGCGGCGTGCACCGGCAGCGAAGAAGAACAGACTCCGGCACAGAAAGCTGTGATTCGTCTGGCAACACTCAAAGGGCCGACCGGAATCGGCACGGCAAAGCTGATGGCAGACAATGACGCAGGGACTGCCGCAAACCAATATACAGTTACCCTTTGTACCGACCCGACCGAAGTGGTCTCCGGCATTGTGGCAGGCACTTATGATGTTGCCGCCTGCCCGCTCAATATGGCTTCGGTGCTTTATAACAAAACCAATGGGAATGTGCAGATGCTGGCAATCAACACACTTGGCACGATGTATCTGCTTTCCACACAGGAATTGACCGATATTTCCGGTCTTGCCGGCAAGACCATTGTTACGGCAGGGCAGGGCGCTACACCGGAATATGTGCTTAATTATCTGTTGGAAAAGAACGGACTTACCGATAGGGTGACGGTGGAATTTAAGTCGGAGCATGCCGAGGTGGCGACGCTTGCCGCGGCAGCAACCGCAGAAGATGATACCTTCTATCTGCTTCCCGAACCCAATGTGACTTCTGCACTTCTTCAAAACAGCGCTTTGAAAAATGTATTGGATGTTTCCAAAGCCTTTGAAACCGCTTCCGGTGTTTCTCTTGCGATGGGCTGCATCGTGGCGAAAAAGGATTTTGTTGAACAGAATAAAGCGGCAATCGACGCTTTCTTGGCGGAATATCAGAAGTCCGTGGAATACACCTCAACCAATTTGGATGACACGGCAACGCTTTGCGAAACTTACGGAATTATTCCCAAAGCTGCTGTCGCAAAGCAGGCAATCCCGCGTTGCAGCATCGCGTTTGTGACCGGCAGTGATATGCAGAAAATTGCAACTGAAAACTTGAATGTGCTTTTGGCGGCCAGCGCGCAGTCTGTGGGCGGTAAACTGCCGGGCGATGATTTCTGGTATGGTGTCTAAAATCAAAAATAAACCGATTGTCAGAAAAAGCTTGCGGCTGCTGCTTGCAGCAGCCGTTTGGCTTATCGTGTGGCAAGTCGTATATAGTTTGATTGGCAGGGAGGTGCTTTTTGCATCCCCCTTGTCTGTGTTTCAGCGCCTGTTTGAACTTGTGCAAACCGGGGATTTCTGGTTAAAGACCGGCTCGTCGCTTTTGGGCATTACCGAAGGGTATTTGCTTGGTGTGGCGGCGGGAATCGTGTTGGCTGTTTTGACTTCGCTTTCCGACTGGTTATATGCCGTTTTCAAACCCATGCTGACTGTCATCAAATCTACGCCGGTGGTTTCTTTTATCATTTTAGCGCTGGTGTGGATGTCCAAAACCGGTGTACCGGTGTTTATTTCATTTTTGATGGTTCTGCCCATCGTTTGGGCAAACCTAACCGGCGGCGTTCGTTCCACCGACAAAAATCTGTTGGAAATGGCGCGCGTATATCGCTTCGGTGTGCGAAAAACTCTGCGCTATATCTACTTCCCAAGCGTGCTGCCGTCGCTGCTGACTGCGCTGACTACGGCAATCGGGCTTGCCTGGAAAGCAGGGGTTGCCGCTGAGGTCATCAGCACGCCCCGCAATTCTATTGGCGCACAGCTTTATAATTCCAAAGTGTATTTGGAGACCGTTGATTTGTTCGCTTGGACGGTGGTTGTCATCGCAATCAGCATGCTGTTTGAAAAATTGATTGTGCTGTTGGTTCGTCGTATTGCCGCCGCAGCGGAAAGGAGACATGCTGTATGGAAGTAAGATTTCAGGATGTTTCTTTGGCATTTGGCGAAAAGACTTTGTTTTCGCATTTTACGAAAACATTTGACTTTTCAGGGGTTACCGCTCTTATGGGACCTTCCGGCAGCGGAAAAACGACTTTTTTTCGGCTTTTGTGCGGTTTGCAAAAACCAGACAGCGGTAAAGTGACCGGGTTCCCGGCAAACTTTACTGTTTTGTTTCAGGAAGACAGACTTCTTCCCTGGGCAGATGCGCTGACTAATGTGGCTTTGGTTTCTGACACAGAAACGGCAAGGGCACGGCTTTGGCAAGTCGGGCTCGCAGAAGACATGCAAACATTTCCCGGGGAACTCAGCGGCGGGATGCGCCGCCGCGTCGCAATCGCACGCGCGCTTGCCCACAAAAGTGAAATCCTGTTGCTCGATGAACCCTTAAAAGGCCTTGACGAAGATTTGCGCTTACAGATGCTTCGTTTATTAAAGGCAGAAGGGGAGGCGCGCCCGGTACTGTTTATTACGCATGATGCGCGTGAGGTCGAAGCACTTGGTGCAAAGGTGTTGACGCTGTCCGGCATGCCAATCAAAATGTGACAATCTCCAACACTTTGTGACAAAGCGAAAACCTTGTAATATAATAGAATCATCAATTGGCTTGTGCGTGAGGGGACGCATACAGTAAACAAGGGGTGATGGCATGGAAAAGACGAGTAAAGTGCGCCTGTTTTCTGCCGTCACCCTTTTTGTTTCTTTTTTGTGTATCGCGGTTACTTTTTTTATACAAATCCGAATGCAGAAAAGTATGACCGCATTTACAAATGCTGCAAAAACCACAGGTGTTTCGGACACTTTGGTTACCGAACCGCTTGCGAGCGTAACCGAGACCGATGTTTTATCTACACTTGCCGAACCGTCTTCTGTGAGCACGCCGCCGGCAGCACCTGTAGACAAATCTGCGCCAGCCTCGCAGGAATCGAATAAAGGCGCAAGTACAACACATATCCAATCGAAAACGCAAACAACAACGAAAAAAGAGACAACAACAGAAACCACTACGGAACGCTCCACAGCGATAAGCCCGGTTTTGGTAATTAACTTAAAAACAAAAAAGATTCACAGTCCCCATTGCTCTTATCTCCAGAATACAAACCCTGAAAACACGACGCAGATTCTATCGGAAGAGCTGCCATCTTATTTGGAAAGCGGTTATACGCTTTGTCAGCGCTGCAGGGGGTATGCGGAATGAAACTGCAAGAACTGTACAAGAAACTTCAAAATAAGTTTGAGCTTTTAATCGCCGCAGGCTGTGTCGTTTTATTGCTTTCAAGTTTTAGTTTGCTTGTTAACCAAATTCGTCTTCAAAATCAGCTTGAAGATGCGGTTTCGGTTTCTACAACACTGCCCACGATTCGCTGGTATGAAGAAGAAACGACAAAACCGACAACCGCTGCACCCGCAACCTCAGCCGCGTTGCCGCAAGAGGAGACGCTTTCTGCCGCACCGCTGAGCGGAAAAACCTATGTGCTGAACACCAATTCCAAGAAAATTCATTCACCGGATTGCCGCTATGCTGTTTCCATGAAGGAAGAAAATAAAGAAACGGTTGAAAATGCCGATTTGAACGATTTGCTGGCGCAGGGGTATGAGGTCTGTTCGGTTTGCGGTGGGGGTTAAGCCTTGATACACATAGTCATTTTGCCCAATTTCTTCCTGTGGAAAAATGACGAAAAAAGCAGGGGGAATCTACCGAATTACCAAAAAAAATAGCTTTTTTTAGGCAAAATGCAAACGAAAATTCAGAAATATCAAAAAATTGCTTGCAAAATGGAAAAACATTGTGTAAAATACATAGTAAATGAACTGTCATAATGTATAATACACACAAATGGAGGGACAAATCCATGTCAAACAGACTTTTTCAGGCAATTGTGCATCAGATGACCGATGCCGTTGACCGGACAATCGGTGTGATTGATGAGTCGGGTACTGTGATTTCCTGCAGTGAGCTCGGAAGAATCGGCGAAGTGCTTTCTCCGGAGGTTACCGCCGTGTTCCAAAATACGGAACCTGCTGTTGTAAACGGTTATGCATACAAAGCGTTCGGCACGCATATGCATCCGGAATATGCTGTGTTTGTAGAGGGTGACGATGAGCTTGCCGTGAAATATACGGCTGTCATGGCGGTCACGCTTTCCAGCATCAAGCAGTATTATGACGAAAAATATGACCGCGGCAACTTTATTAAAAATGTCATTTTGGACAATATCCTGCCCGGCGATATTTATCTGAAAGCGCGCGAGCTTCGCTTCAACAACGATGTTTCCCGTGTTGTTATCTTGATTCGCATTACCGAACATGTGGATGTTTCCGTATTTGATATTATTCAGAATCTGTTCCCGGACAAGAACAAAGATTTTGTAATCAACCTTAACGAAACAGATATTGCGCTGATCAAAGAAGTTAAAGCCAGCACCGACCCGAAAGATTTGGAAAAGTTGGCGCGTTCCATTGCAGACAGCCTTGGCACCGAGTTTTACTCCCATGTGCTTGTCGGCATCGGCACAACTGTTGAGGGCATTAAAGACCTTGCCCGCTCTTTCCGCGAGGCGCAGGTCGCCTTGGAAGTCGGCAAAGTATTTGACACGGAAAAAACCATTGTCAGCTACGACAATCTCGGCATTGCGCGTTTGATTTATCAGCTGCCGACCACGCTTTGTGAAATGTTCTTAAAAGAAGTGTTCAAACGCGGCTCTATTGATTCGCTGGATCAGGAAACGCTGTTCACCATTCAAAAGTTCTTTGAAAACAATCTGAATGTTTCCGAAACCTCCCGTAAACTGTTTGTCCACAGAAATACGCTGGTTTATCGTTTGGAAAAAATCAAAAAGCTTACGGGTCTTGACCTTCGTGAATTTGACGATGCAATTGTGTTTAAGGTAGCGCTGATGGTCAAGAAATATCTTGATTCCAATCCTGTAAAATTCTAAAGATTGGTTTATCGTGCACTTTGTTCATAAAACTGGCAGTTTCTATGTTGAAAGTGCACAGAAGAGTCGGTATATTTTGTTGAATAATACAGAATATCCGAAAAACTATTACAAAACGGTTACAAAAAAACCGAAAATGTGCTATACTGTTAGGTGGTATAATGTTTCGTTTTGAGGCGAAAGATTTACCACCTGTTTTTTTGAGAAATGTAAGTTCATATAAACAGTGGGGATCGTTTATTCACAAGGCAAAGACAGAAAGGCAGAGGTTTTGGTAAGTGATCGAGTTTAAAAATGTCTCAAAAACTTATGATAACGGTACACAGGCGCTGAAAAATGTAAATCTTCGAATTGAAGACGGCGAATTTGTATTTGTGGTTGGTTCGTCCGGTGCCGGAAAAAGTACCTTTTTAAAAATTATTATGCGTGAGCAGGTCGCAAACAGCGGCACGGTTTTAATCAATGGATTTAATTTGAATACAATGCGTAAGCGTGATATTCCTATGCTGCGCCGCACAATGGGTATCGTGTTTCAGGATTTCCGCCTGATTCCGACCATGACCGTGTTTGACAATGTGGCGTTTGCCATGCGCGTCATCGGCACTAAGGAAAAAGAAATCCGCAAGCGTGTTCCTTATATTTTAAGTCTGGTCGGTTTGACCTCCAAAGCGCGTCAGCTTCCGACGCAGCTTTCTGGCGGTGAACAGCAGCGTGTGGCGCTTGCCCGTGCGCTGGTCAATAACGCGGGGATTCTTATCGCGGACGAGCCTACCGGTAACATCGACCCGGAAATGTCCTATGAAATTGTGGATTTGCTGAATCATATCAATGCAAACGGAACGACCGTTGTCATGGTAACGCACGAGCACAACCTTGTGCGGCATTTCCACCACCGCGTCATTACGATTGAAGAGGGTTCTATTGTGTCCGACACGAGCGATACCGATAAGCTGCCGGATGATTATGCTTCCATTGAAGCCAATTATCCGACACAGCAGCCGCTGGAAGAAAGCTCTCCCTCTAAAAAAGAGGTGCTTTCAGACACAACTGTGGAGGAATCAAAAACATCTTCTTTCTATTTCCAGCCGAATGAGGATAAGGATTTAGAAGATTTTATGCAGAATTACGGTTTAACAGATGACGATATCGCTGAGGATACTTTGGATTACTCAGCTTACCTCAATTCGGAGGAAACCCCGGACGGAGGTGATGCAAAATGAAAGGCACAAGCTTAAAATATCTTACCCGCGAAGGCTTTCGAAATATTTGGGTCAATCGTTTGATGACCCTGGCTTCTGTAACTGTCCTGCTTGCCTGCCTTGTCATCATCGGTGTCGGTGCAATGGCGTATTTCAATATCAACGCTTTACTCGATAAGGTGGAAGCGCAGAATGTCGTCATGGTCTATGTTACCAAAGGGGCGGACGACCTCACCACATCCACTGTCGGTGTGGAAATTCAAAAGATCGGCAATGTGGAGACCTGTGAGTTTATCCCAAAAGAGGATGCGCTGGAAGAACAGATTGAAGAGCTGGGCGGCGACAGTGCTATTTTTGAGGGCTTGACTGAAAACCCGCTGCCGGACGCTTACCGCGTGACCTTGAAAGACCTGAATTTGTTTTCGCAAACGGTTACCGAAATCAAGGGTATTGCCAATGTGGATTCTGTTCGTGAAAACAGTGATCTTGCCAGCAAGCTGATGTCTGTCCGTCGGGCGGTTACCATTGTCAGCGTTGGGCTTGTGGTTATGCTGTTCTTAGTTGCATTGTTTATAATTGCCAATACCATTCGCATCACGATGTTCAGCCGAAAGCTCGAAATTAACATTATGAAGGCTGTCGGCGCGACCAACTGGTTTATCCGCTGGCCGTTCCTTATCGAGGGCGTGCTCATCGGCATTATTGCCAGTGTGATTTCACTCGGGGCGCTCTGGGGGCTTTATGAACTTGCGGCGGTTTCGTTTAAAGATGTGCTCGATGCACTTGGTTTTGCGCTGGTGCCGTTCCGTTCTTATGCATTGCAGATATTCGGCGTGTTCGTTGGCATTGGTGTGTTTACCGGCGGCTTCGGCAGTATGATTTCCATGAGTAAATATTTGAAAGAACAAGGGAGTGTGGTCAGCAATGAGTAAGCGCCTTTTAAAACGGATTGTCTGCATCTGCACGGTGTGCGCACTGTTGCTTTCCGCAACCTCGTTCTCTGTTTTTGCAAGAAGCCTTGACGATATTCAAGACGATATCGATAAGTATTCCGGACAACTTGCAGACAGCCAAAGCACAGAAGACGAGTATGCAGCGCAGTTGGCTGAAATTCAGGCGGATTTGGATGTTATCAATAAAGAAATCGCAACACTGAATCAGCAGATTGCGGATAAGAATAAAATTATTAACCAATATCAGGAAGAAATCGATACGCTTCAGGCAGAAATTGATGAAGCGGAAGAAAAACAACAAACGCTGGAAGAAGAAATCAGCGGTACATATGAGCTTTTAAGTGACCGGCTTTGCGCGAACTATATGGCGGGCGAGACTTCTGTTTTGGAAATTTTACTCGGCGCCGGTGACTTTGAGGACTTTTTGACCAGACTTGAATTGGTCCAGCGTGTTTCTGAGCATGACGCGAATTTGGTTTCCGGTTTACAGGAAGATGTTAACGAGTTAAATGCTACAAAAGACAAGCTCAACTCCGATAAACAGTCGGTTGAGGAAAAACAGGCCACTGTGGAAACAGAACGCGACGCCATTGCTGCCGACCGCAACGAGGTGCAAAAAGCACGCAACCTGCAGGCCAGCAAGGAAAACGAGGCAGAGCAGAGAAAACTGAATCAGGCGGCATATAGTGATAAGTTAAAAGATATGCTCGATGCGGCTAAAGAAGAATATGATATTGAAAAAGCGAAAGAAATGGAAAGCGGCAGCGGTTCCATTTCCGGTGGCGGCGGCAGTTCCTCTATCGGCAGCTATCCGGTTTCCTCTAAAGGTATGATTTGTCCGCTGCAGTATTCCAATGTTACGATTTCTGCCGGCTGGTATGGTTATGCGAACCACAAGGGAATTGATTTTATCACCAAAGGTGCAACGGGCAATACTTACGGTAAGGAAATTCGTGCGGCTGCAGATGGCGTTGTCTATTCGGCAGAGTATCATTACAGCTGGGGCAACAATGTTTATATCAATCATGGCAACGGTGTTTACACGCGCTATGCACATTGCAGCAAAATGCTTGTTTCTGCGGGTGACACTGTCGAGCAGGGCCAGGTTATTGCCTATGTCGGCAATACGGGTAATGTTTCACCGAAACCGACGGCTTCAAATCCGCATGCCGGTGCCCACCTGCACTTTGAGGTTTGGGTCAACGGAACGCGTGTAAATCCCGCACCGTGGCTGCCCTGATAATAAAATCCCATGAAACAGAAAGGCGTACACAATGAATAAGAAAATTTCACTGGGCCTTGCGCTCGCGCTGATCTTTGTTTCCATTGCTGCAACCGTTGCTGTGACAATGGCGGTTGCCATGCGGATGTACAATTCCATTATCAAAGATTTGCCGAGCCGTTCTAAATTGTATTCAACAGTTTCCGAAATGGATGACATTGTCCGCAATAATTACTATGGCGAGATCAATGACAGCTTGCTGAATGCGGACCTTTCCGCAGGTTATGCCGATGGCTTAGGCGACCCTTACAGCTACTATATGACGGCTTCCGAGTATTCTGTATATCAGGATGAGTTGAACGGCCGCAAGGTCGGTATCGGCATTATTCCGTTCTATAATCCGCAGGATATGGCTATCTATGTGGCGGAAGTTTCTGAAAATTCTCCGGCGGCTTTGAGCGGTTTGCAGAAAGGCGATAAAATCACGGTCATTGATGAAGAAACGGTCACGGCATACAATTATGCTGACTTGCTTCAGAAACTGACAGGCGATAAGCTTTCTACCGTTACCATCACCTTTGAGCGCGACGGCAGTTCAAAAACGGTGAATATCGTAAAAGGATATACAGCGCAGTCTGTTTATTCCAGTTTAAACGGAACGGTTGGCTATATTAAAATCACAGAATTTTATGCCACAACAGCCGACCAGCTTAAAAAGGCAGTAGAGGATCTTTCAAATCAGGGTGCAACCGGGCTTGTATTTGATGTTCGCGGCACTTCTGCGGGCACCATTGAATATGCCGCATCCACACTGGATGTGTTGGTTCCGGTCGCCAGTGAGGGCAGCGGTGCGCTTGCCACGGCACTCGCCAAGGACGGCACCGAAAAGCAGACCTTTACAGCGGATGCCGACAGCATTTCCATGCCGATGCTGGTGCTTGTAAACGGTGAGACGGCAGGCCCGGCGGAGTTGTTTGCGTGCGATTTGCGAGATTACGGTAAGGCACAGCTTATCGGTCAAAAAACTGCCGGTAACGGAACCATGCAGCAAGCGTTCCCGTTAAGCGACGGCGGTGCAATTGTTTTGACTATGGCAGTTATTAAGCCTTATGTCAGCGAAAGCTACAATCAAATCGGGTTGACGCCGGATGTTGAGGTTGCGCTTTCTGAAGAGAAACAGACCGTTTTGCCGCTGTTAAGCTTGACGGATGACGATCAATATCAAAAAGCCTATACACTTTTGACCGGCGAAACCGGTGAGGAAGAGTAATTTTTTTTCAAACACCCCACATACTTATGATGTATGTGGGGTGTTTTTATGTTTACCGTTTTAAATATCATTCAGTCGCCTGCCAGCGGTCATTTTTTCACCTTTCGCCGCCGAAAAAAGCAACCGCCGACACTTTCGCATGTTGCTGTGCGCGGTGGTGCCTTTTTTTATACGCTGACATTGTATGCGGACAAACACGGCAATGTCGATTTTTCCGCCGTCCCGGAAATGTGTCTGCGCCGGGTCATCCCAGTTGAAGGCGTGACTTTGCCGCAGACAAGTCCCGTAAAGCTTTACATACCTTCGGTATTTCCACTGACCGTTTTCCTGCGTTCGGCTGTCGGGTTGCTGCAGCGCGCAGAAGATGATCCCCGTGTGCGGACAATCGGCATTGTAGACCCGCAAGCTCGGCTGCAGCATGCAATCGAACAGTTTATTCCCTATGCGAAAACCATAAGGGTTTATACGGATTTTCCTGAAAAATATGAAGCTGTGCGTGAACTGATTGCCCAAGCTTGGGGCGTTGCGCCAATCATTGGTCAGCAAAACAGGGCTTGCAATGGCTGCGACTATGTGTTTGCGCCGTTTCAAAAGACTGCGAAACCGGTGCAGGGCACTGTTCGCGTGCGGCAGGGGGGCGGCGTTCTGCTTGCAGGCGACACCGTGGCGTTGCCGCCGGAAATTGAAAAACGCCGGCCAAAAGGGACCGACCCGTTTTTGTTTGCTGCTGCGCTTTATGAATTGTGCAATATTCGGGAAATGCAGGAGCTTTCCTATACACGGTTTGTACCGATAAAAACCGACGCAATCTATTGACAGAACCGTTGGATTATTTTATAATAACTATTCGTGTAAATGTAAATTACCGAAAGGAGCATATGCAAATATGTTACAGGAAACCCTGTTGACCGCAGAAGGTCTGAAAGAACTTGAACAGGAACTGGAAAACTTAAAAACTGTCGGCAGAAAAGAAGCTGCCGAAAAAATCAAGGTCGCAAGAAGCTTCGGTGACTTGTCTGAAAATGCTGAATATGATGAGGCAATGAGTGATCAGGCTAAATTGGAAGCGCGCATCAACGAAATCGAGACCATGATCAAAAACGCAAAGGTTTTTGATGAGGATACGCTCGGCACAGAAGTGGTGCACATCGGTTCTAAAGTGACCATCACCAACAGCAAAAAACAGAAGTTTGAATATAAAATCGTCGGCTTTGCACAGGCGAATCCCGATGAGGGCAAAATTTCCGATGAATCCCCGGTGGGCAAAGCATTGCTCGGTCATAAGGTCGGGGAAAAAGTCGTCGTTGAAGCTCCTATCGGTGCACTTGAATTTAAAATCGTTGCAATCGATAAATAATCAATAATCTGACCGGGCACATTTGCGCCCGGTTTTTAGGAAGTGAAGAAATGGCAGAGGAAATTCGGAACAATCCTGCGCAGACACGGCAGGATGTCAGCGAACAGCATAAGATTCGTCTGGAAAAGCTGCAGACAATGCAGGCGGCGGGAAATGACCCGTTTCAGCTTACAAAATATGAGGTAACCCATCACAGCGCTGAAATCAAGGAGAATTTTGAGACGCTGGAGGGCAAAACCGTTTCCGTGGCAGGCCGCATGATGTCCAAACGCGTCATGGGCAAGGCCTCATTCTGCAATCTGCAGGATTTGAAAGGCAATATTCAGTCCTATGTTGCGCGCGACAGCATCGGCGAGGAGTCTTATAAAGCGTTTAAAAAGCTGGATATCGGTGACATTATCGGCATTAAGGGCGAGGTGTTCAAAACCAAGACCGGTGAAATATCCATTCACGCTGCTGAAGTCACACTGCTGTCTAAAAGCTTGCAGGTGCTGCCGGAAAAATTCCACGGCCTTACAAATACCGATACGCGTTATCGCCAACGGTATATAGACCTGATTATGAATCAGGAAGTTCGCGATACCTTTATCAAGCGTTCTCAAATCATTCATGCGATTCGCAATTATCTGGACGGACAAGGCTTCATGGAAGTGGAAACGCCCATGCTCGTGTCCAATGCCGGCGGCGCGGCAGCTCGCCCGTTTGTGACCCACTTCAATGCGCTCGATGAAGATGTGAAGCTTCGAATTTCTTTGGAACTTTATTTGAAACGACTGATTGTCGGCGGTTTGGAGCGCGTGTATGAAATCGGCCGCGTGTTCCGTAACGAAGGCTTAGATACACGCCATAACCCTGAATTCACACTGATGGAGCTGTATCAGGCTTATACAGATTATCATGGCATGATGGATTTGACAGAAAATCTGTACCGCTATGTTGCCAAAGAAGTGCTTGGGACCACTGTAATCTCCTATAACGGTGTGGAAATGGATCTCGGCAAGCCTTTCGCGCGAATCACGATGCTTGATGCGGTCAAGCAGTATGCCGGTGTGGATTTTAATGAGATTCACTCACTTGAAGAAGCGCGTGCCGTTGCAAAAGCGCACAATATTGAATATGAGGAACGCCATAAAAAAGGCGATATTTTGAACCTGTTCTTTGAAGAATATGTTGAAGAGCATCTGGTGCAGCCCACTTTTGTTATGGACCACCCCATTGAAATTTCACCGCTGACCAAGAAAAAACCGGAAAATCCGGACTATGTTGAGCGTTTTGAGTTCTTTATGAACGGCTGGGAAATGGCGAATGCTTATTCAGAGCTGAATGACCCCATTGACCAGCGTGCGCGTTTTGCACAGCAGGAAGAGCTGTTTGCACAGGGCGATGAAGAAGCAAATCACACAGATGAGGACTTCTTGTATGCGCTGGAACTGGGTATGCCCCCGACAGGCGGCATCGGCTTCGGTATTGACCGTATGGTCATGCTTTTGACCGATTCTCCCGCTATCCGCGATGTTCTGTTCTTCCCGACAATGAAGCCTCTGGACTAAAAAATCCAGTAAAATCAAGGGTTTTCGGCATCTCAAATCCGAGTTGACAACAAATTGACAACAATTTTTCATATAATTCTGGAGACGGTCAAGGGTGCCGTAGGCAAGGCGTAGCCAATCCCTTGACGGCCTCCAGCTTCGGTGCTACAAGTAGGGCAAGAGCCTGCTGGCGCGTCCCCCTCGGAGGGCGCACTTACTCACCGCCCGCTTGCGGGTGGTGAGTAAGTGCGCCCTTGGTCTGCTTTGCATGAACCTATAATCATAAAGCCGATGCGTCTTGCAGCTGTATTTAATATGTGCTATGCTCAGAATGTAAAAATGATAAGTTGAAAGGTACTTGATGTTATTTTAAGAGGAGGTTGGGCGTTTGGCGATGAGCAACATAGCAGAAGAAATTCAAAATCAGGCATTGACTTGCGGGTTTGATAAATGCGGTATCATCCCTATTTCTGCGTTGGACGGATTCGACCGTTTATACCAAAAAAGGCTTACTGATATTCCTGCGAGCCAATATTTTTATAAGGGTGTTAATGGCCTAAATAAAACACGAGAACGGTTTCCTTGGGCTAGATCCATCGTAATTCTTGTGTTTGATTATGGGAAATTCCGTTTCCCGAAAGAGTTGCAAGGGAAATATGGAAAAGCATTTTTTCTGGAACCAGAAAAAGGGAGCAAGGCCCGGTTCGATTTGGAAAGACTTGAAGCGTGGTTTTTTGAGAATGGCCTTCGGGCGGAAGGTGGAGAGCATTTTGGCTCCAGCAGCATAGGCCCCCTTCGATATATGGCGATGAAGGCCGGACTAGGGATTATCAGGAAAAACAATTTCTTCTATACGGAAAGCGGTTCCTATAATAACTTGTTTGGATATGTGATAGACAAAGAATGTGAACTTATTCAGACTTGTACCATTTTACCGTGCTCAGAAAAATGTGATCTGTGCAGAAAGGCTTGCAAAACAAAAGCGTTAGAAGCTCCATATACAATGAATCCATTTAAATGCATTTCTTACTTGACTACATTTGGTAATTCCAATGTGCCAGATGGATTAACGGATGAAATGTATGATGAGTGGATGTGTGGATGTGATAATTGTCAAGATGCCTGTCCCTATAATAGGCGTCACGACTGGAATAAGGGAGAAGTTCTGAAAGAACTCGAAGATATTGCATCTGTGATTTTACCGGATAATTATGATACTTTGACAGACGAGTTTCTCATTAACAATATCATTCCTAAAACAGCAAACCATTTACAGGTTAAAGACATCCCTGCGTTAAGAAAAAACGCAGCCAGGTCAACGGCGAATGGCAGGAACGGCAACGGATAAATTCCCTGTTTGCTGCACAATAAACGAAAAGGCATAACTCCGTTTTGGCGAGTCATGCCCAGTTATATATGCACCTTCTTTCTTCTGCTGGTCGTCACTCTGCCACAAATGAACCGTCAGCCGATGTAATGTAGTAGGTAGTGTAAACCACCCTTTATACAGTACATCCCAGAATGAATTGTTGTAAGGATAAAACACAATACAGTACTTGCTGTATAGAGAACACTTTTTGAAAGTAATTTCAGAAGGTGTTCTCTTTTTTGTTAGGTCTGCTTGTGTCATGACAAAATTAAAACCGAAAGGAACAAAGACAATGATTAGTGAAGAGACAAGAGCATATTATGACCTGAAAAAA
>CASFBL010000028.1 GCA_949292775.1 uncultured Eubacteriales bacterium
CCGCCGGTATCCATCAGCATGGGGATAAATGCGGTCAGAATGACATAGGACTGCAAGGCGTCTTCAAAATGGGTGATGATTTTGCCGGTAAAGGTGGCGGAAACCATCAATAACAAAAGCCACGGGAAACGCTTTTTCCAGGTCTCAAAAACGGACATTTTGAGATAGGGCTTGTCCGTCGGGGTAATAGCCGCCATTTTTTCGATGTCTTCGGTGTTCTCGTCCTGCAAGACATCCATAGCGTCGTCGATGGTGACAATGCCGACCAGACGGTTTTCCTGGTCAACGACCGGCAGCGCCAGCAAATCGTATTTGCGGAATTTTTCCGCGACGATTTCTTTATCTTCCAGCGTATTGGCGGAAATGATATTGGTATCCATGATTTCAAAGATTTTAGCGCTTTTTTCAGAAAGCAGCAAATCTTTGACAGTCACAATGCCGAGCAGTTTCCGGTTTTCGTCGGTAACATAACAAATGTAGATTGTTTCTTTATCCACACCGGTACGGCGGATGCGGGTAAAGGCATCTTCCACGGTCATGTATTTTTTGAGATCGACATATTCGATTGTCATAAGGCTTCCGGCGGAATCCTCGGGGTATTGGAGAATTTCGTTGATGCTTTTGCGGACCTCGGGGTCGGTGTGCATCAAAATACGCTTGACGACGGTTGCCGGCATTTCTTCAATAATATCGACTGCGTCGTCCACATACAGTTCGTCTAAAACTTCGCGCAGCTCGTTATCGCTGAACGCACGAATCAAGAATTCCTGTGCGTCGGAATCCATATTGACGAAAACCTCCGCCGCAAGTTCTTTCGGCAAAATTCTGTATAACAGCGGCAGTTTTTCCTGCGGCAGCTCTTTAAGCACCGCAGCAATATCCGCTTCGTTCATTTCAGAAAGCAGATTTTTAAGTTCAGAATACTTTTTTTCTTCCAGCAATGCAAGGATTTCTTCGTACACCTTGTTTCCCTCCTGTCAACATAGTATGCCCGGTTTCGGGCGAAACGGAAAACAAAGTGCAAAACTCAGCCAAAAATAACGGCACATAAAGCCGCAAAGGCTTTCACCGTAGATCGGGGGTTGGGTTCTGCACTTTTCGCACTTGAATGTGTCCATTATTTTCACCTCACAATAAAAAATTCCTGCAAAAAGCGCACACCGCCGAACGAAAAGCGGTATGCGCAATTTTTCGCATTATGGTTTCGTTCAAGCTTTAGCTTCAGAGGGCATGTAACTGCGTTAAAACACACCTTGTTTTTTCGATGTGCCCTGTTGACCTGCTGACGGTGTCTCCACCGTTTCGCGGCAGCAGCCCGTATCCCTGTGGGAGCCTTACCTACCGATATGTTTTTTGCCTGTCTATTATGTACCAAAAGACCTGCAATGTCAATAACCGATGTCGAAAAAAATCGGTCAAACTTTATATTTTTCCACACAATCTATAATCGTGTTTAAAAACGACTCTTCCCCGAAGGTATTGATTTTCAAAAACATGCCTGTACTGCCGCCGGAGGCGACAGCACAAAGCTTGGACTCTTGCTCGTTTCCGAACAAGGTAATGGTCAGGCTGACACGATTGCCACCCATATAGCTGTAACGCTCAAATACACCGACATAAAAGGAAATGCCGTTTTGCTCGCAGCGTTCACTGTCTTCCAAAGAAGCGGAAAGGCTGCCCTCCATTACGGTGTTTTCCAAATCCTCGATGATGCTTTGAAAATCCCCTTTGAGTGTTGCCGTCAATTTCGCCACAAAAACTCCCCCCTTATTGGTATTCAGCCTTTCAACCCACGCTCCTGACGGTCCATATCCTCAACAACAATATCGAAAATTTCGCCGAGCGTTGAGCAGTATTCCAACACTTTCCACGGCTCATTGGTATGGAAATGAATTTTAATTAAATCTTCATCACCAACGGCAAGCAGGCAGTCGCCTTTAAAGTGCTCGATAAAATGGTCGTGAATGGCGTCCTCGTCTAAGTCCTCGCCCTCAATCAAAAGTTGGGTGTCATATCTGTATTCCAGCATAATAAGGTCCTTCCTTTTTAGATTCTATGAACATCATAACAAATTTGCCCAGCGTTTGCAAGCCGCAGGTAACAACCCGTTTAAGCAAATGACGGCAATTCGTCGAGTGTGATGACATACTCGCTGTTATAAAGTTGTGACAGTTGCTCTTTGGAATTCGTATCTACCAAATATTCGGTGTGCCACGCCATAAACGAACCCCACGGCGTTTTTTGCAACTGCTCTTCCGTCGGAATCAGTCCGCATTCGTGGAGCCACAGCGGCTTTGTACCTTTTGCAACACGATGTACTTTTCGGTAAAGGGATTTTTCCGCTCCTTTTTCCGCAACCTCATAGCTGTCTGCACCGGCAATGTCACAATATGCATCGCCCGGATACCAGTCGCCCACATCATCGCCGTTATGGGAATATCCAAGCACCCAAATCAGATTGTTCAGTCCCAAATCGTTCGTGAAATGGTCATACATCATAATCCAAAGTTTTTTGAAGTTTTCGGAACCGCCTTTTCCCCACCAGAACCACTGACCGTCAAACTCGTGGAACGGACGCCAAAGCACGGTGACGCCAGCCTCCTGCAATTCCAAAAGCGCCTGACCCGCGTGGTCCATATTTTCTATAAACATTTGGTTTTCCGGCGTACCTTTTGTCAAAACAGCGTCCCAGTCGGTAATTTCGTCGTTTTTGCTGTCATCGTAATTGCCGGTGAAATTCGAGCCGCAGTGCCAGCAAATTGTCACCAGACCGCCTTTTTTCCACCAATCTTCAGCGCGCTCCACTACACCGTCGAAATCGTCATCCATAAAATCAAGGCCGCGCATGGCAGGCAGTTTACCGGTTGCGTCTAAAAGATACTGCATTTCATAATCCGGGCCATCTACCCAAGTGGATTCCTGCTGCCCGGAAATGATATGGTTTTCATACATTTCGCAAATATAAGAATAGACCTTTTTCGTGGTCTCGTTGGCGTTCGGATTGCTCAAATGCATTTCGGACTTATCTGTTTCATAGATAGAACAGGATGTAAGCAACGCCATGCACAAAAGCAGACAAAGACCTGTCACCCACTTTTTCATGCGTTCTCCCCTTTCTCCGACTCGAACGGATAGACGAGATGCATTTGCTTTCTGCACTCGTCCATAATTTCCATGCACGCGCGCGTGGCAGCGAACGGGATATATTGTGACTGGGTTTTGCCGGCGCGAATTTCCTCGGCGGCGCGTGTAAACTCGGTCAGGTAATCCGTTTTGCCACGGAATACTTGTTTACCGCTGTCATTATAAAGAATCGCTTTGGATGCCATATGAAAAAAGGACGGCAGGGATATTTTCCCCTTTGAGCCGACAATCATACAGCTTTCCTTAAGACTGCAAAGAGACATGTGCAGTTTGCAGGAAAAACCTTTATATTCGAGTGTAACTAGCTCTTTAATATCAATGCCGTTTTTCAGCGTGCCGCGGCAGTGGACGGTTTCGGGAACGCCAAACAAATTGTAGCAGTATGTAATCGGATAAATACCGATATCCAAAAGTGCGCCGCCCGCAGTTTCGGGCGTAAGCACGCGCGAATTCTTGGACATGAGAATACCGGGGAACGCATAGTGAATTTCGACATGCTGTATGTCGCCGATTGCCCCGCTTTGCACCCAGTTTTTCACCGTCAGTGCGACATCGGAAAACCAAGTCCACATCGCTTCGCAGAAATACACCTGCTGCTTTTCGGCGGCGGCAATAAGTGTATCGACATCTTTGACAGAAACGCCGACCGGCTTTTCGCAAAGCACGGGTTTACCAAGCTCCATGGCACGCACGGCGTAGTCCACATGGGAGGTGTGCGGCGTAGCGATATAAACCCCGTCAACCTCATCTAAATTGACCGCGCTGTCAAAATCGGAAAACGCCTTGGCACCGTATTGATTGGCAAGCGCTTTTGCCTTTTCGAGATTGCGGCTAAAAACAGAAACAATTTCATGGTCGCCTTTTGTAATGCTTGCGGCGGTTGCGCGCGCAATGTTGCCGCTGCCGATATAAGCCCATTTGAACGGTTCCATAAAAATACCTCCGGGATTTGTTGCCTATATTATACAATAAAAGTTTCGGCAACACAATGTAAAAAAGAGAGCAAAAAAATGATTCTATAAGCAAAAATCCATTGACAACACGCAGGGTTTTTACTATAATAGATTCGCATCTTTTATGCCGCTGTGGCGAAATCGGCAGACGCAAGGGACTTAAAATCCCTCGGTGGCAACACCGTACCGGTTCAAGTCCGGTCAGCGGCACCAGTCGAGAGCCTCGACACGCAATTCGCGTTCGGGGCTTTTTTGTTTATCCAAATGCAGTCGCACGCGTCAAGGTCAGTTTTTCACACCCCGGATATGCAAAAGAGTCTTGACACTGTTTTGTGCAAGCTCTTTCTTTTTATCCGGACATCAAATCAAGTGTTTTTACAGACAGGACCGCCGACACACGGCGTTTTGATTTTATGGATTGCTCACAGAAGCTAAAAGGGTCAACTGTAGAGAAGGTTTTTATATGCAACAGGAAATCCCGATGAAAATTTTAGGGCATATTCACAGCGAGTTTCCGGAAAAATTCGGAATTCCGCGGCAAAGCGGGATTGTAAAGGATTTGAAAGCGACAATTTCTTTTGAACCGGAATATCAAAACCCCGACGCGTTTCGAGGGCTTGAGGGATTTTCGCACATTTGGGTGCTGTGGCTTTTCTCGAAAGCCATGCGGGAAAGCTGGTCGCCGACGGTGCGCCCGCCAAGGCTTGGCGGAAACACACGAATGGGTGTATTTGCTACGCGTTCCCCCTACCGTCCGAACCCAATCGGTCTTTCGTGTGTGCAGTTGGAACGCGTGGAATATACAGAACAGAACGGCCCGGTTTTACACATTTGCGGCGGGGACTTTTTAGACGGCACGCCGGTTTTAGACATTAAGCCGTATCTTGCCTATGTCGAATCGCACCCCAACGCCTTTGGTGGTTTTGCGCTGCAATCCACCGAGCCCATTTTGCAGGTGGAAATCCCGCCGGCGTTTTTAGAACTTGTGCCGAAAGAAAAACGGCAAGCACTTATTTCTGTATTGGCGCAGGACCCGCGCCCTGCATATCAAAACGACCCCGAACGAATATATGGTCTTTCTTTTGCGGGATTGGAAATTCATTTTACCGTAAGTGAGCAAACGCTTTTTGTCAAGTCCGTTGAAAAAGTAAAATAAAATTAGCCGGTAAGCTTTCTGCTTACCGGCTGTTTTTATGTACGGATTTTATTTTTCTTGGTTTTGTAAGAAACGCTCCATTGCCGTTGAATGCATGCAAAAACGCAAAACATTTTTCGCTGTGCGCTGCATTTCACCGAGGGTGATGCCGTCCTTTTTGCCATAGGTTTTCAAAAGCGTTTTATCCGGCTTTTGTTTGCCGACGCGCTTGCCGCCCGGCATTAAAACATCGACCTGAGCACGCACCCGATAGGCATTGTCGCGAAGCTTTGGAAATTCGGGGCTCTTTTGCGAGCGCATCCACCAGTCGGTCATGACACAGCCATCGTAATGCCACTCCCCGCGCAAAATCGTTGTGCAAAGCTCATATTGATAATGGCCGTGCACACCGTTGATTTTATTGTAGGAAGTCATAATATTCTGCGGTGCGGCTTCTTTGACGCAGATTTCAAAACCCTTGAGATAAATTTCACGCAGCGCGCGCTCAGAAACACGGGAATCGTTGGTGCTTCGGCGGAATTCCTGATTGTTGCACGCAAAATGCTTGACGCAGGCGGAAACGCCGTTGCTTTGAAGTCCTCGAACAGCGGCAGCCGCAATTTTACCTGTCACAAGCGGGTCTTCAGAGTAATATTCAAAGTTTCTGCCGCAAAGCGGATTTCTGTGAATATTGATGCCGGGTGCCAACAGCACATCGGTGCCTTTCTCGCGCATTTCCGCGCCGAGCGCTTTATATAATTCTTCCACGAGAGCTTCATCGAAGGTGCAGGCAAGCAGTGTGCCGATTGGCAAAAGAGAACAGCAGCTTTGCAGGCGAATGCCGGACGGACCGTCGGTCGTGGTGACGGGCGGCACCCCTTTTTCGCGAAGCGAGGGCAAAACGCCGCCATATACACCCGCGTTGCCCGGCACACCGAGCGGGCTGTTCATAATGTATGCCCCGCGGGAAATCGCTTCCAGTTCTGTAAGGTCTAACTGCGCAACAAAGTCGTCCATTGTCGCCTTGCCGTCGCGGACATCACAAAGTTTAATTCCGCGGTTGCCGGTCTGTTCCACCGCTTTAGGCAATGTGTCTAAAATTCTCTGTTTTAAATCGACTTTAGAAAGATACACCGGTTCGCGGCTAAGTGCGCGACCACCATGATTATCTTTCGCGCGGCAAACGGTAAACGACTGAACAGGCGCAGCCGCCTGAGTAAGCTGTTCGAGCAATTCAGTTTCAGCTTTCGTGATTTCTGCCACGCGAACAGCGTCACGAACATTCTCACCGAGACAGAAACCGTAAACGCCCTGCTGCAAAACATAGGCGCTCGTGTATCCGGTTACCCCGCTTTCATCGTAAGACGCAAGGCGCGCCGTTGGGATATTTATAGTCAAGTCTTGTGTTTTGCCGGGGGCAAGCACATCCGTTTTCGCAAAGCCGCAAAGCACGCGGGCAGGCGTTCCGAGCGCACCGCAGGGCGGTTCTACATAAACCTGCACAACAGTTTTGCCGCTGTATTTTTTGCCGGTATTGGTCACGGTGCAGGACAGCGCAAAGCCGTCCTTTTCTTCTTTCAGCCCGGTAAATTGAACTGAAAAATCGGTGTAGCTCAATCCATAGCCGAACGGGTAAAGCACGGTTTCGGGCTTAAAGGTCTCAAACCAGCGGTAGCCCACGAAAATGTCTTCGGTATAGTTATTAAATTCCGCCGCGCCAAAATCGTTGGCAGAGGGATAGTCCGCATACTGCCGGGCAATTGTATCGGTCAATTTTCCGCTGGGGCAAACCGCACCGCACAGCAAATCCGCTACGGCGTTGCCGCTTTCCATGCCGCCCTGCCACACGAGCAGAACCGCGCCAATTTTATCGCCAAAATCATGCAGCCACGACAAATCCATAATGCTGCCGACATTGAACAGCACGACTGTTTTTTCAAACACTTCGGTAACCGTTTCCAAAAGTTTTCGCTCATCATCGGTCAGATAAAAGCTGCCTTTTTCCAGTGCATTCTCGCGGTCCTCGCCCGAAGATCGGCCAATCGTAACGACTGCGCAGTCTGCCTTTGCCGCCGCGTCTGCCGCCACTTCTTTTGACAACGGCATTTCCGGGTAAAATCGAGGCCAATGCCCCCAAAAGCCGTGGTCGATTGGATTCTTTTCGCTCCAGTCGGAATAGAGTTTTGCAAGCGGTTCATAAAGTTGAAGCGCCGAACAGCCGCGAATGCCCTCAATAAGATTGACGGCATAAGGCTTATTGACATCACCGCCGGAGCCGTATCCTGTGTAAAACCATTCACACTGCACGCGGCCAAAAAGCGCGACCGTCTCATTATTTTCGAGCGGCAGAAGCCCGTCGTTTTTGAGTAAGACTGCACCCTCTGCCGCGGCACGGCGCAGGATTTCGGGCATGCCGGGGGTTATGGTCTTTTCAGCGGCCGCACGGGCGGTCTCTTCTTGAGAAAGTCCGGAGAATTTAGAAACGATTTTGCTGATCAATGACATATTTGCTCACCTTAATAAAAGAATAGGTATATTTTAGCATAGCTTTCCAATCTTGAAAAGGGCTATATAAAAATGCGGCGGCAAGGATTTCACCATGCCGCCAAACATATTATTCTGTTAAACAAACTTCGTCATCCGTTTGCGACTTGCTTTGCGCTCGCCGCTGCTGCAAATCGGCCTCCACCTGTTTTTTCAAGCTATCCGGATAATGGATGAATAAAAGCGGAATCACATTTAAAATGCTGCCGATAATCGGGCCGAGGATGAACAACGGCCATACCCAGCGGTCAAACTCCGGTGAAAGCGGCAGGCCTGCATCATAATCCTCTGCGCTGTAATGTAAAACAATAAACAAAACCGTAGAAACACCCGTGTTAATAGCGCCCACAATTTTACTTGCAAAAGTTTGCGCCGCAAAAGTAATTGCCTCAGCGCGCCGCCCGGTTTGCCACTCCATATAATCAATGGAATCCCCAAACAGCGAAGTCATAGCAATGCCCGTCATACCGGCAGGAATACTTGCCACCGCCATCAGCAGGGTTACAATCAAAATGCGGTATCCCTCATAGCCGACAAAGAAGCATAGGACACGCATTACAATAGCCGCAAAGCACGAAAGAATCAAAATGTTTTTCATACCGCCGACTTTTTTGGCAAACTGCGGCACAATCAGCATTGCGAGCGTTCCGGGAAGCCCGGCAAAAATACCGTAGAAGAATGACGCCGTTGTGCCGTCCATTTCAAATCCAAACAAGTTTAAGGTGACCTTATATTTAAAGAAATAAATTTGCGGTACCGTAAGTGAAAGCCCGCTCAAAATGCTTCCGGCCAAAATCAGCATAACCATTTTGTTTTTAAACAGGTCGCTGAGATTTGTCCAAAGCGAAGCAGAACCTTTTTGCGGCAAGGAACGCACCCGCTCTTTACCAATAGAAGAAGTAATAGATAAAAGCATGCCGCCAAGGCCGAGAACCACACCGAGAATGGCAAACAGGACACGCTGTGACATACCGATGGCATTGGCTGCGGAAATAAAAACTGAAATCAAGCCCGGCAGCCATGAACCAACCGTACCCCCAATTCTGCCCCACTGTGCCAGGCGGCTTCGCTCATTGGAGTGCGGAGACATGACCGCTGTCATCCCCCACATAGAAACATCCTGCACGGTAAAGCTCATGTCGTAAATCAGGTAGATTGCCATAATCAGTATGCCCTGCAGATATACGCTGTCCTCCGTAAAACCGGGTTTCAGGAACATCAGCATTGCGCTGATACCGGCAACGATTGGCGCTATACGAAGCCAAGGGCGAAGTTTTTCACCGTTTTTAAAGCGGTGACGGTCAATCAAAACGCCCATCAGCGGGTCATTAACAGCGTCCCAAATTCTCGCAACAGTTAATACAATAGCAATTACCCGCATATCGTAATAAGCGACATCCGTACAAAAATAATAAAACCAGCCGACCATGCCGCAGGATATATTTTGCCCGGCTATACCGATTGTGTACCACAATCCCTCTCGTCTGGGGACAACGCCGTTTCCGGCAACGATTGGCGACTGCAAAAAAGTTTTCAATCGAGTTGAAAGTTTATTCATACTGCCCATACCTCTTATCCGACATAAATGGTTTATGATGATTTCCCGAAAGCAGCGACCAAGGCGTCATACTGCGCATCGGTAATCGCGACCACCGAGCCGTGCCGCGGCGACACAGAGAAGCTGTAATCGCTTCGGCGCAGTTTCGTGAAATTCTCCAAATCCTCTGTCTGCTGGGCAAAGAAGCGTTCCTCACCGTATTCGTCCATAATCATTACCCAAGTATTTGTCCCGGTAATCGGATACACGGAGCTTCCCTCCACGCCGGTCGGTGCCAAGGAAACAACAACCGGTTCATCGGCATAAGGCCCGGTGAGATTATCGGAGGTTACATAAGCAATGGTTTGGTCTTCATCGTGTTTAAAATACAGATAATATTTCCCGGTATCGGGATTTTGCACGATATCCGCATCAATGGTCTGAATTCCCTCGCGCGCATACAAAAGCTTCGGCGTGGTAAGGGTTTTAAAATCGGTCGTGTATGCGTAATAAATCGCAGCGGTATCGTTTTCTTCGGTCGAGTTTGCCCAATAGACCATATAAGCGCCTGCCTGCGGGTCGTAAATCGCCTGCGGCGCCCACGCACGGTTGGTGCGGGCAAATTCCCCGCCAAAATCACGGATATCCAAAATGGTTTCGTCTGTCCAAGTAATCAGGTCCTCGGAACGCCATGTGACCAGTGCATGATTGGAGGTCCAGCCCTCTTCACAGCGCATATCGGTACCGATGATATAAAATGCGCCATTCTCCCCTTTTAATATGTACGGGTCGCGCACGGAGCCTTTCCCGAGCTTTTGCAAAATGACCGGCTCGTTATTATTCAGCGCTTCAAAATGATAGCCGTCTTCACTTACGGCAAAATGTATGCGCTCTTGTTCGGGTTCATTGCCGACAAAATAGCAGAAAAGATATTTCCCACCGATGCTTTTGACCGGCTCGGCATAACGCAGAACACCGGTAAAATATAAAATCAGAAGCACAGCCACGGCAATCAAAACAACGGCTATGCCAACACAAATCCCGATTTGCTTGGATTTTGTCATTAAGAATCCCCCTGTTTTTTGTATATTATATTTAAAAGTATAGCGAAAAACAGGTGAAAAATCACTTTGCTTTTTCCACGAAAAGAAACTTTGGAAATTGTAACTTTTGAATAGGGACACCGGCTTCATTTAGATGCAAACCAAAAAAATCTTTGATAAAATTTAAAATAAGCCTTGATTTTATTCTTAGAATATATTATAATACCAAAGCGTTCAAAAACGAACACATTTCGGGGTGTGGCGAAGTTTGGTATCGCGCTTGGTTCGGGACCAAGAGGCCATGGGTTCAAGTCCCGTCACTCCGACCACGAATGACGCAAGCGACCCTTGCGTCATTCCCTTTTGCGGCTGTAGTTCATCGGTAGAATGCGAGCTTCCCAAGCTCGACAGGTGGGTTCGACTCCCATCAGCCGCTCCAACAAAGAAAGCCTTGTATTCTCAACGAATACAAGGCTTTTCTTTTTGTATCAAGGGTTTTCGGCATTTTGCATTTCTAAAATTTTAGAAAATTTTCTATAATTTTAGAAATGTTTTTAAAATTTTAGAAACATTTATGCCACACCATGCAAAGTAAAATCCATTTTTATTCGCACAAGCACAATTTTAAAAAAAGCAGTAAACGAATGGTTCGTTCGCTTACTGCCTTTCTTTTTTGGGGGGGCAAAATTATATTTTGTAAATTTTACTTTTTGTTTGCTATTGCTTGCTACATTGGCTGAGAGCAACCCGTCCTGCCAAATATAGTCTACATAGTATTCCATTGTACCGCCGATTGCATGGCGGGGACAGTTGCCGAAAAGCACAAAGGCGCCGAACCCGGTTCGGGGCTCGACGCCTGCTAATTGGTTTTTGCTATGCAGTTGTGCCCCTCGTTTTTCCCCTCTTTATAGATTCACTATACCATAGTGGGAAAAGTTATGTCAAGCGATGCGTAAATTTTGCCAAGATGATTAGCATACAGGTCATATGATTTTTCACAGTGTTACTCAATATAGGCTTGCACGCTTGACTTGCGCTTATTCTCCGCTGCAAGCACTGTCAGGCATTCTTTAGCTTTGCTCGGAGGAATGCAAAGTTACTGCCTCTTCAATTTTCGTTGCAACTTCTACGGGCAACTCGGCTAACATGTGATACCCGTTCGTTACAAACCACCGACCATCTGTTGTGTGACATAATGTGTAAGTATTTGATTGATAGCAAAGATTTTCCAAGTCCTTTACATGGAACGAAATATCCCATTGTTTTATACGCTCGTTTTCTAAAATGATGTTTTCCGGTCTTTCCAGCGATTTGTTCAGCTCTTCATCAAACAAAATCCGGTGAATCCATTGAAGCTCCTGCGGGGTAAGATCTATAAAAACAGGTTTAAACCATGGCGAATCATTATAGTTATAAACTGACATAACGGAAATTTTATCTGAACTATACTCTTTCGGGATCTTATCTGCATCACCGCTGCGGACAAAAATTTGCCCGCCCCGTTTTGCAATCAGATAGTCAAGTTCCACAACAACACTCTCATCTGCACAAGTCCAATAATCCTGAAAAGGATTGTTCTCTTTAACCTGTGCCGCAAGATCCACGGGGCCCCAAGACAGCCATTCAATATTGCTTCGCGCCGTAACCGAAACATAGTCTCTCAACGGCTCTTTCAGTTCTATCGTGTTACTCGGAAAGTCTCTCACCCGAGCGGCCTTCTTGTTCCCGTTACTGGTTCGCCAAGCCGAAAGGCACACAAGACCACAAATAATGACTATCAAGCAAATGAAAACGATTATCTTTTTCTTCATTTTTCCTCACTCTTTTTAATTAGTGCCTTTTCCCACTCGGTACCATGGATACCTGTAATTCGATAATTCAATCGAATGCCAAGGTTTGACATATATGGATCAGCGTCTGTATGATAGTAGCATGATCGTATGCCGTCCTTATACTGAAATAGGAAGGCTTGAGACCTAGAATAAACATCCCCTTCAAAAATATCTATCTGTGCACACTTTTCCTTTAGAAAGTGTTTTAAGTAATTTGTTCCTGATGTTATTGTATTAGCAATTGGAGGAGACATTGGTATTCTGCTGTCTGAAACAACTATATTTTCTCCAAATATATAGGCTTCCACATGATATTTTATTTCCATAGCAATACAATCCACATCGAATAAAAGCGGCCTGTTTTTTTCTTTCTTTACATAGGCATCAACAATCAACGCTAAAACCAAATAAGTAAGGTCCGGCTGGATTTTTGCTGCTTTTGAAATCGCTAAATAAAAATCATCCTTTAAAATCATGATTCTTGCTGCTATTAATCGTTCACCTGTTGAAACAGGTTCAGTATCCACTCTATAATAATCAAAAGCAGCAAAGGGGGCAAGTATTTCCAACACCTGCGTCAAAATCCTATTGCTAGGTGTATCTGTTGCTTCATACCCCGTATAATCCACCCGATTCACTGGGTTATTGTTACAATACGCAAAGAGGTTTGCGCCGAGGGTTTCGCCTTGGGTTGCAAGGAGAATGTTGGTGTCGTCACAGTTGAGGAAGCGGCCCCACTCCGGGTTATAATACCGGCTTTGCAGGTAGTAAAGCCCTGTGGTGAAGTCGTAGTTGTACCCACGGTAGGCAAACGGACACATGACCGCTATTACGGAAGACTCCAGCTGAGTAAGATTTTCGCCGTTGCGGGTAGAGGTGACTTTTCCCCACGGGTCATAGCTGTATTCCACCAGCGTTTCGCCGTCCTGGTCGACAACCGCGATGATATCCCCCTGCAAATTGCGCACGAACGCATAAGACATTTCACCGTTCGTCACACAACCAACCGGCTGGCTGCTTTCATCATAAACAAATTTGGACGAAATCGGGATTTCCTCTGTTGTTGTGACGCCTTGGATGGTAATTTCAAAATAGAAATAGAGCGTTTGCTGGGTAAGCAAGCCGTCTTGCCAAATATAGTCTACATAGTATTCCATTGTGCAGTCGGATTGCATGGCGGGAACAGCTATTGAAAAGCACAAAGGCGCCGAACCCGGTTCGGGGCTCGACGCCTGCTGATTGGTTTTTGCTATGCAGTTGTCCCTATATTTCGCCCCTCTTTATGGTTTCACTATACCATAATGGGAAACGCTGTGTCAAGCGATGTGGGGTTTCATCGCTCAGATTCATATCCTTGTCTCGTGAAAAAAGGGTCCCAACAGTTTGCTATTGCGCATTGCGTCACCATTTTGGATTTGAAAAAACAAGCAAAAAGCTATCGTTTTCAACGCTTGCATCTTCGTTGGGAAAAAGGAAAGAGTCTGGACGCGAATTGCGTTCAGACTCTTTCTGTGAAGACAGGACAATAGAGATGTTTTTGCATTTTCACTGTCTTGATTTGAACACTCGTCACAATCATTCTACATCACTCCGTTTCTGTTTTCAAGGCTGTTTACAGCGTCATCTCGATTTCGGTGCCGCCGATAAAGACCACCTTGATTTTCTCTTTTGATTCCACCACTACACATTCGATGATCTGACGGACGAGCTTATCGTCATACTCCATCGGATGGTTTTGCAATCCGTCAAGTATGGTATAAATCTCATCGAGTCGGGATTTTGCGCTTTCTCTCTTTTGCCGCATGGTTGCATACTGTTCGAGCTGTACGGTCAGACCTTGCTTTTCGTTCATCAGCTCGGTGATGCGTTCCTCATCGATGCCGTCTGCATTGTCGGCGGATACCGCTTTGAGCATTTTTTGAAACTCAGCGTCGATTTCGGCAATTCGGATTTGAATGTCGAGTGTTTTGTCCTCGGTGACTTCGTCTGTAAGCCCCATCCCGATATGGATTTTCAGTGTTTTCAGCACCTCAATATTTTGCTTTGCCGTCTGCATGATGGCTCTCATAACGGCGTCTTGCAGCAGGCTTTCCTCAATGCTCGGTGAGTGGTGGCAGTATTTTTTGCCGTAGTCAAGTCGGTTAATGCATCGCCATACGATTTTTCTCTTGCCCTTGGCAGTCCATGTGCATCGGCGGTAAGGCGTTCGGCATTCGCCGCAGATCAGTAGTTCGCTCAGAGCGTACTTGCTTGAATATCGGCTCAATTCGGTTTTCGTACCTTTTTGCTTGACCTTCGGCTTGCCGGAGCGCCTTGCGATTTCTTCTTGTACTCTTGCGAAGGTGCCTGCGTCGATGATTGCAGGGTGGTTATTCTCGATATAGTATTTGTTCCTTTCGCCGTTGTTTGCCTTAATTCTCTTGCTGATGCAGTCGGACACATAGGTTTTGTTTATGATGGCGTCGCCTTTGTACTTCTCGTTCGAGAGGATAGAGCGAATGGTTTCCTGCCGCCATACACTGCATCCGGCAGGCGTCGGTATCTCTTTTGCTTCGAGATAGCATTTGATTCCGTGCAGGCTCTCGCCGGATAGGTATCGCTCATATATCTCTCGGATAATCTCGGCTTCTTCGGGGACGATCTCAATTTCGCCGTCTGCGTTTTTGGTGTAGCCGAGGAAGTGTTTGCATTGGAATGGCACATTGCCTTGCTTGGCACTTTGTGCTTTGCCCCATTTGACATTGGCGCTGATGTTCTCTGATTCGCTTTGGGCTATTGAGCCGTAGATTGTGATGTAAAATTCCGATGCCGGATCAATGCTGTGGATACCTTGTTCCTCGAAGTACACATCCACATTGATCTCTCGGAGCTTCCTCGTTATCTTGATAACATCGAGGGTGTTTCGGGCGAATCGGCTGATAGATTTTACGATAATCATGTCAATCTTGCCCTTGTAGCAGAGACGGAGCATTTTATTGAATTCGTCACGCTTTTTCATGCTTGTTCCCGTAATGCCTTTGTCAGCGAATATACCCACAAGTGACCATTTCGGCTCGGTGCGTATGCGCTCCTCGTAATGGGTACGCTGCACCTCGTAGCTGTTTAGCTGCTCATCCTGTTTGGTGGATACTCGGCAGTAGGCGGCAACTTGAAGCTGTCGGTAGCTCTGCGTGATAGCCGCTTTGGTGTCTATCGTTGCTGGAATAATGCGGACGGTTTTGGGGGGCTGTACGCTTGTTGCTTGCATCATGCTGATTTCTCCTTTCCGATCCTCTGACCGTTTATAAGTACAAGGCTTATCGTGCCGTTTCCTTTCAGTTGGATCTCGCTGACTGCCTGGTCTGTTAAGTCGCTATCATAGGCTGTCAGCGGCGGCACAGTCTTGAATATATCTTTTAGGCTTTGAGCCGTGATTTCTTCAGTGCCAAGGCTCGTGTATTTTTCGCTCGCGCAAGTGAGCATTTTTTGCTTTATGGCTTCCTTATCGAAGCTGACAGTGTTGAGTTCCTTTGATATCTCTGCGTTCAGCCGTTTTATCTCTTGACTTTCCTCATGGTCGGAATTCGGTATCTGAATACTTTCGGGATCGGCAATGACTTCATTGAGCAGCTCGGTAATGCCGTTCAGCATATCCTCATCGCTTATATTGACCGAGGCTTTGCATTCGGGGCATTGCCACCATGTAGTTGCCTTGCGGCGTCTGTCAAAGCGTCTATGCATTCTGCCGCCGCAGTTGTAGCAGACGACCGGAGCGTTCAGCGTGAAGATACCCTCGGTATGATTTACATCCTTTTGCGTGTTTTTCTCTGCTTTAATGCTCTGCATGGCTGCATATTCTTGCTCAGTCAGTATCGGCAGATAGCCGCCATCGCCTATATAGCGTTTGTCCTCAACAATTCGCTTTATGCGTGACCTGTTCCAATCGGTCTTGCCGGACATATACTCAATGTGTTTTGCAGTCAGCATTTCGGCGATAGCTTTCAGCGATTTGCCGCTGAGATATTGCTCGGCAATCTCTCTGACGGTGTCGGCTTCAGCTTCGTTGATGATTATGATGCCGCCACTTAAGGCATAGCCAAGCGGTACGATTCGTTGTTTCATTGTCTGTAGCACCGTCCTTTCTCACGGATTTTTTCGGGCAGGCAGATACCGCCTGCAAGGTGGAAGGTCAGCCGTTCATTGCTCTCCACCGTGATGCTGTCAACCGTTTGCTCGAAGAGCTCGGCATCGAAGTCTATACCGATTTCGACTTCCTTGAGAATGTCGTTCAGCATTTTCAGTTCTTCCAACATCTCATTCTCATCGCTGTCGGTTATTTTGGTTCGACGCTCGATCCGCAGCTCAGTTATCTTGTTTTCAAGCACATCGGATTGTGCCGTGTAGTCTGCGGCGTTAAGCACTCCTTTACCATGCAGACGGGAGAGGACGAGGTTCTGTGCCGTAAGGTCTGCGATCTCACGGTCGATTTCCTTTATCCGCTGCTGACTGCCTGTGGTGCGGTATTGCAGTTCCTCAAGCTGCCGAATGAGTGTGCCGAGCAGGTATTCTCGGTTGGCCTGTACCTTTCTTATCATAAGGTTAAAGGTAGCGTACACCTCGTCCTCTTTAACTCTGCGCCAAGCACAATCTGTCTTGTTGGTTGCTTTTGCGGCACATAGCCAATAGGCTGTGCCGTTTACAACCTGACGACGGAAGGTGTGACCGCAATCGGGACAGAGAAGCATTCTTGTAAGCGGATAGGTTTTGGCTTTCCGCTTGCAGCTCGGTTGCCGGCTTTTGATAAGAGCCTGCACCGCCTCATAGGTTTCACGGCTCACGATGGCAGGGTTGCTGTTTTCTACATAGTACATAGGCTGTTCACCGTGGTTGCGTTGCTTTTTGAATGGCAGGGTTTGTGTGGTGATCTGCTTTTGCAGTAAGGCGTCGCCTTTATACCTTTCGTTGTTTAGGACATAGTTCACGGTGGTGTGATGCCATTTTTCACGACCGTATTGTCTGCGTACACCCTCGTCGTTGAGAATGTTAGCAATGGCCTGCATACCGATGCCTTGCAGATAGAGATCAAAAATCCGGCGAATTACAGCCGCTTCCGTTTCGTTGATTACGAGCTTGCCGTTGATAAGGTCGAAGCCGTAAGCCGGAGCGCAGCAGTTAAATTCGCCGGATTCCATTCTCTTTTTATAACTCCACCGCATATTCTGCGATATGGACACGCTTTCCTGTTGGGCAACCATGCCGGGGAAGGTAGCGAACATCTCGCTGTTCATCGACTTGGTATCAAGACCCTGTTCCTCGAAATATACGCTGACTTCCATTTGCTCAAGCGCTCGGAGCGCCGTCAGCATTTCCTCTGTGTTTCGGGCGAAGCGTGACATGGATTTTACGATGATGCGGTCTATCAGACCTTTTTTGCAGTCCCGAAGCATTCGGCGGAAGTCATCACGCTTTTCCATTCTTGTGCCTGTTATACCTTCGTCCGCATAAATGTCTACGAATTTGTATTCGGGATGCCGTTTACAATATTCGGAGTAGTATTTGATTTGTGCGGCGAAGGAGTGAAGCTGGTCGCTTGAGTCGCTCGATACTCGGCAGTAAGCCGCAAGCCGTATTTGTGGCGGCGTTGGTTTTTGCCGTGTGATTTCGGTTATTGTTTTCATTTACTCTTTCTCCTTTCCGCAAGGGGCTGCCTTGCTGATTTGCCTTTTGGCAACACACACAATACCACAGGAGTTCGAATACATCCAGCAATATTTTTCGTAAATTTGCGAATTAAGATTTCAGACACAAACGACCTCGGTGTCGTAGTATTCTGCACTGATTCGGGTGATCCTTTCGTACTCGTCCTGGGTTATCAGATTCATATCAAGCAGCATTCGTAAAAGGCTTATGCCGTAGGCAAATGATGCATTATTGATGTCAGTTCTTTTATCCATTGAGCAGCCCCTCCAAGTATTTGATGCCGAGGCTTACCACAATGGCACGGTCAACGGCGGTGAGGGTCTTGCTGTCGAGCCTGCCGATATACTCGCCGAGCCGTGCTTTGTCTATCGTTCGGATTTGTTCGAGCAGGACGGTAGATTCGGTTTTGAGACCGTTTGCCGTAACTGTCACATGGGTAGGCAGAGCTGTTTTTGTCTTTCTGCTTGTGATTGCTGCCACGATAGTGGTGGGGCTATGCTTATTGCCTGTATTATTCTGTAAAATCAAAATAGGGCGAATTCCGCCTTGCTCACTACCGAAGCCTGCGCCGAAGTCGGCGGAATAGATTTCGCCTCGTTTAATTTCTTTCATAGTTAGCCTCCGTTTAAGTAAAAGGCGGCCGAGTGTTTTTTGGCAAACGACCGCCTTGGTATTTGTATCAATCGTTCTTGGTTCTGTCCGTATTTGTCCACGACGCCCCGAACAAGGGAACGCACCCTTCGGTCATGCATTTGACCTCATTGGAATCCCACCACTCCCAGGATCTCTGCGAGGCGCCCTCATTGGCTGCGACGGCTCACGGCGCTTTTCGTACCGCTTCAACGCTCGGCCTATGACTGGACGCAAGTATCATTATTGCTTCTGCTTTTTATGGCCTTCGGTGCGGATGCGCCGCACCGTCCGACTCAAAAGGTCGTGTGGCTTATCGGTTTCGCCGACGGCAGAAGGAAGGTAAAGGATGCGCTGTACTATTCGGTTTTCAAAGAACGGGCGGAGGCTATAGAGAAAGCCCCCTCACTTTCCATGCCG
>CASFBL010000029.1 GCA_949292775.1 uncultured Eubacteriales bacterium
ACAGATTTGGGTTCGAATGGAAGAAAGCAACTGTGTAAAAGTTTCCAGTTCTTGCACGCGTTTATGCGCCTGTGCGGAAAAGTATCTGCCGGTCAGCGTGGTCGCCGTAACAATCAGCAAAATCCCGACTCCCTTGAGCATATGCCTCACCGACCTTAATGATTTTCTGTATTTGTCCGATTTTTTCGCCGCCCGCAAGCATCACTACGGTATCAATCGCTTGTTCAGCAAATAAGGATTGAATCTGACTTCGTTTGATTAGCTCTTCAAATGACCCTGCATGTGCCGTAACAGCAAATTTTACCCCGCAGCGCAAACCCTCCAGTATTGCGTCGGAATCCTCTTTTGAACCGATTTCGTCACAAAAAATCATTTGCGGTGCCAGCGCCCGAACGGCGAGCCTGATACCGTCGCTTTTCTGATAATAGGAAAGCACATCTGTATTGCAACCGAGCACATAACCCGTACCTTCCGTATTGCTCATAAAGAGCTCCCCGCGCTCATCTACCACAGTACATGTCACCATTTTGCCGGTGTATCCGTCCGAAATGCTGCGAATCAAATCACGAAGCACAGTTGTTTTCCCTGACATTGGCGGTCCGGCTATCAAAAGATTTTGAAGACCCGCCTGAAAACAGGTTCGAAGCACCTCTGTTGCCGCACCGGGAATTTGACGCGCAATGCGAATGTTCAGCGCGTTAATGTTCCGAAGCGTGCTGATTTTGCCGCTCTGTGTGACAGCTGTTCCGCAAAGGCCAATTCTGTGACCGCCCTTTAAGGTTAAAAATCCGTTTTGAAAATCCTCTTGATGGCTGTGAACCGAATAACCGCATGCTCGCGAAACAATATCTTGTATTTCTGTCTGCGTGACTGTTAACAGATTTTCAGAAAAAAGACAAGTTGTTCTGCCGCTCTTTTGTAAAAAGCAGGTTTGCCGCGGTGTTACGAATACAATCGGCATTCCGGCACGCAGGCGAATCTCCGAAACGGAGCTAAGCAGCTGCGGCGAGGCATTTTTGAGCGCAGCACGCAGCTGCTCTGAAAATAATGCAACGACTTCCTGAAACTTTTTGATTTCGGGCATTTCCATAAATGTTCACCTCAATTCAATATATGGTTACTTGTCCCAAAATAGAACAACTTATTTCTTGAAACTATAAACCCGCTATGTTATAATATTTTCAAATTTGCAAACCAATCTAAAGCTTTTTAAAGGAAAATGGGTATGGAAAAATTGAAACAAAAAAAACAGGATTCCTTTTTTAACCGAAACAAGTTTGTTATGCTTTCCGGTGTGTGTGCGCTGGCAATCATGCTGCTTGTTTTCTATTGCTATGACTTAATTCCGTTTGGTGACATGACCATCCTCAGGATGGATTTATATCACCAGTATGGCCCGCTGTTTGCGGAGCTTTACGACAGAATCACCTCCGGCGGCTCTTTGCTTTATTCGTGGAATTCAGGCTTAGGCAGCAGTTTCCTCGGCAATTTCTTGAATTATCTTTCCAGTCCTCTTTCCTTATTGGTTCTGGTTTTTGGCCACGAGAATATTACAGAAGCCATTTCCACTTTGATTTTACTCAAAGCGGTGCTTTCGGCTTGCTCCTTTACCTATTATCTGAAAAGCTCTATTGGCAAGAACAATGCTGCCACTGCGGCTTTCGGCGTTCTTTATGCATTTTGCGGTTATTTTGTCGCGTATTACTGGAATGTCATGTGGATGGACGCTATGTATTTGTTCCCCCTCGTCATTCTGGGCATTGAAAAGATTATTAAAAAAGGCAAACCGGGGTTATATTGCATTGCGCTGATGCTGACCTTCCTCACAAACTACTATATGGCTTATATGGTTTGTGTATTTTCGGTTTTGTACTTCCTGACCTATTATTTTTCAAACTACCCCCTCTCCAAAACCTTTACCCCTGTTGACTTAACACAAAAAACATCCGTTTTTAAAAAGCTGCGCAATTCAGTCTTTTTCTGCTCCGGCTGGAAATTTGCCTTTTATTCTGTCATAGCCGTCGGCATTGTTGCCGTGCTCATGTTCCCGTTAATTGAAGTCCTTTCTTCCAGTTCGGCGACTTCCGGCACAGCACCGACGGAATACAAAAAATACTTTACTGTATTTGATTTTCTTGCAAATCATTTTGCAGCGACCGAACCAACGATTCGCAGCAGCGGCTCGGATGTTCTTCCGAATGTATATTGCGGAATCGCCACTTTAATTCTGGTACCCCTGTATTTATTCTGCAAAAAGATTTCTACCCGCGAAAAAATTGCGCATGTCTGCTTATTGGGTGTTTTATATTTCAGCTTTTCAATTAACTTTTTAAACTTCTTTTGGCACGGATTCCATTTCCCGAACGACTTGCCCTACCGTTTTTCCTTCATGTATTCTTTTGTATTGCTGCAAATGGCATACAAAACATTTATCAATATCCGTTCCATTCCTGCTACAAAAATTCTTGCTTCCGGCATCGGCGTAATCGCCTTTGCGGTTTTGGTTGAGAAAATCACCTCTAAAAACATTGATGATATATCTCTGATTATTACACTTGCCTTTGCCGTAGGATACACGGTTATTTTGTATTTGTTTAAAGACAAGCGTTTCCAAACCTCTGTTTTGGCAGTACTCATGCTTTGTGCATCTGTTTCTGAAATCGCCTTGTCCAATACAAACAAATATTCCATGAACCAATCCAAAACACATTACACGGAAGACTATGAAGCTTTTAGAACACTGAAAGCAAAGCTGGACGAATATGACGGCACACCTTTTTACCGTATGGAACTGACGCATTTGCGTACAAGAATGGACCCCAGCTGGTACAATTACAATGGCGTGTCTGTTTTCTCCTCCATGGCCTACGAAAAGGTTGCCAACATCCAAAAAGATATCGGCATGTTCGGCAATTATATCAACAGCTACACTTACAATCCGCAAACACCCGTATATAACGCCATGTTTGGGATTAAATACCTTGTAAATAACGACTCCAGCGATTTAAACCCGGAAATTTATAAAGAACTTTTCAGTGAAGATGTCTTTATTGCCTATGAAAATCAATATGCTCTTCCAATCGCTTTCGCATGCAATGAAAATGTGCTAAGCTGGACAAGTGACTGTAACGACAATCCGTTCCTTTCTCAACAGGAATGGTTTAAACAAGCAACCGGTCAAGAAGACAGCGTCTTTAAAAAGCTTTCTGTAAATTATGTGGATTACAACAATGTTTCGGAGTTTTTAGAGGAAGATTTAGAGACCGGTGTGCTTTCCTTCACCAAAACAGACGATTCTGCAAGTGCCAGTTTCACTTTAGAGCTCACACCGACAGAAACACAAAATGTTTATGTTTATATTGAATCCTCCCAAGTTGATTCTGCGACCATTTCAGGGAACCTGTTTTCAAAGACAGTAGATACCAACGACGGTTATATTGTGGATTTGGGTGTCTGCGAAGCCAATGAAACAATTTTTGTAGATATTCCGATCAAATCATCTTCCAGTTCAGGCATCGTTGAGTTCTATGCATATTCTTTGGATTTAGATGCTTTTAAAGCCGGTTATGAAAAACTTGCTGACGGCGGTTTGAATATCACTGATTTTCAAGATACACAAATCGTCGGAACGCTCACAGCTGATGAAGATGAGGTCGTCTATACCTCTATCCCCTACGACACAAGCTGGCAGGTCTATGTTGACGGCAAGCGCGTTTACAGTGACGACATTGTAAAATTATCGGACGGATTGCTGGCTTTCCGTATCGGTGCCGGAGAACACACAGTTACGCTGCGTTATGTATCCGCCGGACTGTATGTCGGCAGCATCGTTTCTATCTTCACCATTCTTTTAGCTACATTGCTCGTTGTTTTGCAGCGCCGGCAAGTGCTGTGTTATAAAAAGAAAAATACAGAGAAATGGTGCGCTTTGTCCGACCAAACAGCGGTTCTGCCTTTGGAAGAAAAGAACGAAACAGATAACTTCATTTCTGAATATTTAGATTTGGATGTTGTTGTAGAAGACAAGAAGAAAGACCCACCGGAAACGAAATAAGTTATCAAAAACTCGGCATTCGCCTTTTCGCAGAATGCCGGGTTTTTCTTGTAAAATTCTAAATAGAAATAAAGAAAACATGCCAAATTTTGAAGGATGTGCTATAATGTCTTGGGGTGATGCTTTGATGAATTATGAAAAGTTATCTTCGGCTACAGAAGAAAAAATCAAACAAGACAGAGAAAACCACACGCTGCCGCAATTGGCGTTTTCAGAAGAAAATGCACTGCGCAGAAATAATACCCGCGATAAGTCCAGCTTGCTTCGTCCGGCTTTTATACGGGATATTGATAAGATTATGCACTGTCCGTTTTACAACCGATATGCGGACAAAACACAAGTATTTTCTTTTTATAAAAATGATGATATTTCTCGACGAAGCCTGCATGTTCAGCTTGTTTCCAGAATTGCCCGCACGATTGGCAAGGCTCTGAATCTCAATTTAGATTTGATTGAGGCGATTGCACTCGGTCACGACATTGGGCACGCACCTTTCGGTCACGCAGGCGAAACATTTTTAGATGAGCTGTTTTGCACGCATACCGGCAGACACTTTAGCCATAATATTCACTCTGTTCGTGTTTTGGACAGAATATTCCCTTATAACATCAGTTTACAAACTTTAAACGGAATTGCCTCCCATGACGGCGAAATGGAGCTTTGTGAATATGCGCCTAAGCCGCTTTCTGACTTTGAAACCTTTGATGCACAAATTGAAGCTTGTTATGAAGATAAAGCAAATGTCAAAAAGTTAGTTCCTTCTACTTTAGAGGGATGTGTTGTGCGTATCTCCGACATCATTGCATATTTGGGCAAAGACCGACAGGATGCGGAGCGTGCGAACATATTGCGAAACAGCAATTTTGATGACAGCGCTATTGGCACCTATAATGCGGAAATTATCAATAATTTAATTGTCAACATTGTGGAAAACAGCTATGGTAAACCTTATATCAAGTTGGATGAAAAGCATTTTGAAGCACTGAAGCAGGCAAAAGCAGATAATTACAAACGCATCTATAAAAACAAAGCGGTTGAGGACAAACTGCAAAATTCTGTAAAACCGATGATGACAGAAGTTTATGAAAGGCTCCTGAAAGATTTAACACAAAATGACAAAACTTCACCAATCTTCACACATCATATCGCCTATGTCAATCAGGCGCATTATTTGCGCGAAATACCTTATGAACAGACCGAAGCCAATCAAATTGTTGTAGATTACATTGCGAGCATGACAGACGATTATTTTATAGATCTCTATGCTTATCTATTTCCCGATAAGAGCTGCGGCATTGAATACAAAGGCTATTTTGAAGAAAAGGAATAGCTGGGGTGTGCAGCTATAAAAAAGGACCTGTGAAAAACACAGGTCCTTTTTCAATAGAAATCCGCCAAGTAAACTTTACTTATAATTGAATATCAAATTTAATTTCCGTATACGCCTTAATAAGCTCTGTACACTTATCATAGCCTAAGAGCGATGAGTTCAAGCAAAGCTCATAGTTTCTGTAGTCATCCCAGTCACGGCAGGTATAATAATGGTAATAGTCACTGCGGTAACGGTCAATTTTCTTAATTTTCCGTTCAGCATCTTTTTCGCTTAAGGATTGCAGCTCCATGACTGTTTTCACACAGTCTTGCGGAGGAGCCCAAATGAAAGTCTTGACGACATTTTCACGGTCTTTCAAGATGAAATCCGCACATCTGCCGACTATGATACAAGACTCTTTATCGGCCAAATCTTTGATGATTTTCGCCTGATAGTTAAACAGGTTTTCATCAGAGACAAAACTGCTGCTTTCCGGCGGAATCAAATCTCCGACATATTTATGGGTGCGCTTATCCAAAAAACTTTTGCGAACCTTTTCGTCCAGATTACCGAACATTTCCAGATTTATGCCGCTTTCTTCAGAAGCCATGTAAAACAGCTCACGGTCATAAAAAGGAATTCCAAGCTTTTCAGACAGCATTTTCCCTATGGTTTTGCCGCCGCTTCCATACCCTCTGGCAATTGTAATAACAAAATGCTCTACCATTCCAAACACCGACCTTTCCGGCGATTATTCGCCAAGATAAGCTTTTTGAACGGACTCATTGTGAATCAAATCAGATGCTTTTCCGGTTAAAGTAATGTTACCAGTTTCAAGAACATAAGCTCTGTCAGCAATAGAAAGCGCTTTTTTGGCGTTTTGCTCAACCAACAAAACGGTTGTACCGCCCTCACTGATCACTTTAATTATATCAAAAATTTCGCTGACAAGCAACGGGGAAAGACCCATTGAAGGCTCATCCATCAAAATAATACGCGGATTGCTCATCAGTGCTCTGCCCATTGCAAGCATTTGCTGTTCGCCGCCGGAAAGTGTGCCGGCAACCTGGTTTTTGCGTTCTTCCAAACGCGGAAAACGCTCATAAACCTTTTTCAGAGACTGTGCAATCTCATTTTTATCTTTTCTGGTATATGCACCGAGTTTTAGATTTTCCAGGACGCTTAATTGCTGAAAAATACGGCGGCCTTCGGGAACATGGGCCATACCCATCGAAACAATTTTGTGTGCCGGTGTTTTGGTCAAGTCTTTTCCTTCAAAAATGATGCTGCCGGATTTTGCAGGAACCAAGCCGGTGATTGTATGAAGAATGGTCGTTTTACCGGCACCGTTGGCGCCGATAAGCGCAATGACTTCCCCTTGATTTACTTCAAAAGAGATACCTTTTATTGCGCGGATAACACCGTAACAGACCTCTAAATCCTTTATTTCAAGCATAGCCATAGTTGTAAGTCCTTCCTTATTCGCCGAGATAGGCCGTAATAACTTCCGGATTACTCAAAACCTCAGAAGTTTTGCCCTGCGCCAGCACCTTACCAAAGTTGAGAACAGTCAATTTTTCGCAAATGCCGGAAACGAGCCGCATATCGTGCTCAATCAGCAATATCGTCATGTCAAACTCTTTGCGAACAAATTTGATTGTATCCATAAGCTCTGCCGTTTCGTTCGGATTCATACCGGCTGCCGGTTCGTCCAACAACAGCAACTTCGGATTGGTTGCAAGTGCTCGAGCAATTTCAAGCTTACGCTGTTTTCCGTATGGAAGGTTAGAAGCCAAGAAGTCTGCCTCATCTTGCAAATCAAAAACACGCAGCAGCTCCAAAGCCCGGTCATTCATTTTTTTCTCTGTTTTAAAATAAGTCGGAATTCTGAAAATGCCCGAAATTGTGCTGTATTTATACTGATTATGCAACCCGGCCTTTACATTGTCCAATACACTCATCTGGGAAAATAGACGAATATTTTGGAAAGTACGGGCAACACCCAGCTTGTTGATTTCAATTTGTTTTTTGCCTGTAATATTTTTACCGTCCAAGACAATTTCGCCGGCAGTCGGTTTATAAACACCGGTCAACATATTAAAGACGGTTGTTTTACCGGCACCGTTTGGTCCGATAAGGCCATACAGCTCGCCTTTTTCAATTTCCAAATTAAACTCGTCAACCGCACGAAGTCCGCCGAACTGGATGCCGAGATTCTTTACAGAAAGTAATGCCATTATGACTTCGCCTCCTTATCCAGCGTATTGCCTTTTTTGCGGTTGCGCAAGAAATTGGTGATTGAGATTTTCTCTTTAAACACATTCAGTCGCTCGTTGTTGTTGGCGAGCATCAACAAAATCAGCACAATAGAATAAATCAGCATGCGGTAATCGTTTAAGCTGCGGAGATATTCCGGCAATGCGGTCAACACAGCTGCTGCAATGATAGAACCGCGCGTGCTTCCGATTCCACCAAGGACAACAAAGACCAAAATGGTAATTGACATGTTGTAGCCGAAGTTTTTAGAGGTTGCTGTAAGAGAGGAAAGGTTATGGGAATAAAGCACACCTGCAATACCGGCAAAAAATGCAGAAATCATAAATACAACCAGTTTGTATTTTGTGACATTGATACCGATAGATTCTGCAGCAATCCGGTTATCACGAATTGCCATAACGGCGCGCCCGGTACGGGAATTGATCAGGTTCAAAGCAACCACAACGGTAATCAGCAACAGAATAAAACTGATTAAGAAAGTAGAATCTTTGGGTGTCCCTGTAATACCCAACGCACCCTTAATTAGCATGCGCCCGTCGGCTTCCAACCCAAGCGCCTGGGAACTTTCCATAGAGATATGAAGACCTTTTGAGTCGATACCCACATAAAGCAAGTTGACAATATTTTTAATAATCTCGCCAAAAGCCAATGTAACAATGGCAAGGTAGTCGCCTTTCAAGCGCAAAACAGGAATACCAATCAGCAGGCCGAAAAAAGCTGCAACAACGCCGCCGAGAATCAGCGCAATTAAGAACCGAAGCCAGTCCTGCGGAATTATGTCTGCAGAAGAAACGGAGAAAAAGGCACTGGCGTAGGCACCAACGCACATAAATCCAGCGTGACCCAAAGAAAGGTCGCCTAAAATGCCAACCACCAGATTCAAGGAAACAGCCAAAATGGAATAAATGCAAATCGGCACCAAAAGACCATTCAGCTTATTGGAAATGGAATCCGTCGCAATGAGGCTTTGCATGACAACAAAGAAAACAAGAAGCATTGCATAAGTCAGAAGATTGCTTTTTGTAGATAACTTTAATTTTTTTGTTTTTTCTGCCATACCACTCACCTCAAACTTTCTCGTCAATTTTCTTGCCGAACAAACCGGTCGGCTTTACAAGAAGTACAATAATCAGAACGCAGAA
Organism: uncultured Eubacteriales bacterium; assembly: GCA_949292775.1. GTDB lineage: Bacteria > Bacillota > Clostridia > Oscillospirales > Acutalibacteraceae > Fimenecus. Next base: position 8,786 of record CASFBL010000029.1, read on the forward strand.
CACGATTGTGTCGGAAAGTTGAGTGGAAATATAACCTTTGCTCAAGTTTTCAATCACACCAAGCAGAATACCGCCAATCATCGCACCGGGAATCGAACCAATACCGCCGAAAACCGCAGCTGTAAAAGCTTTGATGCCAGGCATGGCGCCAGTTGTCGGCGACAGCGCCGGATAAGCAGAGCAAAGCAGAGCGCCTGCAATTGCAGCCAGTGCAGAGCCAATAGCAAAAGTCAGCGTAATAGTACCGTTAACATTAACGCCCATCAACTGCGCTGCGCCTCTGTCTTCAGACACGGCAAGCATAGCACGACCGGGTTTCGTTTTGTTGATAAACAACGACAGCACAACCATGATAATAACAGAAACAATGATGGTGACAATCGTTTCACCGGAAATGACCAGAGCACCGTCAAAAAGATGTAAAGCAGGAATGCTAACCACGGAAGTAAAACTTTTGGTGCCGGAACCGAAAATCAGCAGCGCTGCGTTTTGCAGGAAATAGCTGACACCGATTGCGGTAATCAAAACTGCCAACGAAGTCGCTTTTCTTAAAGGTTTGTATGCGACGCGCTCAATCACAACACCAAGAATGGTGCAGACCAAAACGGAACCGATAATTCCAACAGGTGTCGGCATCCCCATTGTAGTGCACAGGGTAAAAATGACATAGCCGCCAACCATTATGATGTCGCCGTGTGCAAAGTTCAGCATTTTTGCAATTCCGTAAACCATCGTATAGCCTAAGGCAATCAAAGCATAAATGCTGCCTAAGCTGATTCCGGAAACAAGATAGCTTAAAAAATCCATTCAACTTCCTCCAAATATACATTTTGAAAAACAGCAAAAACTGACATTTTTCAAAATGTATATAGATTACAAAACTTCAAGTATGCCGTATGGAAACCACCATACGGCATACTGAAATACAATTATTTAAGCAAGATTACAGAGCCTGATAAGCACCGTCTTTAATGACAACTGCTTTCGGTGCTTTGGAAGGTTCGCCGTCAGCAGACCAGTGGATACCGGTACCAGTAACACCGTCAACAGTGATCTGCGTCATAGCGGTCTTCATCGCGTCGCAAATGTCAGAAGAACTCATGTCGGCAGTAATACCAGCTTTCTCCATAGCAGCTTTGATGATATAAATTGCATCATAAGCGTCAGCTGCAAACTGGTTCATGGTGTCAGCGCCATATTTTTCAGTATACTTCTTAACGAAGTTAACTGTGTATTCGTCCGTTGCGTTTGCTGCAAACGGGGTCAAAAGCATAACGCCTTCAGCAAGAGACTTGTCAAAGTTTGCCATGGTCAAAAGGCCATCCAAGCCGTCACAACCGAAATATTTGATTTCCAAAGCAGCCATTTTTGCCTGATTCAGAATCAAAGAAGCTTCGCTATAATAAATCGGAAGGAACAGAAGCTCAGCACCGGAGCTCTTAACTGCCTGCAACTGTGCTGTAAAGTCCTTGTTGCTGTCAGCAGTGAAAGACTGCGCTGTAACAACTTCAATCCCCTTTACCTTGGCTTCTGAAACAAATTTTTCATAAATACCTGAAGAATAGGAGTTGGAAGAATCGTAAATGATTGCAACTTTCTTTGCAACATTATTGTCGGCAATATAGTCAGCCGAAGCAACACCCTGGTTCGGGTCAGAGAAGCAGACACGGAACGCGTTGTCACCATTGATTGCTTCAACGGCAGTCGCCGAAGGCGTCAACAAAAACATATTATCTCTGGCAGCTTCACCCTGGAAAGCGATGCAAGCATCCGAAGTAACGGTACCGATGGAAAGCTTCATGCCCCAGTCTTTCAGTGCATTATAAGCGTTAACTGCTTTTTCCTGCGTGCCTTCATCGTCCTGCAAATCAAATTCCAACTTAATGCCATTGACACCGCCAGCTGCGTTGATTTCGTCAACAGCGAGCTGAGCGCCGTTTTTAACGCCGTTACCATACTGTGCATAGTCACCGGTCAACGGGCCGCTGCCGCCGATTTTCAGCGTTACTTCGCCGTTTGTGGAACCCGTGGTGTCGCTGTTGCTTCCGCAAGCTGCAAAACAAAGCGCAACCATGGTCAACGCAAGCAAAGCGGCAATTACCTTTTTCATTTTCATAAGAATTGCCTCCCAATATATATTTTGCAGGATTTAAAAAAAGTTCCTGCATATCGGACATAATTTATAATGAATGTAGTATATACTTTCAGCGCCTTTTTGTCAATAATCTTTCCGCATTTTATAAGCCCTAAAAGCGCTGAAAATCAACGAAAAAATGCAGTTTGGTGCGCATAAAAATTTATACTATTGCACAATACCGCAAATCAGCAAATCCTCATAGGCCGCATCAAAGCAATCCACCGCGCCGTCTGCCAGTAAATCCTGCCGAAACAGCGCCTCCCCTTCCGGCTGTACTTTTGCATAAACCGCCGTATCTATAATCATAGCATAATCTGCCACATTGACAAGGTCGTCCCCGTTTACATCGCCTTTTCGAACCAGAAGAACATCGAAAGTATCCGTAAGTTTACCGCTGCGCACGGTAACTGTCTGCCACCCGGATGAAGTTGTATCAAAGTTGAATACGCCAAAATCTGTAACTGTCTTTGTCGCACCATTCGGGAAAACAGCCTCAACAGTCATTCCGCTTGTATCCAGCGATTCGCCGCAGAAATAATACTTTTTCGTCGGATTGCTGATAATAGACAAGGACTGAACCGTAACTGTAAGCGAAACCTCGTCAGCCGCAAGCCCGCCTATCGTCTGGTCTTTGGAGTCGATGGCTTCTGCAACAATCGGTTGAATCGTTGTGGTACCCACAGCGCCATCCACTATGCGAAATACAACTGTGCAAAAGGTCTGGGTAACCGAGATTCCGTCCATCGAAACAAAAGAAAGTGTTACATTACCATCATCAGAAACACCGGCTTCTGTCAAGCCGCTAAACGCACCAAAGTCAGCGCTTACATATTGCAAAAACGCTTCATCGTAGCGTAGCTTTAACTTAAAGCCCGCCATATCATACCCGCCGTCTACCGTAACAGTCACTTTTACAAGCCCGCCATTCTCAATAGGACCTGCAGAAAGTGAAAAACCAGTGTTGGCGGCAAAAGTAGAAACGGCGGCGATTTGTAAAAACACAGATACACACAGCACCAATGCCAAGATTCCAGCCATTCGTCTGGTAAAGCGCATGAAACCACAACTTTCATTCCAAAATTTCCTAATTATTTTACTATTTTTTTCTATTAAATTCAATATTTTTTTCTCTTTTAGAAGCTTGAAAGCAGGTTTTTCAGAAAAAAGTGAAGAAATTGTCCTATTTTTTATAAGTTTCCAAAAAAAGAACTTGATTTTTTCCGAATAGTCCGATATAATATCAATCGTGCCAAATGGAGAGTTGTCCGAGCTGGTCGAAGGAGCACGATTGGAAATCGTGTAACCGCCTAAAACGGTTCGAGGGTTCGAATCCCTTGCTCTCCGCCACAAATAGCCTGCTGATTTTCAGCGGGCTATTTTTATTTTAAAAGCCACTAACCTTTTTCTTGGTTAGCGGCTTTTATGTTAATCTAGATTTTTTGTATCCGTTTTTTATTCATTTTTCGTCAGAGAACTGCATCGGCATAATAAAATTTTTTCTCAAAAACAAAAGAGATTCGCAAACAAAACCAATATAATTTTTTGACTTATTTTTTCATGCATTTCCACTCACAAATTAATAAGAATAGTATACATAAAAAATTTTTTTCGGTCAAGTGAAATGTATTTTGCCTGTCAACCGGGGAAAACTATGCAAAAAGAAAGGATGATGATTATGCCAAGTGAAGATACAATAAAACTGCTGCGCGAATGCAACGCCGGTGTAAAAATGGGTGTTACATCCATTGATGAAGTGCTCGATCAGGTCAAAAACAATGACTTTCGAGAGCTTCTGACAGAATGCAAGGAAAAGCATGAAACGCTCGGCAACGAAACACGCGAAATGCTAAACAGTTTTCAGGACAGCGGCAAAGAGCCGAATCCGGTGGCTAAAAGCATGAGCTGGATGAAAACACACTTAAAAACCGCGGTGGAACCCGGAGACGACACCATTGCCGACTTAATAACGGACGGCTGCAACATGGGTGTAAAATCCCTGCACCGCTATCTGAACCAATATTCCAACGCGCAGCCGAAGGTGCAATCCATTGCAAAACGACTCATCACCTTGGAAACACAGCTCACAGAAAATGTAGCGCAATATCTTTAAGTATTACAACAATCCATTCCAAGCGGGATGGATTGTTGCTTATCGGAGGAAAAAATGAAAGACAATGGGTTTACGAAAAAAGTAGCCATCATCGGAACAGGCTTTGTGGGCATGAGTTTTGCTTATGCTATGCTGTGCGACGGCACCTGCGATGAACTGGTTTTAATCGATATCAACAAAACCAAAGCAATTGGCGAAGCGATGGATTTAAACCACGGCCTTGCATTTGCTAAAACCAATATGAAAATTTACAGCGGTGAATACAAAGACTGCGCCGACGCCGATATAGTTGTTATTTGCGCCGGGGTTTCGCAGAAACCCGGAGAAGATCGAATTTCACTGCTTCACCGAAACCGAGAAGTTTTTAAAAGTATTGTCTCCCCTATCCTTTATGCCGGATTCACCGGAATTTTTTTGGTTGCCACAAACCCGGTAGACATAATGACGCGTGTCGTTTGGCAGCTGTCAGGATTCGACAGCAAAAAAGTAATTGGTTCAGGCACAACATTGGACACCGCGCGGCTGCGCTATCTGCTCGGCGAACATTTTGAGGTTGACCCCAAAAATGTGCACGCTTATGTGATAGGCGAACACGGCGACAGTGAAATGGTTCCGTGGTCACAGGCGATGATTGGAACGAAGCCGATAGAAGAAATCATTGAAGCGCAAAAAGACAGGTTTTCCGTTGAAAGTTTGGAAAGTATTGCGCAGGATGTTACCAGAGCGGCCTATAAAATCATTGAAGCGAAAAAAGCAACTTATTATGGAATCGGGCTTTCCTTGGTTCGGATTGTCAAAGCAATTTTCGGCAACGAAAACAGTATTTTGACAGTCACAACTATGCTGCGCGGTGAATACGGTGTAACTGAAGTTTTTGCCGGTGTTCCCTGCATTCTTGGAAGAGACGGTGTGCACGAAATCTTAACTTTGCACCTAACCCCGGAAGAAGAAGCTAAATTCCAGGCTTCCTGTAAGTTATTAAATGAAGTTTGGAAAGAGTCCTGTCTTGCAGACAGCTAAAAAGAAAAACCGCAGGTAAAACGCCTGCGGTTAATTTAATTCCTGTATGGTTTTAAAGGTGTAACCATTTTCGCTCAAAATATCCATGTTTCTAACAATCTCTGCCGCACCGGAAACGCAGCTATACATTGGGTCGTCTGCCAGAATCACTTCAATGCCGATATCGCGCTCTATAAGCTCTTTCATACCATAAAGAAGTGAAGTGCCGCCGGTTACAACAATCCCGTTTTCAGAAATGTCACCGACCAGTTCGGGCGGTGTAATTTCCAACACAGATTTAATACCGTTAACCATAATAGATAGCTGCTCGGAAATACAGTCAAACAGTTCTGTTGAAGTGACCTCAAAAGATATCGGCATGCTGTCAAGACCGCTTTTTCCGTTGGCAATAATAGCAATTTCTTCTTTTCTGGGTATAGCGCTGCCCAAGCAAATTTTCAGGCGTTCTGCCGTCTGCGGCCCGATAAAAATATCTCTTTCTTTACGCAGATATTTCTGAATCGCCGTGTCAATCGAAAGCCCGCCGACTTTAATGGATTTGGAAACAGCCAAGCTGCCCATTGTAACAACGGAAACATCCACAGCCCCGCCGCCGATATTCACAATAAACTGCCCGGTAAGCGTGTTATTTTCAAAGCCAACCCCAATTGCAGACGCCAAGGATTCTTCCACAAGGCAAACCCGGCCCGCGCCTGCGCGCATGGCAACATCTAAAAAAGTGTGCTTCTGCAGATTGGTGGCAACGCTCGGCACGGTCAAAATAACATTCGGTTTAAAAATGCTGTTTTTGCAAAGACGCTGAAAATAATAGCGCAAAATGTGCTCCGCCATTGTGTAGTCGGAAATAATACCGTTTTGTATTGGGCTAATGACGGAAATGGTTTCGTCTGTTCTGCCATTGATGTTATAGGCGGCGTTGCCGATTGCGATTGGTATCCCGGTTTCGGTGTCCACCGCAATCATCGTTGGTTCATCCAGCACAATACCTTTGCCTTCGACATACATAATGGTAGAAGAAGAACCGAAATCTATTCCGACACGCATACCAAGCACTCGACACACCTCCTTACAGAATTTTCTGACTACATATTTTAGCACAGAGCCGCAAAAAAGTAAATCCACAAAAGCAACCATTTCTATTTTCTTGACAAAAGGATAAAATTCCTATATTCTGATTTTAAAGAATAATTTTATGAGGGAGTTGTGGTTGTATATGGATGCACTTAAAAATCTTTTGATGGCAATTTTAAAATCTTTGTGTGGCATTGCCTTGATTTTGGTCGGCGTTCTGCTCGCTGCCACGGGCATGCTCATCTATGTCCCGATTGGATTTGCCGTAGTCGGTCTTATCATTTGTCTTTTCTCCTTTTTCGATGTAGACATACGGAATAAAAAGGAAGAAAGCGCAGAGACCAAAAAAGAAAACACGGACGGCAAAACGGAATAAGCCCTATGCAAAAAAACACCCCGAAAGGATTTTCCTTTCAGGGTGTTTTTCTTTTTACAGAATAGAAGCCTCATCAATCACTTGAATACCGTTTTTCTGCAGAACAGCGACGGCTTTTTCGTTATCGTCCACACGGACAATCACATAAGCGTGCCCCTCTTCCGGCGTCAGAAATGCATAGGCATACTCAATATTTTCACCGGCGTCAGCAAGCACCTTTACCACATGGGCAAAAGAACCGGTCACATCGGGAATAGAAATGCCAACGACTTCCGTAATGGAAACAGCAACACCTGCTGCTTTAAGCACATCTGCCGCTTTTCGCGTGTCCGAAACAATCAAACGCAGAATGCCAAAATCGGTCGTATCCGCAATCGAGAAAGCGCGGATGCTTACACCGCCATCTGCAAGGTGGCCGGTGATCTGCGCCAGTCGGCCGGGCTTATTTTCCACGAACACAGAAATTTGCTG
>CASFBL010000030.1 GCA_949292775.1 uncultured Eubacteriales bacterium
TGGTTTCCAAAGTGAAACCAAACAGTTTGAACACTTTTTTCCTCAGTTTTTCCTTCCTATTATCCCTTCTCTCTTTGTTCAGTTTTTAGGGTGTAATTTTTATATGCACCTTTAGCTCAGCTGGTAGAGCACCTGACTCTTAATCAGGGTGTCCAGGGTTCGAGTCCCTGAAGGTGTACCACTGATAACAGCATGGCCCGTTGGTCAAGTGGCCTAAGACTCCGGCCTCTCACGCCGGCAACAGCGGTTCGAATCCGCTACGGGTCACCATGAGTATAACGGGGTAACCTGTTTATATATCCCACTTTTGTGGGGTCTTATGAGTTCATTAGCGCTGCGGAAACGCAGAGTTAATCTATAGTCGGTGTTTATTACGATGAGGGTCCACCCGTTCCCATTCCGAACACGGTAGTTAAGCTCATTCGTGCCGAAAATACTTGGCTGGAAGCGGCCCGGGATCTTTTCTGTTCTCTTTGCTTTTGTTTATTGACAATCACTTTTCCTTTCTTTATACTGAAACCAAGGGTTCACACACAAGTATGGGAAGGGAGAGGCTTATGCAGTCACGCGAGAAGAAAATTGATTCTCTTAGACGCGAATATAATTTTTCTGAGCTTGGGTTGTATTTGGTCCTTTATAAAAGATATAGCGGATTGCAGATAGATAAAGGTATTCGCTATTCGCCGAAAGGCAAAAGAACCTATTTGGATATTGTTTGTGAAAAAGACCGACCTGACAAGAAACGCCCACTGCTGATTTACATACACGGCGGTGGGTGGGTGTCCGGTCTGCGCACGGCGAGACTTTATTATTGCGAGAACTGGACAAAACAGGGCTATGTATGCGCCAACATTGGCTATGATTACGCGAACGATGCAAAGCATCCAGAGCATCTCCGCCAAATTTTTAAAGGTATTGAATGGGTGCTTGACCACGCAGATGTTTATGGAATTGACACGGAAAGAATTGTAGTTGCCGGGGAGTCTGCGGGTGCATATTTTGCGGCGTTTGTCGGCGCTGTTACAACGCACCGAGCATTATACGAGCAGTTTGGCATAACTTTTAAATACAAGGAATCCTTTCAAGCAAATGCGTGTGTCTTAATCAGCGGCATTTATGACCCGGCGCGTTCTCTGAAAACCGAATTCAAGGATATAGGCGGTTTTGTTGAGGCTTTGTGCGGTTTAACGCCCGAGGAATTGCAAAGCGAACTTGGTGCAGATAAACGCAGCTTTTTAGCACCGGCCTATTATGCGGATATTCATTTTCCACCGTCTTTTATTATCGGGTCTAAGAAAGATTTGCTGTTGCCTGAGTCCGAGGCACTGCACAGTGCGCTGAATATGGCAGGTGTGAAAAACCGCTATTTCCTTTGCAGCGGGATAAACGGTGTGCACGCAGGCGGTTTGCTTTGTCAGGTGGGCGCAGGGAAAAAGGCAGTTCAGCAAGCGCAGTGCTTTGTGCTGGAAGTTTTACGAGACAAAGAGCACAAATGAGAATTGAACCCCATATAATAGCTGCGGCACAAGTCGTTGAGCATTCAAGATTTTGATGGCAAACATACTTCAATTTGTACCGCAGTTTTCCTAAAAAAATTAAAAAAATATGTTGACAAAGCACCCGTTATCTGCTATTATATTAAGGCGCTAAAGAAATATATTCCTCAATAGCTCAGTCGGTAGAGCATGCGGCTGTTAACCGCAGGGTCGTTGGTTCGAGTCCAACTTGGGGAGCCACACAAAAAGACACGCGATTGCGTGTCTTTTTTCTTTGGAAATCTCCTTTGTTCGGTTTTATTAGGTTAACAGCCGCGCGGCTGTTAATTGGCGCAAAAGCTTGCGCTCGCGGGGCGAGAAGAAGCAAGCTTTCGCGCAGGAAGAAATAAGGAGCAATACGAAGCGCTCCAAGCGAGGTATTGCGACTATGTTTCTGACCGGATGGGTCGTTGGTTCGAGGTAAGCTTTGGGAGCCACACAAAAAGACACGCAATCGCGTGTCTTTTTTCTTTGGAAATCTCCTTTGTTCGGTTTTATTAGGTTAACAGCCGCGCGGCTGTTTTGTTTACTCTACATGTTAAAAATAAAATATTTCTCATTTTGTACTTTAAAAAGTTGCTGATACAGCCGCTTATAGCATGAAAAAACTTTTAATTAAAAGAAATCCCATACATCATCCTTCATGCTTTACGACAATTTCATGTATCATAACCGTAAGGGTGTTGACACACTTGCGATGCACCAGCATACAGATTGCCAAGTTCTCCAATCAAAGAAATTTTGAATATTGTATATCTATTGACAAAGAAAGGGAATTTTACTACAATGAATGCAGCCGTTTTTCGTGCGCGCGCACGAAAAGGCTTGTTTTTGCGACAGATTGGCGCTTTTACATGGTCCTGTTTTGGGCGGACTATGCAGGAAAAGGAGAGCTGACAAGTGACAGGCGAAACCATAACCTACCAAACAGAAGGCGCAGTGCGCCTCGAAACCGAAGAAAAAGACGGTGAGCTTTTCCCAAAGCTTGTTAACAGCTCCAATCAGGCCGTTTCTATAAAAGAAGCGCTGGTGATGGCGTGGAGCAGAGAAAAACTCGGCTTTTCCGATGCGGCAATGGTATATTGTGAAGGCTATCAAAAGCTAAACTCTACTTATGTTCGGTTTGGAGATATTTCAGAAAATCTCGCCAGTATGGATAAAGACCATTACAAACTGCCGCAGACAAAAGGCTTTTTCACCGGGTATAATTATGTCTGTTTTTCAGAAAACGGGCGCGTTCTGCTGATAGGTGCCGCAAGCTGCCGCAGCTACACAACTGAAATAAGGCTTAACCGCCAAACCCTGCAGCTTGTACAGAACTTGGAGGGCAGAGCTGTTCCGCCTGACGGCGCACTTCCTTTAGAAAGCTATGTCGTGCTGGAGGGGGCAGATAAAAACCGGGTGTTGGAGGCTTTTGCAGCGCACTTGATGAAAAATCACCCGACCATTCCGTTTCGCGAAGTTCCGGACGGCTGGTGCAGCTGGTATTGCTATGGTCCGCTTGTGACACAAAATGCAATTATGGAAAACATGGCGGTCGCAAGAGAAAAATTCCCCGCGCTTAAATACATTCAAATTGACGATGGATATCAGCCGCATATGGGCGACTGGCTGCTGCAGACCGATGAATTTCCCAAGGAAATGAAAGAAATATGCCGGGAGATTCGTGCTGCCGGGTGTGAGCCTGCCATTTGGGTCGCGCCGTTTATTGCTTCGAAAAAAAGCGAGCTTTTCAGAACGCATCCCGATTGGTTCATCAAAGATGAAACCGGCGCGCCGCTTTGTGCCGCCGATGTGACTTTTAAAGGCTGGCGTGATGCCCCGTGGTATTTTTTGGACCCGACCCACCCGCAGGCAATTGCCTATTTACAGCAGGTTTTCCGCGTGATGAAAAACGAGTGGAAAGTGGATTATTTCAAGCTGGATGCCAACGCGTGGGGGGCCCTGCCTTTCGGCGTTCGGTTCCGGAGAGATGTTACCAGCGTTGAAGCCTATCGCATGGGTATGGAAGCGATTTGGGAGGCCTGCGGACCGGATACCTATCTGCTTGGCTGCAATGCACCTTTGTGGCCTTCTGTCGGCGTAGTAAACGGCATGCGCGTAACTGCCGACATTGACCGGAATATGGCAACCGTCAAAGGGCTTGCCGCGCAGTGTTTTCATCGCAACTGGATGCATAACCGCCTTTGGATCAACGACCCGGACTGCCTGGTGCAGGAGGATATCGTGACGGGGCTGAAGGCCAAACTGCCGTTTTTGAGGAAAGCAAAGCAAAATCCGCGCCGCGCGGCGATGTACCGTTATGCGGCGGCATATATCCGGGCAAGCGGTGGGATGGTGCTCAGCGGAGATAAGCTGGACGACTTAAACACCTATGACAGCGATATATTGCAGAAGCTGCTTGCCGCCCCGCGCATTGCAGCAGAATTTAACGAGGATTTTTCAGTCGGGGTCACAGATACACCGTGCGGCAGAGAATATTTTCTGTTCAACGCTTCCGAACAGCCCAAAACATTTACTTTGCCTGCTGAGGGTACGCTTGTAAATCAGTTTACAAACGAAGCAATCCATGCAAACGACAGTTGTTCTGTAACCGTGGCGGCGAATGATGCTGCATGGCTGCTGTTAAAGTGAGCAGAACAATACAGAAAAATTATCTTTATGGCTTTGGTCGCTGTAAAGCCATTGCGCGAAAGTGTGCGTTCTTTTTTCTCCTGCCATTGGCAAAATAAATATTGACCTGTTGGTCTGTTTTTACTATAATAGCCTATATACCGGCTTTTTGTGTGCCGGCAAGAGCTTGATAGATTGGAGAAGCCCATGAAACAGGAGGAGCGTGCCCGGCAAAGCCGGAAAAAAATATTATCGGCCGCGCTGGAGGCGTTCGCCGCACATAGCTATGATGCCGCGCAGCTGAATCAAGTTTTTGCAAAGCATCATCTGTCTAAAGGACTGGTCTATCATTATTTTGAAAGTAAGGAAGACCTTTATTTAAACTGTTTGCAAAACTGCTGTGACGAGCTGCTCGCGTGTTATCACGAAGCAGACCAGAGCGACAGCGACGGGGTGGAAAATATCCGTCGTTTGCTGTGTGCCCGGCAGCAGTTCTACCGGGGAAATCCGCTGGTCATGGCAATGCTTTTGCAATCGACATATTATGCCTCTGACGCTATGCAGGAACAAGTGCGCCGTATCCGCTGGGAATTGGATGAATTTGAATATCGAAAATGCTGTGATATGATTGACTGTGTCCCACTGCGTGACGGGATAACAAAAGAAAAGGCGCGCCAGTATTTCTTTTTGTTTCAAAAAATGTTTCATGGCTATTATAAAACGCTGCTCATACAAAACGATGATTTTCAAGACCTCTTGGCGCACGATGCCAAGGTCTTAGAGATTTTGGATGTATTTTTAAACGGAATCCAAAGGCAAGGGGAAGGCAGCCGAACGGTCTGATTTTGCAAACAGGGAGAGAACGATATGCAGCACAAAAAAAGAAACCGGGAAAACAGAAAACGCAAAAGCGCGCCGCCCGCGCTGTTTTTTGCATCCTTTTGGTTTTTGCGGTGCTGATGGGTGCGTTTGCAATATCAGAGTATACCTTGCAAAAGAAATATACTATAAAACCCTTTGACGGCAGCGCGGGAACTGATCGCATTCACTTCCTGAATGTTGGGAACAGTGATGCCATTCTTTTGGAAAGCGCGGGCAAGTTTGCGCTGATCGACTGCGGAGAAGACACCGACAACCCGCGTGGTCTGCCGGGTCTGGAACTGGAAGGCCATGAGGATTATGTTGTGGACTATCTCAACGCATTCTGCCGGGACGAAAACAGGATGATCCAGCTGGAATTCATTTTGGGCACACATGCCCATTCCGATCATTTGGGTGGGTTCGATACCGTGCTGTCGCAGGATAATGTGAAGGTAAAAAAGGCCTATATCAAACCGTATTTTGAAGACCGTGTCATTGATGAGGAAGTAGAGTCCTGGGATAATCTGGAAAATTACCGCTCCACAATGGACGCTATCCGCGAAAACGGCGTTGCATGTGTGCAGGATTTAACCAATTTATCTTTTTCATTCGGGTCATATCAAATCACCGTATTTAACGGGGAAGAACCGCAGGCAGGAAAAAAGGTTGGGGAAAATGAAAACTCGCTTGCTGTTTTAGTGGAAAAAGACGGCTACCGGGTCATGCTGAGCGGCGATTTGAACAACTTGGACGGTGACGAAGACCGTTTGGCACCGCAGATAGGCAAGATTGATGTTTTAAAGCTGGGACATCACGGCTACAAAGATTCCTCTACGAAGCGGTATATTGATACGCTGCAGCCGGAACTGGCCATACAGACCACCGGGAACCCGCCGAATCTTTCCGTGAAGTGGAATGTAAGTATTCGGAATCGAATTCCAATCTATTCGTGCGTGCGGCATGACGGAATTATTTTGGATTTGAGTGATTCCAGTCATGTGCAGTTGTATGATCATGTGACCCTGTAAAACAAGTTGTCATGTAATACAAGCGGGGGATTTGTATGGAACTGACCATAAACGGCAAGTCGTTTTATCTGGACGGGCAAAAAATCAATATTTATTCCGGCGCAATGCACTATTTCCGCATTCCCTGCGCTTATTGGAAAGACCGTCTGCAAAAGCTGAAAGCTGCCGGATTCAATACGGTTGAGACCTATGTTGCATGGAACATGCAGGAACCGCAGGAGGGGCAGTTTTGCTTTGACGGGCAAAGTGATGTCGAAAAGTTTATTAAAACGGCGCAGGAGGTGGGCCTGTTTGTCATTGTAAGACCGGGTCCTTACATTTGCGCCGAGTGGGATTTTGGCGGTTTCCCGGCGTGGCTTTTGAAATATGATGATATTGTGCTGCGCTGCTGCAATGAAAGATATATCGGTTTTGTCCGGCGCTATTTCAACACGCTTTTGCCTCGCCTTGCGCCGCTGCAAATCACCCGGGGCGGTCCCATCATTATGATGCAGATTGAAAATGAATACGGCAGTTATGCGCGCGACAAGCAATATCTGCGCATTTTGCGGGATTTGATGCGGGAAAACGGCATTGAAGTGCTGCTTTTTACTTCAGACGGTGAAAGCCGATATCATCTTTCCGGCGGCAGTCTGGAAGAAGAATTCAAGGTAATCAATTTCGGCGGTTCCCCTTCGGCGTGTTTTCACGATTTGGAACTGTATCAAAGCGATAAGCCCCTGATGTGCGGAGAAATGTGGTGCGGTTGGTTCGACCATTTTCGGGAAAAGCACCACCATTCCGACAGACTCAGCGTGCGGGCAACCTTGCCGAAAATCCTGCGGCAGTTTTTCGAAAAAGACGCTAATTTTAATTTTTACATGTTCCACGGCGGCACAAATTTCGGCTGCATGGCCGGGGCCAATTATGCACAGGTCTATCAACCGACGACAACCAGCTACGATTATGATGCTCCGCTGAATGAATACGGCGGGTATACTTATAAATATCATGTCCTGCGCAAGCTGCTTTGTGAGAAGCAGAAGCTTACGACCACTTTGCCGCCTGCGCCTGAAACGCAGAAAATCGGCAAGGTGTGCCTGACGAAGACTGCCGGTCTGTTTACCAATCTAGAAGCCGCCGGGAAAGCGTTTTCTGACCATATCCCGCACTATATGGAGCATTATGGGCAGGATTACGGTCTCATTTTATATCGAACTGAAATCGAGGGCGACTACCCTGACACCGCGATTGCCGCACAGGGCGTGCATGACATTGCACAGGTGTTTGTAAACGGAAAACGCGTCGGGCAATATGACCGTTCCAAGCCGCTTTCAAGACGGCAGAAAAAGTGCGACGCGCAGCAGACAGAAGATTTTTCATTTCCGATTCCGGCTTTTTGCGGGAAAATACAGGTTGACATTTTGGTGGAAGCGCTCGGCCGTGTTAATTTCTCAAAACAGATTTATGACAGAAAAGGTCTTGCAAGTGTTTGTATTGGCGAACAGTATGTTTACGGCTTTGATGTCGTAACTCTGCCGGCAGAGCTTCCCAAACAGCTTCAGTATGACGGCAGTAAGCAGTACCCGTTGTATATGCGCGGTTCATTTCAAACCAGCTCCCGGGCAGATTGCTTTGTGAATATGAGCGGATTTGTGCGGGGCTATGTGTTTGTCAACGGACGGAATTTGGGCAGATATTGGAATGTCGGTCCACAGGCGACGCTTTATTTGCCGGGTGTTTGGCTGGAAGAGACAAACGAGATTGTCGTGCTGGAAATGGAGGGCTGCCGCGAGCCGATGGTGGAAATTATTGACCACCCCTTGTATATTTGAGGCAGTACCTTTTGGAAAAGAGAGAGGATACATAAAATGAAAAGGAAAAAAATGTGGGCTGCTGTTGCAGCCGGTGCCGTTTTGGTCTGTGCGGCAGTGGTTGCTGCGCTCTGCCTGCGGGAAGAGAAAGTCCCACAGGCTTATATAGACCTGTGGGACAGCAATCAAAATTATGCCGAAAAGGATTTTCAGACAATCCAAGTCAGCGGGGATGTTCGCATTTTACAGCTGACCGATATTCATTATGACAACACAAATAACCGAAAAGAGGACACGCTTGCCTTGATTCGGCAGATGATAACCGCCACCGAGCCGGACATGATTGCAGTGACCGGTGACTGGTGTTCCAATGCTTCAGACAGGGAAGCAAATGCCCGTGCCGTTTTCGACTGTATAGATTCGTTCGGAATCCCGTGGGCGCCTGTATTCGGCAATCATGACCGGGAAGGCAAAGTGAAAGGGTATGATTACGCCGACATTTTTGCAGAATATAAAAACTGTTTGTTCCGCGCAGGCTACAGCAACATCGGCGGCGTTGGGAACTATACCGTTTTGTTTCAGGATAAAGAATCGATAAAAGGCGCGGCAATCCTGATGGACACACATTCTTCTGTGTCCTATGGCCTTAGCACATATGAATATATTTTGCCCGAACAGATTGCATGGTATAAATGGACAATCGATGGGCTCAATGCACTTTACAAAACCGAAAACGAGGAAAGCATACCAACGCTTTTGTTTACGCATATTCCAATCAATGAATACGAAGACGCCTATGAAAAAGGGACGATTCTCTCGGGAGAGAATCAGGAAAAGTGCTGTGTGCCATATCAAAACAGCGATATGTTCTCTGCCATTCAGGAAAAGGGCAGCACCTTGGCAGTGTTTGCCGGGCACGATCACGCCAACAACAGTGTGTGCCTTTATGACGGTGTGCAGCTGGTTTACGGTGTGCAGAGCGGCTGGTGTAAAGGTTATGCGGATGATTGCATGAAGGGCGCCACCTTGGCAACGCTGCACGGCAATGCAGTCACAGTCGAGCAGATTCCGTTTGAAGCGTAACCCGCCGGCAGGAGATATGGCAGTGCTTGGGTTAGAACGCGGAACGGTTCGGCTCTGCCCGCATGAAAAAAGGATTTATAGCAGAAATTTTTGGAAAAGCCCGAGCCGAAGCAAAAGTGCGTTTATAGTGTGCCGACATAGCTTTCTGTGAAATTGGGCATGGTAAGCAGACCGTTTTCGCTGTATTCTGCAAATAATGCTTTTAATTCTCGAACATAATCATTAAAGACTTCATCCGTTTCTTTGGGGGCATAAGAAGAGGAAAGATTACGCCCTATAAAGCTTTGCTCATCAAAATACAGCGGATTTTGAAACACCCGCGTTTCCATTTTGCCGCCGAAAAATTTCGAAACGGAATCGTTTTCGCCGTTTTGCTTTAACCCGCCGGAAAAGCCTTTAAAGTTTTTACAGTATTTTTGGTTGATGGCTTTATTGGCTTTTATCAGCGCGGCGGTTTCATCACGGTTGTTCCATACCAATATGACCTTGCCGCCCGGCTTTAAAATGCGCCTGCATTCTTTTCGGAAAGCTTCAGGGTCAAACCAGTGAAAGGCTTGTGCAACGGTGATAAAATCCACACTTCCTGCGGGCAGCCCCGTATTTTCGGCAGTTGCTTTGACACAGGTGAAGTTCGTAAACTTGTGCAGCTGATTTTCTGCGATTTTACGCATATCGTCGTTTGGCTCCACTGCAATGACCCGGCTGCCTTTTTGCAGCAGCTGCCCGGTCAAAATCCCGGTGCCGGCGCCAATATCTGCGACTGCGCTGTGGACGGTTAGTCCCACCGACGCATACAAATAGTTTATAAATTCTTCCGGATAAGCCGGACGGAAATTTGCATAAACTTTTCCTTTGCCGTCAAATCGGTGTTCATTCATGGCAATTCCCTCCCTGTGCGTTTGCTTAATTATAGCATAAGCAAATATAGGGCGCAAACAAGCGGCAAAGATGCTTTATTGGTGTAAGAATCGGTAAAAAGTCGTGCCAAAATGGTATTTTAGGGAAACTCCGGAAGGAAATAATATAAATATTTGCAAAAAAGTGTTGACTTTTTCAGCTTTGTTTATAAAATTTATGTTGAATATGCTTAAAACACATGCGTTGGGAGGTTTTTCAAATGCAAACAAAGAAAAAAATCAAAATTGCCGTTTCAGTAATACTGGCCGCGGTTTTGATTGTCGGGGTGGTGCTGGGCATCCTTTGGTTCCCGGTTAAAGGGGAGACGACAAACGAGTTCTGGCTTTCTACCCAGCCTTATCGCCTTGAGGATACCGTGATTTTGCAAAAAGAGCCGGGGAAAGATTTTAAAATCCTTAACCTTGCAGATGTTCAATACAGCGACACATTGGATATCGGTAAACGCGCCTATACCGAAGAGACCATCCGGAAACTGATTGAGCAGACACAGCCCGATTTGATTACCATGACAGGCGATCAGACCTGGACTGCCATGCAAAAACAGTCTGCGAAACATCTTGTTGCGTTTATGGACTCTTTTAAAATTCCGTGGGCGCCTGTGTTCGGCAACCATGACGGCGAAGGCAACGCAGACAAAAACTGGCTGGCCGATCAATATATGTCGTCGGAATATTGCTTGTTCAAAAAAGGACCGAATAATATCGGCGGTGTCGGTAACTACATCATCAACATTATGGAAGGCGACAAAATCATACAGTCGCTCATTATGATGGATTCCGGCCAGGGGCGTTCTTATCCGGAAGATCCCGACCAAACCAATCCTATCTATATGTATGCCGACGAGTTGGATGGCGGCGAATATGTATTGAATGCAGACGGAACGCGAAAACAGGCACAGGTCGGCACCGATTATGAGTTTATCAGCGAAACGCAGGTCCAATGGTATAAGTGGGCAATCAACGGCGCGACTGCCGCAAACGGCGGTGAAACGCCGGAATCCATCGCGTTTTTCCATATCGCTCTGCCGGAGTATTATTACGCATATCTGCAGTGGAAAGAAAGCGGTTATGATGCGTCCATGGGCTTTGGCGAAAAGCGCGAACAGGTCTGCTGCCCCAAGGTAAATACCGGCCTCTTTGCAGCCATGCAGGAGCTTGGCTCTACAAAAAATGTGGTGGTGGGGCATGACCACATCAATACCTATTCTGTTTTATATGAGGGCATCCGTTTGACTTACGGCTTAAAGACCGGTGACCGGTGCTATCGGGACGAGGACTTGAACGGCGGCACGCTGCTCACCATTTCACAAGACGGCGTTCAAACCGAACATATTTCCATAGAAATAGAGTAACCTGTAAACATCAGCGGCACAGAAATGTGCCGCTGTCGCCTGCCAACGCAGATTTTAATTTTAAAAACCCGGAGATGACGAATGTGCGACGAATATCGTTAAAAGACCAAACCACCCGTGAGATTTTTTCTTTCTCCATGCTGCTGTTCGGTATGAGTACCGTCAACAGCTGCATAGGCACTGCGCTGAATCTGTATTTTACCGATGTGCTGGGCCTCTCGCTTTCCATGGCGGGTATCGTGCTTTCTGTAACTAAGGTGTGGGACGCAATCAATGACCCGATGATGGGCATGATTGTTGACAGGACCCACACCAAGCTCGGCAAATGCCGACCTTATGTATTTTGGATGTCCTTCCCTGTCGTCGTGGTGACGGCCTTGCTGTTTGCCCCTGTGGATTTCGGCCAGCAGGGGAATTTCATTTATGCAATTATCGCGTATTTGTTATATTACACAGTTTATACGGCGCTCGATATCCCCTATCAGGGTTTGGCGCCTTTGGTGTTCCCCGAAGATAAAAAGCGTGTGCGGGCGGTCTCTGTCAGCAATATCGTCGGCTCGCTCGGCACCGTCTTGCCGTCCATCCTCTTTTTTACCGTGGCCGGATTCTGGGGGCGCGATAACCAAAAAGCCGGTTATTTCGGCGCAGCGTTGATTTTCGGCGCCATGGCATTTTTCCCGATGTTCTTCTCCGCTTTCGGCTTTAAAGAAAAGGTCTATATCCCGCCGAAAAAGGAAAAATACATAGACGGTCTGAAAATTGTTTTCCGCGACAGAAAGTTCATCTGCCTTACAATTGCAGCTTTCTTTTCCGCCATTTCCAACATCGGCTCCATGTTCCTGCCGTATTTTGCCAAGTGGAACTGTGCCGGGGTTATTCCCATTGACGAACTGTGCGCATGGATTCAAAATACTTTCGGCATTTCCATTCAGCTGACCAGCGAAGGTCTTCTTACCCCGCTGTTGCAAGTCGGCAGCGGTCTTTCCTACATGGTCTCGATGGCGCTTGTGCCGGTGTTCTTAAAAAAGACAGACAAGAAAACACTTTGGATCGGCGTGTCTCTTGCCGGTATTATTGCAGACCTTTTCATTTTTGTCGTCGGCATTTGGATTTTGCCGTACAACACCGTTGCCGGTGCAATCGCTTACACGATTCTGCGTTTCTTCTCCAATTTCCCCATCGGCATTATGACTGTTTTGCTGGTTGCGATGTTCTCCGATGTGGTGGACGATCTCGAAATGCGAACCGGCAGACGGCTTGAGGGAACGGTTTTCTCGTTCAGAAGCTTAATCAACCAGATTGCAATTGCGGTGTTTAATGTGATGATGCTGCAAATTGTCGATGCATTCGGCTATAATGCAGATGTCATGACAAAAATCACCGACAATTTGTCGCGCCCGCTGATTCAAAGCACCACCCAGGCTGCAATCTACGGCGGCGTGAATTATACCACGCTTTTAAATGTTATTTTCTTCATGCTGACAGCGTTCGGCGCTATCGGTCTGCTGTTGCAGGCTATTCCGATGTTCTTCTATAAATTCGACGAAAAAGCACAGGAAGATAAGCTGCGGGTATTCCGCGAAGAAAAGAAAAAACTGGAAGAGGAAGAACTTGCCGCCCTTGCAGCAAAATCTGCCGCAGCGAATGCTAACGGAGACAATTAAAGGAGATAGAAAATGCACTCTGAAGCGAAAGTGTTTCAACTGCCCGGCGAATCGTTTTTTGTAGGGGTGATTTCCGACACACAACTGCCGCCCACAAAAAAGCAACTGCGGGAAAATGATATATATGTGCAGAACTTGCGAAAGGCGCTTCGCGTGTTAAAAGCTCGCGGCGCAGATGTAATCTTGTTCGCCGGTGACATCGGCGACCTCGGCACACGATTTGCTTTTCGAACCTATGCGCAGACCTTTACAGAGGTTTTTGGTGTGCAGGAGCCGATTGTGCAAACGATTCTCGGCAACCATGATTACTGGAACAAAAGCCTGTTTTCTGCAATATCGCACAGACGCGCTTTCCGGCAAATTCTGGGGCAGAGCCCGTGGACGCATTATGTCATTAACGGCTATCATTTTATCGGCGCTTCCCCCGACTGCGGCAGCATGACCGCAGGATATCGCCGCGTGGCAAAATGGCTGGACAGAGAACTTGCCGAAGCTCAAAAAGAGTCGGCAGGCAAACCGATTTTTGTGATGACGCACAATCAGCCGACGAA
Source organism: uncultured Eubacteriales bacterium (assembly GCA_949292775.1). GTDB lineage: Bacteria > Bacillota > Clostridia > Oscillospirales > Acutalibacteraceae > Fimenecus. Next base: position 13,398 of record CASFBL010000030.1, read on the forward strand.
CACCAGTTACGGCAGTGAGGATTGGGGTGACACCACACTGGACGCAGTCCTTCGCAAATACCCGACCGTCATCAATTTCAGCGGACATGTGCATTATTCGCTTTTAGACGAACGCTCCGTTTGGCAGGGGGCTTATACCGTAATCAATACCCAGTCCCTGTCTTATACAGAATTGGAGCCGGGCAAAGTAAACGGTACGATTCCGCCGCATGCAGACGACACGCCAATGGGCTATTTGCTGGAAATCGGACCGCAGAAAATCCAGGTGCACCGCCTGAATTTTGCAGACGGCAAGCATGGGTACGAAGAAAAGCCGGACGCTCGCTGGGTATTTCCGCTGCCCTATCAAAACGACGAACGCTATGCGTTTGAACCGCGCCGGGCAAAGAATCAGCCGCCGCGGTTTTCAGAAACGGCGGGCTCTGCCAAAGTGCGGGGTGACGAACTTATTCTGTCTTTCCCGGCGGCGCAGGATGACGATTTTGTTCACAGTTATAAGGTTGTTACCGACGGACAAGAGCCTCTGCTCTTTTTCAGCGATTTTTATAACGGTCTTACACAAATGCAAAAAACGGTAACACTCGCATTGCCAGCACCAAAACCCGGCACACACTGCGTTTATCGCGTGTATGCGGTGGACAGCTGGGGGCGCGAAAGCGAAAACTTTGTAGAAATAGTTTTTACGCACTGAACGGACAAAAAAGGGGAATACATTATGAAAAAGGTAATTGTTGTTTCCAAAACACATTTGGATTTGGGGTTTACCGATTTTGCGGAAAACATTCGCCGCAAATATATTGACTCGTTTATCCCGTCCGCCATTTCTCTTGCCGAGCAGGCAAACCGAGGCGATAAAAAAGCCTTTGTCTGGACGACCGGGTCATGGATTTTAAAGGAAGCGCTTCGTGACGGTACGCCCCAACAGCAAGAATGCCTTCGCGCCGCCATAAAAAAAGGCGATGTTGTGCCGCACGCCATGCCGTTTACTACACACACAGAGCTGTTAGATGAAGATACGCTCGACTATGGCCTTTCCATTGTAGAAGAGCTGGACGCCCTGCGCGGCAGAAAAACCATTGCTGCCAAAGTAACCGATGTGCCCGGTCATACCAGAGGCCTTGTCCGGCAGTTGGCGCGGCATGGAATACGCCTTTTGCATATCGGCGTAAACGGCGCTTCTGCATTGCCGAAAGTGCCGCCCTGCTTTTTGTGGAAAAGCGGGGACGCCGAGGTCATTGTGATTTATTCCGGCGATTACGGCGGGGCATTTCAAAGCGAGTTTTTAGAAGAAATCTTGTATTTTGACCATACCATGGACAACCGCGGCACGCCGTCGCCTGCCCGCATACAAAGCAAGCTTCGGCAGCTCCAGCAAGAATATCCGGGTTACGCTGCAGAAGCCGGGACTTTGGACGATTATGCCGAGCTGCTGTGGGAAAAGCGCGCGCTTTTGCCGGTTGTCGAAGCGGAAATCGGCGACACATGGATTCACGGCAGTGCTGCTGACCCCTATAAATCCGCCGCGCTGCGCGAATTGATGCGGCAAAAAGAAGCGTGGTTAAAAGACGGTACCATGCAAAAGGACAGCGCAGAATACCGCGATTTTTCCGACGCACTTTTGTGTGTGGCGGAGCACACCTGCGGCATGGATATGAAGCGGTATTTTGCTGACTATGAGCATTATTTGAAGCCGGATTTTGAGGCAGCACGCAAAGCGGACAAAGTGCAGATGCGCCATCCTTTTCGCGATTTTCCGCAGAATTTTTTGACTGCGCTGGCAAGGCTTCAAGGCAGTTATGAGCCGGGTTCTTACAGCAAAATGGAAAAAAGCTGGGACGAGCAGCGCGGCTATATCCGTAAAGCAGTTGCGGCCCTTTCCGACGCGCACCGCAGCGAAGCCCAACAGGCGCTCGCGTGGCTTCTTCCAAAAACGCCGGAAGAAATTCAAGAGACAAAAGATGTGTTTCAGACGCAGACCTGCGGCGAATGGACATTCAAGCTCAACAAAAACGGGGGCATCGGAAAGCTTTCCTGCGGCAAAGATACCGTTGTTCGTGAAAACACAGAACCAGTCATGGAATACCGTTCCTATTCCGAAGCGGATTACCGCTATTGGCTGACACATTATTCGCGCAATTTGAAAGAAACCGCTGTTTGGGCAGTGGGCGATTTTGCGCGGCCGTTGTTAAAATATGTGTACGGCAAATATCCGACAGGTCGTTTTCCCTATCATTTAAAACGAGCGGGCAAAACCGTGGGGGATGACAACAGTGTCCGCGTTGCCGCAGAGCTTACCTGTGACCCTTGGCTTTGCCGCGAACTTGGCGCGCCGCGGGTGGTGCAGATTATATATACCCTGCGCGAAACCGGCCTGCAAATGGAAGTTGCCTGGTACCAAAAAGATGCAAACCGCCTGACAGAAGCGATCTTTCTGCATCTTTTCCCGGCTTCCGATACACTCACGCTGTTAAAACTCGGCGACCGCATTTCTCCGCAGAGCGTGGTGGAAGACGGCGGCCGCAACCTGCATGCTGTGCAGGGCATGCTTATGGAAACGAAAAAAGGTTTGTACCGGTTCGAAAACCGTCATGCGCCGTTGGTTTCGATTGGACACGGCAAGATTTTGGAATTTGACAATCGGCTGGAGGAAGCAAAAAAAGACGGTATTACCTATGTGCTGCAGGACAATGTCTGGGGCACGAATTTCCCGCTTTGGTACAGGGACAACGCGCGCTTTGCCTTTTCA
>CASFBL010000031.1 GCA_949292775.1 uncultured Eubacteriales bacterium
GCTGAACTATTGTGACAAGGTTAAGCTTTACTTCAAATGGTGCCTGGATAGCTTCGGAAGTGAACCGCAGCAGTTGTACCGTGCGAATGTGCTTGATTATGGGTTACGGCAAATCAATGATTGAATTTATTGCAAAAAAGTATCAAGGGAAATACACAATACTGCAAGTTGGAACAGGTGACAGCCCCTCGACAATTCCATTTTATGAAAAGTGTGGATTTGTTCGCTCGCACAAAATTAAAAACTTTTTTGTCGATAACTATGCACACCCAATTTACGATGAAGGTGTGCAGTTAGTCGATATGATTTATCTGCGAAAGAATATCTGACTGTCAATGTTTGGTAGCAACAAGCTGCTTATTTTAGTGCGAAGCCGCAGACAAATGCCGGTTGACAAAAGCAATATATATGATTACAATGGAAATTGCGTACGCGCGCACGAATGCACGCTTGCATTTTAGCATATAGGAACGCTCTATGCGGGTAGGGCAGTAAATTGCTTATGCATAAATGTGCGCGTTAAAGGATTAAGTTTGATTTTTGATAAGGAATTATAGTTTATTGACATACTTTGCTTCTAAATGAAGAACCGTTGATGCTGATATCATACAGAAGAAATAACACAGAAGATGAGTGCGATTTGTGCTTGTTTTTTTATAATAAGTTTGCGTGCGCGCGAACAATCTATAAAAAACAGTTTTCAGCGGAGGGAAAAATGAGGACGACATATTGTATTCCAAACTTGAAAAAAATACGCCCTTATGATTTGCAGGTGGAGAAAGTAAATGTACCAGCATACTGCAAGCCATATGTGCTGCAGGTGCAGGGCGGTGATGAGCGCGCGATTGAAGAAGCTTATCACCGGGCAGTCAAACTAACTGCTAAAGAAGTGGGGAACAGCGATAGCATTTTGATTGTGCTTGAAAACGGCGAATACCGTTTTAACCATACAGTTCGTTTAGATAAAAAGTCTGAAAGCAGTCTGCCGATTGTCATGCGCTCGTCCGGGGAAACAGAGCTGCTCGCAAGTGTTCAGCTGCGCGGCGGCTGGCAGCCTTATAAAAACGGGATTTACAAAACCCGTGTTGACACAGATAAGTTCCGCCAGCTTTATGTCAACGGAAAGCTGGCTGTGCGTGCAAGATTTCCTAAGAAAAATAACGACTGCGAAAAGGAAGTTTTTGAGGGTAAATGGCTTGATAAAACTAAGCAAATCCTTTTGTCCCATGAATTTGACTGTGTGATGAGCGAATTTGATGCAAGCACCGCAGAAATTCATATTATTGAAGCGTGGACGCATTCTGTGATAAAGCCCGGCAACATTTCCAGCGAAAAAAACGGTATTGTTGTGGATTTAGATGATATCTGTAAAGACAGATTTTATGAACCGAGAAGCTCTAAAATCGCTAAGCCAAAGGTATGGCTTGAAAATGAGCTCACGCTTTTGACAGAGCCAAACGAGTGGTTTTACGATTTGGAAAACAAAGTTTTATATTATTATCCTGTCGATGAAACCAAAATCAATGAATATGTCTTTGAAATCCCTCAGCTTCAAACCATTTTTGAAATCGAAAACAGCGTACCGATTCGGTTTGAGAACATAGAGTTTGCTTACACCAACTGGAAAAGTCCGTCTGAAATCGGTTGTGTTGACGGGCAGGGCGTCAGCCGACTGGATACCATAGACGGGGTGACCGCATGGCGAACACCTCCGGCAGCGATAAATGTTCGGCACAGCAACGGCGTGCATTTGATTGGCTGCACGATACATGGCACAGGCGGAATGGGTGTTAAATATGACGGAGAATCCAATGATATTTTGCTGTACAGAAATCATTTTTATGAAGTTGCGGCAGGTGCGATATCTGCAGGAAGCTTTATGGTAGAAGAACCATTTACAGCAAGTGTTTCAAAAGGCGTAGTGATTTGCGATAATAACATTCAAAACTTTGGTCAAAGCTATTTGAGCGGCGTCGGGATTTTAATCGGTTATTCGCAGAATGTGGTGATTGACCACAACGATGTTTCCTATGGCAGCTATACAGGGATATCTGTCGGCTGGGGGTGGGGGCTTGAAACGCCGATGTGTAACTGCAAAATCCGCAATAACCGCGTAACGCATATCATTGAAAATCACTTATATGACGGCGCCGGACTTTATATTTTAGGCAGACATTTAATGGATGTCCAAAATGTGGTCAGCGGCAATTATCTGGAAGGCGGTCACGGTTATGCGGGACTGTATTTTGATGAAAAAGCCGACAATTATGTTGCGAAAAACAACTACATCGGCAGAGGCAGGAAGTGGTTTTTGCTGATGCATGATATTGACTATGGTCTGCATGACATTGCGGTTGAAAACAATTTTATTGAAATTACGCGAAAATATATGAACAGCTATTCGCCGAATAAAGCTGCAAAGCCAAAAACGAAAAAGCAAAGGAACATCCGTTTTTGCGGCAATATTTCTTCCATTCACCCCGATTGGCAGGCAAATAAACAGAGAATCTATGACAATGCCGGCGTTAGAAAAGGGTAAAAGATGCATTTTAGCCGCAGTGAATGGGCAAAAGCTTAAAATTAAAAAGAATTAAGGGGGGCAAAGCTTATGGAAACGGTTTCACTCAGCGCAAAAATCAACAACAGAAATATGGACTTTAGAAGTATGGAAGAGAACGGAAAAAATACGGTTACATTTTTCGCCGATTCTAAAAGACATTTTCTTCCGGTAAAAGGTGTTGCGTCACTTGAATTTGATATTTCCCATTATAACGACGATTATATCTTAATGCCTGCATGTGCCTATAACGGCAACCGCTTCCCGTCTGTCAAAAAAGCTTATCCGCCCATGTTTTCAAAAGAGGAGGCGAAAATCGAAAACCTGATTACAGATGTCCCCCGGCTAAATCAGGACGGCAGCGGAAAAATCGAGGTCACATCGGCAGACATGAGCGTGCCTTGCGTGGCGGTTTGGGACAAACACAAGAAAAAAGCACTGCTTTTGTTCTTTGAACAGGCGCTTTATAATAGCGATTTAGGGGTTACTTACACCAAAGGGAAAATTGTACTCAGTTATCCCAAATACAGAAAATACAGATATACTATGTGTTCTGTTTCAAAAAGTTCAGATAAAAAAGCATTTATCAAACCCAATCAGCGTTTCGATTTTCGATATGTACTGATTGAACGGGATTGCGAAAGCATCCCGCAGCTTTTACGAATATTTTTTGAAAACAGAAAGGTGTTGGGGCTTGACTGCACTTCCCCGGTGCGCCTTTTCCCTAAAGAGATGTGGGATATTCAGGAAGAGAAAATCAATCGCCTGAATTATAATGAAAAACTGAAAATATATAGAAACGGCGTCAGCAAAAGGCGTTACGCCTGCTGGCAGCCGGGCTGGACCGGAAACTTGATTTCCGCATATCCGCTTATGAAGCTGGGCAGCGAAACAACCTATCAAAGAGCAAAAAGCTGTGTTGACTTTTTGTTTAAAACACAATATGAAAAAGGACTATTTGAGTCTGTGGTAGACGATGACGGCGTGGGCTACGGAGATGGGTTTGATCAAGCAGAAACAAGATATTGGCATCTGCTTCGCAAATCCGCAGACTGTCTGTATTTCCTTTATGATATCTTTAAAGTTATGGAGGAAAAAGGGGACACGGTCGAGCAGAGATATGTTGACGGCTATCGAGGACTTGCAGACGCTTTTTTTGAAATTTTTACCAAAAACAAACAGCTTGGTCAGTTTGTAGATTTGCGGACAAATGAAATCCTTGTTCCGGGCTCAGCTTCGGCGGGTATTGCTGTTGGCGGCCTTGCACGGGCATACCTTTATTTGCACGACGAAAAATATTTGAAAGCATCGGCTGCGTGCGCAGATTATTTATATGATAACTTTATTTCAAAAGGCTTCACAAACGGCGGCCCCGGCGAAATGTTACAGTGCTGCGACAGCGAAAGTGCTTTCGGAACGCTGGAGGGGCTTGTGACGCTGTATGAGGTGACCCAAGATGAAAAGCTCCTGAAATATTGTGAGGATACAGCTGCGCTCGCAAGCACTTGGGTGATGGCTTACAATTACCAATACCGAAATGATTGCGCTTTTAAAAAAGCGGGCATAAAAACGGTGGGCACCGTTTTTGCAAACCTGCAAAACAAGCATAGCGCCCCCGGCATATGCACATTGTCAGGGACTGCTCTGAAAAAGCTTTATGATATTACAGGTGACAGCCTGTATCTTGAACTGGTCACCGATATCGCAAGAGCAATCGGACAGTGCATGTCAACAAACAGCCGCCCGATTTATTGTAAAGAAATGCACAGAAATGCGCCGCAGGGCTATATCTGTGAAAGAGTAAACACGAGCGACTGGGAAGGGGAAAATAGAATCGGTGAAATCTTTAACGATGGGTCAAACTGGTGCGAAGTTTCCAATCTGTTGACCATTGCCGATTTGAGCGATTTGCTGTAAGCCTATAAAGCGGCAAAATTAAAATAAGGATTTTTGCGAGGACGATGCAATGTACATCGTGTGATTTGGAATACGAACGGCAGGAGACTTGCTTCTTTGGTTTGGCAAAACCGATAGCTGGGATGAAAACGGGCGGCTTGAAAAGCTGGAAGCAACACCCGAAGCGCGCATCCGAGATGTAAAAAATATGCTCGCGGCTAATGTGTCGGCGGAGCAAGAGACGGGCGCAAAGAGAAAGCACGGATTGGCACAGCGAATCCGGTAATTTGTAAAAGGAACTCGTTTTTTAAGTAAATTGAAACTACTTGTCAATTCCGGTGCTTATGTATAGTGCCTTAGCCGCCATCGCTCAAAACATTAAAAGTGGCTAAAAAAGCTGAATCCCCGCGAAATTTTCTTCGCGGGGATTTTGTTTGTCTTTTTTTAGAAAGGATGATTGCTAAAGTTACAGTGGGCATCGGCTGATGCTTTTCCATGTGCCGTTTGCCGTCTCAAAAAAGTTCATGCCTGGTGTAACCGAGATATCTGTATTATTGAAGCGGATACAGCCTTTTTTGCGGCATAAATAATCAGTGTGCTTGCATACGGGTCATCGATGAAGAACCCGTCTGCACTGCTTCAGCAGTTGTAGCATACAAAGTTTCCGTCATCGCGTTCGTGCAAAAAAGCTTTGCCGAAAACTGTTTCGCATAAGCATTTGAAATGCTCATGCACATCATTGTCACAGCTCCCGCCGAAATCTTTGGACCATGTGGCCGGAGCGTTCAGCCAGCGGATATATTGAAAAGTCAGTTTGTTCGCGTCGTGGCGGAACCAATCGGAGATCATCGGCAGATATTCTTCCCCAACCGTACATTCTTCAAAGGAAACATGGTCCTTTGTGCAGCCTTTTTTCAGCCGTTGTCCCGACACGCAAGGGTCTGCAACATAAGCCCACATCAGTTCCCCGTCGGCATCCACACACTGCATGCAAGCGCCCAAGGTGTCCATAAGGTCCTTAAGATAGAGAAAGTTTCCGGTTAGCAGATAGAGGTAGTAAGAAGCATAGTTTTTCCAGCTAGTCCAGCCATGCGGACAGTTGAGCATATTGGCAAAAAAGTTAATGTCATATCGGGCTTCCCAAAACCGCAGTGTGCAGCCGCGTACTCTGCAATCCGGTAAAAATTGCTGTTCCAAGCACCTGTGTTTGCGCATAATAGTTTCAGCGGCTTGTGTAAAGGCTTTTTTCTCGTCCGGGTTTTCTGTTATCAGTGCAAACAGAGCCAGTTGCAAACTCTCGCATGAAATCATACCGTCCTCGAAAGTCATCTGCCCTTCGGTTGCAATATCATCCATTTGCTGCAAGAGATTTTCAACCGCTTTTTTGGCACTGTTTAAATGCACTTTGCTGCGCGAAATCCGTCCGGCGTTTTGCTCGGCTAAAGCCAGTTCCATCATAGATTTTGCGGGGTAAATCACACAGGTGTAGTGCGTCTTGTGACTGCGGTAGCTGCCGTCTTTGCGGCTCTGCAGCTTCATAAGCCATGCTGCTAAATCGTCGGCAAAATTCAAATACTTTTCATTTTCGGTTAACTCATAAAAATCCGTCAAAAGAGAAATCATGGCCGATGCATTTTACAAACGATAGGGCAGGGCTTTCTTTTTTAGTCTTTTTTTCTAATGCCCTTCGTCATGGTAGAGAAAAACGCGTCAAATTGCGTGCAAAGCTGTTTGGTGTATTGCTCATTTCTAAGTATCTTTGCATAACCTGCCATTGTAAAATACCCATACCAGCTTTCACAGTGGGTGCCCGGCTTCTGCTGACATTTCTGCGCGCTTTTCTGCGCACAGTACAAATAATAAAACCAGTCTTTTCTGACATATACTGCGAGTTCTGCACAGTCCTTTTTCTGAAAAACATTTAAACCGTTTTTCAGTTCGTCTGTCATACTGCTTGGTCGATAACAAGTTCTTCGCCCGGCTCAAGGGTGAATTTGTTTACGGTCGGAATATGGATATGCGCATATTGCTCAATAAATCGGTGCAATTCATCGTCGCTCGCGACAAAGTGATAATAAATGTCGTAATGTATTGGATGCGCGGGGATTGCCTGTAATGTGTTTGCCGGATGTCTTTTGGGTTGCTTCTGTATGTTGATAAAGTCAATGGAGCTTGTATAAATCCGGTGCCCGACATCGTTTCCGGCCGTATTATATTCGTTTTTCCACGAGATGATTTTGGAAGGGGAGCAAACCGCGAGCATCTTGCCTTCAGGCGACATAAAGCAGGCCCAAAACCCATTTTTTCACAGCGCAGTGCAGTAGGAAAAAATTTATGGTTCCATTGCGGATATGAGTCCATATAAGTGCCAATACCAAGGCGAACCCCAAAGCGTTCTACGGGAATTGCTTTTTCAGCACAAACACCGATGGAAAGGTGCAGAATGTCATTCGTCTCTTCTTCTGTAACAGAAAAAGAGATGCCGTTCTCTGAAAATTCTCCCGTTCTAAAGGGGATGTGTGTTTCTTTTTTGTCTTGAACTATAAAAAAGCTTCTGCCATAAGCATCTGTGCGAAAGGGAATACGGAGCATAGATTTTCCTTCTTTTTTTGAAAAATATACCATAAAATAATGCGCATGACAATGCTGCTTTTTTGCGGGCAGAAAAAAGCGTCTCCGCGCGGGGCGATCTATTAAAAATGCTAAAAAACACCTGACTTTTTTTCGCAAAAACTTACATGTTTCCCGTTATGAAAATTTGACATATTGTGGTGGTTGTGATATGATTACCCTAAAATATAATGCGGTTTTTATGCCGTGATGAAACGGTTTACTTGCTGTGGAGTGTTTCTTTGCAAGTAAGCGCAGTCGTTATGGAGGAGCATATATGTCAATTGCTGTTAGCGTTATTGTTCCGGCTTATAATGCAGAAAAAACAGTTGGAAAAACATTAGATAGTTTGCTTAACCAAACCTTTAAAAATATTGAAATTCTTGTTGTCGATGATGGCAGCAAAGATGCCACCCGTCAGGTTATTACGGAGTATACGAAAAAGGACAGTCGTATTCATCTTTTGCCGAAAGATGTGAATGAAGGTTTAAGTGCCGCTCGCAATACGGGGGCTGCCCATGCGCAGGGTGCATATATCGGGTTCGTCGATTCTGATGATTGGTGCGAGCCGGATATGTTTGAGAAAATGTACAGTGCGTCTGAGGAAGCCGATGTGGTTGTCAGTGGCTTTTTTCATGACTCTTTGGATGATGACGGCAATTTAGCAGTGCAAACAATTGATAAGACAGGCACCAATGCGGTTGCGTCTAATCGAAAGGATATTATTCTTTGGGCGGCAAAATTAGATGGTATTCGGCTGTTTGCCTTTACCTGTAATAAGCTTTATAAAACAAAATTTTATAAAGACTGCGGGGTTGCGTTTGAACACCAGACTTTGATTGAAGATTATATGTTCAACTGCAAAATTTGGGGAAACATTCAAAAGCTTTCGATTGTTGACGGCGCTTATTACCATTATATTAAATTTTCAAAAGAAGCACTTACCCAAAAATTTTTGCCGGATTATTTTGAAATCATAAATAAGCGATATGTTTTAATGCGCGACCTTTTTGAAAAAGAAGGGCTATTTTCCGGCGAGTCAAGAGAAATCATTTGCAGCATGCATATCAAGCATGTACTTGCCGGTATGGTTCGCAATTTTAATAAACAGTCAAATTATTCTACCGCACAGCAAAAAGCAAAAATCAAAGAAATGCTCGATGATTCCAATTGCCGACAGGCAATGCAGTATGCTGTCGGAAAAAGAAAACAGGAGAAAGTCAGCAATTTTATTTTTAAGACCAAAAGCGTTTTGCTGAATTATCTTTTTGCCAAGATTATTTTCAAAATGCAAAACTCAAAGAATAAGCTGTTTGACAAGCTGAAATAACTTTTGGAGGGCTTTAGTATGGAACCCACATTAAGCATCATCATTCCGGCATACAATGTTGAAAAATACATTGCTGCATGTTTAGACTCTGTTCTCGAGCAAGACAATGGGAAAATTGAAATTGTTTTGGTTGACGACGGGTCTACAGATACGACTTGGGCGCTTTGTCAGCAATATGCCGAGAAATATAATTGTATTTCTGCGTTTACAAAAGAAAATGAAGGGCAGTCTGCTGCCAGAAACTATGGACTTGAAAAAGCGAGCGGGCAATATGTGTTCTTTATGGATAGTGACGATTGCTTAACCGAAGGCTCGATAGATAAGCTCTTTGAAAAGATGGAAAACGGCGAAAACGACATTGTCATTTTCCTTTATAAAAAACTGGAGGATTCCACAGGCGAGATATTTCCTTGTGGGTATCATTTGGAAGAGGAAAAAGTTGAAAACTTAACCGGAGAAGCTTTGCTGCAATATCTGATTACAGGTCGAGTCTATGACTGGTACCCGTGGCTGCTTGTAATTCGCAGAAGCTACCTGCTGGACAACCATTTGTTTTTCCAAAAAGGTGTTACTTTTGAAGATGCGCGTTGGACACCGGCTGTCTTGCTGCAGGCATCTAAAGTTTCTTATTTGGATTTTCCTGTATACATTTACAGAAGTAACCGAGTCGGTTCGACCACCAGTACTTTTTCGGAAAAGAATTTTGTAAGCAAAGTCGGCGTTCTGACTTTTATTGAGGAGTTTTCTGACAAAAATCATTTTTCAGATGCAACGAAAGAAAAGCTGTTTGCAAATGTTGCAAATTTATATGTTTCCACTTTGTTTGACGCATGGTCTCTTGACAAAGCACAGCGCAAAGAATATTTAAATATTTTAAAGAAATATAAATTTATTCTTGCTGCGTCGGCAAGGACTTACCATCATTTGCTTTATAAGCTTTGGGGCGTTGTGGGGATTACGCCGGTATCTTATTTGCTGTATTTGCGCGCGAATTGGGTAAGAAAGAAAAAATAATTTTTTGAATAGCAACCATTAGACTAAGGGGTGTTTTGATTTTGTTGGAAAAACTTGGGTGTTTGCTTACGGGTCATAAAACGATTGAACTGGAGCGCAAATTTTCATTAGCTTATAAGTTCCTGCTTTTGTTTTATTTGACCTCGCAGACAATCGGTCCGTTCCATAGGACTTGGATTATATCTGTATTTTTGTGGGGGACTTTGGTAGTAGCAGTTGTTGATTTTCTGCTGCGCCTTGCAAGAGTAAATAAATTTACAAAAACACCGTATTTTTGGTGCTTACTTGCTTTCCTTGCAACGGAAGCAATCTCTATTGTCGTAAATCTTCAATACGGTTTTTCGCAAAACCTTTCGCATCTTGTGCTGTTTGCTTTCATTATTTGTCTGCTTTATGCCAACGATTGTACACGCAAGTCCTCAGAAGTTTGGGCGGATTTGCTCAAGATTGGTAAGACTTATATCGCTTTAATGAATATCGGGACCATCATCAGCTTTATTATGATGTTCTGCAATTATGGTCGAACGATTTTTATTGAAGATTACCGCATAAAAATCGGTTTTGTTGAGAATCGTCTTTGGGGTGTTTTCCGTGACCCGAACCATGCGGCAATCTTTATGATTATTGCAATTTTGATTTCCGCATACACCATTTACGCTTCAAAACATAAATGGGCAAAAGCATATTATGTCGTGTCAGATATTTTAATGCTTTTTTATATTTCTTTCTCTGATTCACGCACGGCAAGATATGCCATGCTTGGGTGTGGTATTTTCTTTACTTATGTTTTGCTGTTTAAATTCGGCTTTAAGAAGATTCAGCCTGTTTTAAAGCAAGTGATTATTATTGCGCTTGCTGTTGTGGTTGGTTTCCTTGCCTATAAAGCACCGCTTGTAATTACAGACAGTTATAATAAAATCGTCATCGCGATTGAAGAGCATCAAAATACAAACGGAGAAACGAACACAGATGATGATATGTCGCGAGTGGTTTACCGTGCCTATGATTTGTCCGGTGATCCGCTGAACCAGCGTGCAGAGATTTGGGAAAATGGCATTGAAGTGTTTAAAGCCAAACCTGTAACCGGCGTCACATTCTTCAATATTAAATCTTTCCTGCGTTCTGAAATGCCGTCTGCCTATATTATTCAGGAGGGCAATACTTTCAGTCATTTCCACAACGAAATTTTGAATGTGTTGTCTTCGCAAGGCATTTTGGGACTGATTACGCTCGGCGCTTTTGCCATTTTACTTACAATTTCTATTTTAAAATACTTTTTCAAACTGCAAGGAAAAAAGTATTTTTCTATGTGCATTGCCGTTACCGCACTGCTTGCTTTTTGCTGTGAAATGCTTGTGCAGCAAGGACCTTTATATAACTATACACCCAGCATGTTCTTTTTCTGGGCCTTCTTGGGTTATATGGCGCAGGTCGTTCGAGAAAGCAAAGAAGAAGCTGTTGCAGAGAAAAGCGAGAAATTTGCTTTTGCAGTTGACACGCCGCTGCAAACCTTAAACTGTGTGAATTTTGTTTTGAATGATACAAAAGGCAGTAAAGGTAATTCTGATATATATATTTATCATCAGTTTAAAGGTTCGGACGAGCTTTCCGCACGCTTGAAAGACAGCGGTGTTTTTAATAATGTCTACGATGTAGATGTCTATAAAAAATACCCGTCCATTCTGAATAAGTTCGTAACAATCTTCCGGCTTTTCCTGCCGGCAAGAGCGATTCGTGCTGCGGCGCGCCAAAAAATTCCGATGTCGAAAAAAAGCTATGCCTATATCGGCGCAAGCTTTCCCACTTCTTTTACGACGGGGCTGCACATGGCTTATCCGCGTGCACAGGTGCTTTTGATTGAAGACGGCACCGGTTCTTATTTCGGTAACATTGTCGATGACTATGCAACCGGTATATTCAAGTTTATTGACCGCTTTTTCTTCGGTAATGAATTAAGCATCCAGCCTTCGGAAGTCTATCTTTCTAATCCGCAGCTTTCCAAGAATCAAATTGATTCCAAACTTTGCCGTCTGGAAATGATTCAAAAAGAAAATCTCGGTGTAATTGAAAAGATTTTCGATTATAAGCAAAACCGGCTTTACACTGAAAATAAGGCTGTCTACTTAACTCAGCCGCTGGATGAAAAGATTGGTTTTATTAAAGAAAATGAAAAGAAAATAGAGGACATGCTTTCGGCAGCGTTCCCGTCCGATATCGTCGCACGGATTCATCCGCGTCATTTCGGCGCAGTTTTTGAAAATATGTGCCCGGATACATTCGCGAATTTGTGGGAACTGGAATGTGTTGAGCAGATTACGGATGAAAATATCCTGATTGGTGCTTTTTCCACGGCGCAGTTTATGCCGAAACTGCTGAAAAATGCCGAACCGACTATCATCTTTACTTATAAAATTTTGTTTAATAACCTTACCGATGATTTCTGGCAGGGAACGCAGAAGTTTATTGAAGATTTCAAGACTTTATACAGTGCTCCGCAAAGAATTCACACGCCGGAAACTTTGGAAGAATTGCAACAGCTTTTAAATGATCTGGGGAACAAATAACAGATTACAGAGGCGTTAACATGGGCACAAAGCGAATCAATATCAAAAAACTGTTGACCGGTACCAGTGCGAATCAGCTTGCTTTTTTCAATATGCTGGGTCCCATCATTCTCAACGGCGTAAATTTCTTTACTGTTCCGGTTTTTACCAGACTGCTTGGCACGGAAAACTATGGTGTCGTGTCTTTGTATACGACTTGGGTGCAGGTCTTGACCATTATTATGGGCATTCAGACCAGCGGTACAATCTCTGCTGCGCGTGTGCATATTGACAAAAAAGAACTGGATTCCTTTTATTCCAGTATTTTATCCTTGTCTTGTCTTGTATCCGCCGCTTTGACGGTGTTGATTGTCATTTTTATCAACCCCATTTCGGCATTTATGCAGTTCAATAAAATTATTGTTCTGTTAATTATTGCACAGAGTTTTGGCGCTTATGTCATCAGTTTCGCCACCATGAAATATATTCACCACAAGCAGGCCTCTTTAAATTTCCTGGTCTCTGTGTTGGTGACATTGGCTTCGGTGATTCTTTCCCTCGTCCTCATCATGAATATCGATAGCTTTGAGGACCGTTACTGGGGCAGAATCATCGGCTATGCGGTGCCGAATGTTGTGGTAGGCCTTGTGCTGGGTGTTTTGATTTTTGCAAAAGGGAAAACCGGGTATTGCAAGGCATACTGGCGGTTTTGCCTGCCTTTGTGTTTGCCGCTGATTTTCCACAATCTGTCTCAAATCCTTTTGGCGCAGTCAGACCGGATCATGCTGCAAAAACTGATGAATGACACTGGTGCGGTTGGTATTTACAGTTTTATTTTTAACTTCGTGCATATTATCAATATCATATACAGTGCCATGAACAATACTTGGGTACCTTTGTATTATGACCACTTAAAAGCAGGGGAAATGGATGATATCCGTCGCCGCAGCAAAAACTATATTGTTTTGTATACCATTTTGACCATGGGCTTTATGCTATTGGCGCCGGAAGTTGTCAAATTGTTTGCTTCAGAAGATTTCTGGAGCGGCACAAACCTGATTCCGATTATGACCGTTGCCTATTATATGGTGTTCCTTTACAGCTTCCCGGTCAATTTTGAATTTTACCACCGTGAAACAAAAATCATAGCAATCGGCACCTGCCTCGCTGCGTTGGTCAATATCGTTGCCAACTATTTTATGATTCCGGTTTGGGGCATAGCGGGCGCTTCCATAGCTACAATGGGTTCTTATGTGCTTCTGTTTGTCTTCCATCAGCTTATCGCAAAATATTTTATCAAGGGCGGAAGCTACCATTATAACTTCCTTACTTTCTTACCCGGGATTCTCGCCGTGCTTCTAACCTGCGGCGTCTTCTACCTGTTCTATGATTATTGGTATATTCGCTGGGGCATCGGCGCTGTTCTCGGCGTGTATTTGCTTTTACGCGTATATAAGCAAAAAAGTATATTCTAAACTAATGAGGTTTTGATTATGAATGTTTTGGCTGTCATTCCCGCAAGAGGCGGTTCTAAGGGTATCCCGAGAAAAAATGTGCGTTTGATGAACGGGAAGCCACTGATTGCCTATGCCATTCTCAATGCAAATTCCTGCCCGGCAATCACCGATGTTGTTGTCAGCAGTGATGATGATGAGATTTTGACGATTGCTGAAAAATACAATGCTTATCCGCTTCGGCGCAGTGCGAAGCTTGCACAGGATGCCGTCACGCTTGACCCGGTTATTTATGATGCGGTTTTGCAAATGGAAGCCATGAAAAACATTCGTTATGATGTTGTCATTACGCTCCAGCCAACATCACCGCTTTTGACAGCTGCGACTTTGAATGAAGCTATTTGCTCTTTCTTTACAAGCGAATATGACACCTTCATCAGCGCAACGAACCAGCCGCATCTTGCGTGGTCAAAAAATGAAAATGGATTTTTCCCGTTGTATAAAAAGCGGCTTAACCGCCAACAGCTGGAGCCGAACTATTTGGAAGCGGGCGCGTTCTTTATCAGCCGCCGTGAAAATGTGACTGAAAACAGCCGAATCGGCCAGAAAGTTTCGGTTTATGAGATTCCGGCGCAGGAAGCGGTGGACATCGACACGATTGGTGACTGGCTGGTTTGTGAGAATTTCTTAAAACGCAAAAAAATCGTTATGCGTGTGGATGGTACTGCAAAAACAGGGCTGGAGCGCGTAAATGACTGTTTGACTTTAGCTTATAACCTCTTTGGACATGATATTGTCTTTATAACACGAGTAGACTGTGCGGAAGGGCTCGAAAAAATTAAGGCAAGCAATTTCCCGGTGATTACCATTGCCGATGATGAAGCTTTCCTTTCTTACCTTGCGGAAAATTCGACCGATATTTTGGTTCATCATAATTCGGACACTGCCGCAGAATATATGAAAGCCTTAAAAAGACTTTGCGGCCGCGTTGTAACCATGGATGACATGGGCGACGGCGCACTGTTTGCCGATACGGTAATCAACCCGCTTTGTGAGACCCGTACCAATGCTAAAAATGTATATACCGGCGAAGAATATATTTGTTTGCGCGATGAATTTGCGATTGCAAAAGCTAAGCCGTTTTCAGAAACCGTAAAAAATGTGCTTGTGCTCTTTGGCGGTACAGACCCGGCAGGGCTTACACGCAAAGTGTACGATTTAGCTTGCAGTATTTTTGAAAAATATCCGCAAATTTCGTTCTATTTTGTTCCGGGTGTCGGATTTGATTGTGCTGCCAACGGAATTGTAACGGATGCGGACAAGAACATTTTTGTTGAAGAAAATGTTCAATATGTCAGCCAGTATATGGAAAGGGCAGACCTCGCTTTTACTTCGCAGGGCAGAACGGTCTACGAACTTGCAAGCCTTGGTGTTCCAGCAATCGTGCTTGCGCAAAATGAACGCGAGACCGCCCAAACCTTTGCGCAGATGAGAAACGGCTTTTTCAATTTGGGCCTTGGCAGTCGCGTTCAGCCGCAGACCCTTTTGAAAGCGTTTGAATTGCTCGCTGAAAGCGATTTGCTGCGGCAGGAAATGCGCAAAGCGATGCAGAAATATGATTTTACCGGTGGTGTAAAAAGGCAGATTCAATTGATTCTCGGTGAATAAAATTCCATTTTCGAAAAGGAGTAAATGTATGCAACAAGTCATTTTGAACAGCATGAAAGAAGGCAAATTTGTTTTGATCGCGGAAGTTGGCGTCAATTATTACGACATTGCCAAGGAACGCGGCATATCTCCGATGGAAGCGGCAAAACTCATGGTGAAAGAGGCGCGCGATGCCGGTATTCATGCCGTAAAGTTCCAGACCTATAAGGCGGGCACACTTGCTGCGAAACAGTCGCCGTACTATTGGGATATTACGGAAGAACCGACGCGTTCGCAATATGAGTTGTTCCAGAAATTCGACTCCTTTGGTGAGGCGGAGTATCAGGAGCTTGCAGATTATTGTGAAGAAATTGGCATTGAGTTCTGCTCAACGGCTTTTGACTTTGAATCTGCCGATTATCTGGATAAGATGATGAATATTTATAAGATTTCTTCATCTGACCTTTCTAACATTCCGTTTAT
>CASFBL010000032.1 GCA_949292775.1 uncultured Eubacteriales bacterium
ATGCAACCGTTGCGCAGTTTCGGACGATGTTTCCCGAAACGGAAGCTTCCGACGCGCAAATTCACAATTTACTCGAAGCCGCAAGCACGGATGTGGACGCGCTGACGTTCAATCGCATCACTGCCTGCGGCTTCGAGAGCCTTACATCGTTTCAGCGCTCGTGTGTACAGCGTGCAGTCTGCAGGCAGGCAGATTTTCGCTGCCAAAACGCAGAGTTATTCGACGGCGCAATTGCTTCCTACAGCCTGAACGGGGTTTCCGTATCCTTTGATAAGGACAGAATTGTGGCCGTCGGGGAGACCGTGACCGCCCCGGGTGCATATGCCGTATTAAAACAAAGCGGCCTATGCGTTAGGAGGCTTTGATATGCAGTATCCGCGTCTTGTGCCGCCGAAGTTTTGCACGGCGGAAGTGCGTGTCGTGTTTTTAGGCGGTGTGGATATAGAGGGGTGCGAAGCGGTGCTTGCGACGTATTGCGGGCGCTGTAATCTACAACAAAGCACAAAACAGGTGCTGACAGCAGACAAAAGGCTTGTGACACTTGAGGCTGTTGCCCTGTTTGACGGGGATATTGCGCCCCACCTATCGCAGCCGAACGGTCTTTTATACTTTCAAGAGCTGCATACGTTGGCCTGTGAAAACGGGGACAAGCTCGAGACCGAGCACGAAAAGCCTATCACCTTTTTCGCGGAAAGCATACCGTATCGCATTTTTCGCTTTACAAAAGCGCGCAATCCGAACGGCACCGTCAATTACACACGAGTGGAGCTGACAAGATGAAGGTCAAAATAAACGTACGGTCTAATCCGCAGTTTGCCCGCGCGCTGGCCGGTGACTTAAACCGTGCAATGTCGCGCACCATGGAAGACTTGAAAGGCGACCTGGTCGCGTCGCACACGATGCCGTTTGACACGGGCGATATGCAAAACGACACCTTTTCAACCGTACGGCAGGATGCGAAAACGGTCACGGGTCTGCTCGTTACGGACAAGCCCTATGCGCGGTATCAGTATTTCGGCATTTCGCGGAGCGGCAAGAAGCTGAACTACCAAACGGTACACAACCCGTATGCGCGTTCGCATTGGCTTGAGCCGTATTTGGATGGTGTGTTTTTGACGGAACGCTTTAACGAAAATCTGAAATCGGTCAGAGGAGGCGGTTGATTGCTTGCACTTGCAGACCTTTGCCGATATATCCAAGCGAAAACCGACACGGGAGAGGGCATATCGGCTGGGGTGTTTGACGACAAGCTGCGGCGCGGCATCGGTGTGTTCGATAATAATCAACGGACCGGCACCCGCATGGCGCTTGGCGGGGCGGCGTGCACACGGTATTACACACAGAATGTGTCTGTGCTCGTCCACTGGGGCGAGACGCAGCGCGAAGCGGCGCAAAAAGCGCAGGAAGTTTTCGCGCTGTTCTACGGCATATCCGACGTGCATATCGAGGGCGTTCATATCGCTTTTTTTGTCCCGTCCGCCCCGCAGTCTCTGGGGCTTACCGAGGACAAGGTATATGAGTACGTTGTCCC
Organism: uncultured Eubacteriales bacterium; assembly: GCA_949292775.1. GTDB lineage: Bacteria > Bacillota > Clostridia > Oscillospirales > Acutalibacteraceae > Fimenecus. Next base: position 1,532 of record CASFBL010000032.1, read on the forward strand.
CGTCGAAATCTATATCAACAAGGAGGAATAAGCATGTCGAAAACAGGTGTGTACCCTGTATTTGAAAACAAATTCAAAATTATGGTCAACGAGGAATTCGCGCCCATTGCCGAAATGGAAAGCTTTTCCGTCGCCATTGACGGACAGGTCCAGGAATGGACGCCCTTTGAGACCGAAGGATGGGTCAAGCGCCTGATGACGGGGAAGGGATTGACCATCTCCCTTTCGGGCAAACGCTGTGTCGGCGACACGGGCAACGATTATGTTGCGGATATGTCGTTTAAGACCGGCACGGACTGCAACGGCAAATTTCAGTGGGAGTTCCCCTCGGGCGCGAAGCTGGAATTCGACTGCGTCGTGAGCGTCACGAATCCGGGCGGCGGCGACAGCATCAACGTGGATGCGCTCGAATTCGATGTTATGTCCAGCGGAAAGCCGAATTTTACACCCGCAGCGTTGGCGGCATCCCTGAGCAATGCCGCGGCGAAAACCACGGCGGCAAAATCGGTGAATTAACGTGAACGCCCCTGTTCAGGCAGGGGCGTGTGCAATTCTTACGGAGGAACATGACCATGGGCAAAATGTATACCTTTGACAATAAGCTTTTAACGGAAAAGCCGGAAATCCGAATCGGGGACAAATGTTATCCCGTGGACGACCGCACCTCGACTGTGAAGGCGCTGATGAAGAAAATGCGGGAGATAAAGGAGGACAGCGAAGAAATGCTCGACTCCGATGAAATAATCCTGCGCGCCGCATTCGGAAAAAACGCATCGGAAATCTTGAAAATGGGGCTTTCCTTCCGTGCGCAGAACGAACTTTCGCAAATGGCGATGGAAGTGATGACGGGGGAGAAATACGAACCCGAAGCCCGATTTCAAGACAAAGAAACATCCGGTTGACGCGTTTTATGATTTGGATTTCGACGCGGTTCTGATTGAGCAGTCCATTGCGAAGCAATACCACATTCTGCCGTCTGAACAGGACGACCTTTCTTACTGTGATTGGTCCAAGCTCGTTTCGGGTCTGATGCACGACACGCCGCTCGGACAGGTCGTGGCGGTCCGCAGTGAGGATGACAAAGACGTTCTTAAGAACATGACACCCGAACAGCGCGCGATTCGCAGTGAGTGGTTCGCGTTCCGCGCAGCAAACGTGCAGTACAGTGCAGAGGATATGCGCAGGCAGTCCGAGCAGCTCGAAAAAATGATTGCGTCCCTGTTCGGGTAATGCTCGAAAAACGGAAAAAGGAGGTGAGAACCAATGCGCGAAAACCCCGCCGGCGCCGTTACGCTGGAGCTCATTATTGAGGATACCGCCCAAAAGCAGATTGAAGGTATAGCCCGACGCGTCACAAAGCCTGCCGAAGCGGCTTTTCAAAAAGTTGGCGCTTCCATTGAAAGGGCTATGACTCCAAGCACAAAGAATGTGAAGAAAGCTGTACAAGAGGTATGGGATAAAGCGGCAAAGCAGGCGCAAGCGCATCCTGTTCGGTTCGAGGTCGGTACCTCGAATGTTGACCTGCTGCAGCAGAAGCTCGGCAACACCTATGCGCAGATTGGCGCAGTGGAGGAGCGGCTGCGCGCCGCGGAAAAGCAATTCAGCTTCACGGATAATTCGGATACAGAAAACATCCGTGCGCTGGATGCGGAAATGACCGCCTTGCAATCAAAGCTTATCAGTTTGCAGTCGGCTGCAAATGCGACCGAGCAGAAGCTTAGAGACGCACTCGAAGCCCCGGCTCGCGCGGCAGAAAAAGCCGCGGAGCAAGCGCGCAAGGCGGCGCAAAAAGCCGCAGAGCAATCGGGTCGTGCCTATGAGCGCGCTTATAACCAAATTGCGCAGCAAGCCCGACGTGCCGCGCAGCAGGCGGAAGGCTGGGCACTGAAAGCTGAACGTGCGCAAAGTAGGTCCGCCGCACGTGCGGCGCGGCAGGCGTCCAAAGCGTATGCTGAGCAGGCGCGTGTCTGCAAAAAATATGCAAATAAGTACGCCGACGCGCAAGCGGATGCGAGTGAAAAAGCCGCCAGAGCCGCGGAACGTGCGCAGAAACGCGCACAGAAGGCGAGTGAGCAGGCATCCGCCGCCGCGGCAAAGGCAAGCCGTAAGATGGCGCAGGATTCGTCGGGCGGCGCATCCAAAATGGGCAGCGCGTTCCAAAAGGTCGGCAAGGTCATTGCCGGCTCGCTGAAAGCCGTGTTCGTCACGGCGGTTTTGTATAAATTCTTTCGCGCGTTTCAGGATTATATGACGGGCGCGATGTCCCAAAACAAGGAATTTGCCGATTCGCTCAATGCCATCAAGGCAAATCTGACCGTCGCATTCACGCCCATATTCGAAGCGGTCATGCCGCTGCTCACGCGTTTAGCGCAGGGCTTGGCGACCGTCACCAAATATATCGCCTCGTTCGTCGCCGCCATATTCGGCAAGACATATAAACAGGCGGTCAATTCCACGAAAAAGCTGCAAGCGCAGGCGAAGTCTTCCGGAAAAGCGGCCAAAAGCATGAGCCGTGACTTCGACGAGCTGCACAACGTGGAAAAGGAAACGGATGCGTCCTCGGATTTTACAAGCGGCGGTGTCAATTACGACGCGCTTGACACAAGCGCCCTGGACACGGGGCCGTTCGCCAAGTTCCAAGAGATTCTTGAGAAAATTAAGACTACCATCGACAAGGTAACGCCGGCATTCAAAACCCTATATGAAAAGGGCATCAAGCCCGTTGTAGAGTGGCTCGGCGAAAAGCTCAAGGACGCGCTCGCCCTTGTAGGCGAGCAGTTTGAAAAAGTCGGGGACTGGCTTGTTGAGCACAAGGACTCCTTTTCCCGCCTCGGCGAATCGCTCGGTAAGCTGTGGGAGGCGCTTGAACCCATTTTTGATGCGGCTTGGGACACGCTCAAAACCGCTATCGGCGGCTTTGTAGACTACCTTCTGCTGTGCCTTGGAGATTTGGTCGACGTTTTGCCGGACGCCATCGACCTCGTCACTGCATTTTTGACGGGCGATTGGGAGGGCATGAAAGAGGCCGGGAAAAATATCGTGGAAGGTCTTTGGGGCGGCCTGCAGGAAAGGTGGGAGGCCCTGAAAACGTGGTTTGGCGACCTGCTTACCAAGTGGCTGGATTACATCAAGGCGCTGCTTGGCATCCAAAGCCCGTCTACGGTATTTGCAGACATCGGAAAAAATCTAATTCAAGGGCTGATAGACGGTATCACGGGGGTTTGGGAAAACCTCAAAACCAAAGTTACCGAGCTTTTGAACAAGCTGAAAGAGACTTTCCAAACCAAGTTTACGGAAGTCAAGGACAAGGTGCTTTCCCTCTTTGATTCCCTCAAAACCGGGCTGAAATCGAAACTGGAGGGCGTTTGGAGCAGCTTCAAGAGCTTTATCAACAAAATACTCGGCGGTGTGGAAAATATGATTAACAAACCCGTATCTGCGCTTAACAAGCTGATTTCAAAGCTCAATTCTCTTAAAATCAACTTGCCCGAAGCTTTAGGCGGCGGGACAATTGGGTTCAACATCAGTCCGTTCAATTCCGTTTCCATTCCGAGGCTTGCACGCGGCGGCATTGTAGATAAGCCTACGCTGTCACTTATCGGTGAAGCAGGAAGGGAAGCTGTTGTGCCGCTGGAAAACAACACGGAATGGATGGAAAAGTTCGCGAGCCTGCTCGGAAGCACCATTGCAGCGGCTCTTGCACCGCTGCTGCAAAGCACAGAAACATCGCAAAACGACGCACAGAACGGGAAAATGGTGCTCAATCTGGATGGACAGGCTATTGCGACCGTGTTTGTACGGCTGTTTCAGCGCTACCCGCAGGAGATGAAATTGCTTTGGGAGGGGCTGTAAATTGGATGTAATGCTCAAAACCATAAATGGCTGGACGCCGCCCTCGCCGACCAAGTTCAAGCCGAGGCTCATCACGCAGGTGGACAGTGAGACGGACTCGGTTGGCAATCTGCAAATCAAAAAAATTCTTTCAAAAAAAATGAAGTTTGAAGTGGAGTGGAAATATATCCCTGCGTCTGACGCACGACGCATTATGCGCGAGTTTTCTAATTTTGATGCGCTTGTGACCTACGAGGACCTTATGACGGGTGCGCAAAAGTCGGGACGGTTCTATCCGGGTGACTTTGTACCCGTGCCGTCCGTCGTTATGCAAAACGGCGAAATGCTGTATGAGACCTTTCCCCTCAATATCGTGGAGAAATAAAGGAGCGAATCTATGTACCATACCAACGCTGCCTACAAACAAAAAGTTGCCGAGCTTCCGCAGAATTTCCGTATGGAGATTGAAATCGTGTTCGACGAAAGTACAGGCTTGACGGAAAACGGCGTAATTCCGCCCGAGGATATTTTCGAAGCGGGACTTTCTGAAAATGTATTTCTCAATACGTTTTGTGTCGGCTCATCTGTGTGCACGGAGTTTTGGGTGCGAATTTTCAACCAGAACGGGAAGTATAAAAACGACGCGCTCGCGACCGCGGAAATTCATCCGAAGGTGACGTTGTATGACGCATCGAACAAAGCGGTGGATACGGTATCCCTCGGCGTATTTTATGTCCAACAGATAACCATTCAAGACAATGACCTGCGGCTTGCCTGCTGCGACAAAATGCGCCTGCTTGAAAAGGCATATGCGGCGAAAGGCACGCAGATATCACTTTTGTCTGTTGCGCAGGACATCGCGCAGTCCGTTCTTGCAAATTGCTTGACTGTGCCGGCAGATATGCCTGCGTTGAACCTTTTGGTAGACGATACGATATTTCAAGGCTATACCAAGCGGCAGGTCTTAGAGCTAATCGCAGAAGCGGGCGGTAAATTTACCGCCTTCGACCCGGACGGCAACCTCTGCTTTAAGTGGTTTGCGGAATCGGGTGTCGAATTAAGCGGCGACAGGGCAAAAGAGGCGCTTGAGCTCAACGGCAATACGTTTTCATTAGACGGCAATGTCGTTAAGGTGACGGGGGTGCGCGTCGTAAGTGAAGACACGGAGCTCGTGAAAGCCGGAACGGACAGCTACTTGCTTACCGTCAACGAAAACCCGATTGCTGCGGCGCACCCCTCAGAAGTGGCGCAGTATGTGCTTGCTTCCATGGCGAATACGCAGTATATCCCCTGTAAATGGCAACGAATCGGCGGCGACCCATCCTTACAGGTAGGGGATATCCTGACTATAGTGGATAACAAAGAAAAGTTTGACGAAGCGCTGGCGGAGTTCTATGAACGTTATCCGTTATTTCTTTCGGCGCGAAGCTGGACGTTCAATTGCGGCGGTTTTTCGGATGTGTATACCGCTTCGGGCGATGCCGAAAGGGATTTGAACACAGACAGAGGCATGACTGTCTCCAAGCGCCTTTCGCAGCTTGCGAAGCGAATCACGGAGACAAAAAGCGACCTGACCGCCGAAATGGACGACCGCCAGAAAGCTCTTTTGCTGTTTAACGAAACGATTGCGGGGTCGCTCGGGCTTTACACGACTTATAAAACGCAGGCGGACGGTTCTGTCGTTCTCTATATGCACGATGAACAGGAGCTGGAGGAAAGCCAAACCATCTATACGTTCGGAGCGTCGGGTTTTGCGTGGACGAACGATGGATGGAACGAGGGCAGCCCCGTGTGGCAATACGGCTTTGACCGCAACGGAAACGCCATCCTCAACGCGATTTACGCCTATACTCTTACGGCGGATGTCATTACCTCAGGGCTTCTGAAATCTCAAAACGGCGCATCGTGGATAAATATGAACGACGGGACGTTTTATTTCGGGCACTTGGTTAAGACCGGGAATATAGACATAGATACAGGAGAAGCGGAATACGCGAATCAGGCGCGGCTGGAGCTCAAGGAGGGGGAGCTTCGTGTATATGGTACAATACGGGGAACCGGGGAAAACGAAAATCTGTATTTGAAACTCGGGTTTGCAGAGGACGCATACAGCTCGCTTCTTTTCGGCGATGACAATATCGGAGAACTGTTTGCAATACGCAGCTCTATAAATCAAAGCGGGCAGGGTACGCTCTGGTACTCGCCGATTGTGTCAGGTAAGTTCGGGAGCAACCCAAAAGGCATTCAGTTCCTCCCGGACGGTGTCAATATTCTCAATTCGGGGCAGTCCGGAATTCGCCTTTCCTCGTCCGGTGAAGCGGCTTTGCAAGGGGAAAACGCGTGGATTCGCACGTATAAAGACCAAATCAACATTGTAACAAGCTCCGGTCACAAGCACATCTGGTTTAATTATTATTCTCCGCTCGATACATATGCTCCCGGTGCGGTTATGCCGAATGCTTATGATTTCGGAGATGGAACAAACGGCGGACATGCAGCCGTTCGCGCTGACCAAATTGTATGCAAATATTATCCCGGAGGGGACACGAGAAACTACGGTCATGCCGCAATTCTTAACGGTACAGTCGTGCTTGGAAACTGTGTGTCCGGAGATAATTTATACGACTATGGTGACAGCTATGTGCTTCACGTCCTCGGTGCGGCGTGCGTGAATGGAGTCAATGTAACTTCAGACCCGGCCGTCAAGGACAATATCGCAGATGCATCAAAATTGAACGCGACTGAAAAAATTTCACGAATGAAATTTTACAGTTACGACTATAAAGACAACGCTGCGCCGCACGTTGACATCGGAACCATGGCGCCGGAAGCTCCGAAAGAGATTCAGTCCCAGGACGGTAAGGCGATTGACTTGTATGCCTACATCAATTTAACCGCAAAAGCTGTGCAGGAATTGAACGAGAAAGTCGAGAAGCAAGCGCAGAAAATAAGTGCGTTGGAGGCCGAGATTGCAAAAATGAAAAAATAAAAGCAGGAGAACGGTAATCCCGTTCTCCTGCTGCATTCATGAAATGCCGTATTTCGTTTTCAAACTATCAATATCTTCTTCGTATTGTCGTTGAAGCTGCTCCATCTGCTTTCGGGCGTTCTCTATTTTTGCGTTTGTGGCGTCTGCCTTGCTCTGTTCCGCACGATTGAATTCATCTGCCCTTCGGCTTTCTGCTTCCCATTGTCGGTATTGCTCTTGGAATGTTTCTAAATATGCTGCGTATTCTTCCGGGGTCTCGTTTTCCTGCGCCTCGCGAGAATAAGGTTCATTCATAATATTTGCTCTTACCGGCACTACATATTGCTGGGACGCATCTTTTTCCAATGTCGCCTTCTTTTTCTCATATTCTTCCGTAATTCGATTGTACGCCGCGAGGTATGCCAGCGCACGGTTGTCTGTAGGCGCGTTATTTGCGGCGCCGCCCTGCGCGGTTGTGTTGATGCCGCTGTCCACCGTAACAGAAATGCCATCTGTAGTGTCCTGAAACGGCGCTGTTGTGGCGGCTTGCTTGTTAACGCTCTCTAGCACAGCATCAATTTTTTGGTTGCTGTTGTGTACAACGACAACCGTTGTGACCACTGCCGCTCCGCACACCATTGCTGAAGCAGCTGCGATGTAGATGGATTTGCTCAACTTGCCCGTAAAGAATTGTAAAAACCTTTCCTTCATTTCAGCACTCCGTCCTTTTCTATACGCATCATAGCACAAACATTGCCGATTCGCAACAGTATATAAAGCGTAAAAAGCGCCCTTTACGGGCGCTTTTTCACATTACAAAGGAGGTATTCTATGAAAATTTCTGAACTGCCCAAAGCAGCCGCCGTAACCGACGTGGACATCACCGTTGTTGTGCAGGACGGGGAGACACGGCAAATTTCGCGTAAAACCTTTGTCGGAAAAACCCCCGATGACTTGATGCAGCAAGGCGGAAAAATGTGGTTGACTGCAAACGGGCAGGAAATCGGTGCAGGCGCGGCTTTGCCGAAAACGGTGACGGTCAGCGAGTTTGCACCGGCGGAGCTCGCGGCGCTGATTGTAGATGAATCCTACGCGGGGTGGGGCATCCGCGCCGGCGTTTTCGAAACGAAAACACAGACGTTTGCTTGGGAGGACGCGTATGCCCGTCTGCCGAAGTTGAATGAATTCTTTTCCATTTACGGGAGTTTTGCCGTGGCTTCTTCTGCCGCATACGGCGTAAACATGATGATTCCGGCGGATAACGGAATGGGAGAGTTATATATTCTCTTGGACAAGGATTATATGGAGATGATGATTAGCGAGATAGATTTACCGGAACAAGTCTTTCTCAACCTCATCCAAGGGTATTATCTGTTTGTACCGCGACAGGACGCATCGGGAGTTTTTGATATATATCTGTTTTGCGGGTTTATGGGAAGCGGACTTGATTCTGCCATGAAACCACTAATCAGGGAGCTATACGAGAGTTTCGTATATATCGTCGAGCATACATATAAGGCAGGCGTGGCCTTTATTCCTTTTGAAAAGGAGACGGAAGCATGAACGATTTTGTGCAAGGGATATTCAAAAACACGTTTGCGGGCTTTTTTGCGGAACTTGAAAAAATCAAGCCGCAAAGTACAGCCGAGCGCTTGTCCGCGCTCGAAGCGGTCAGCTCTATCGCTTTTGTAACGCTCGCGGAATCAGGCAGCATCGACGACGTAACGGCGGCGGAGCACACAGAGCAGTTTGCGGCATGGGAAAGCGGAACCCCATATCAAGTCGGGGCCATACGGCGGTACGACGAAAGGCTGTACCGCTGCGTGCAGGCACACACGTCGCAGGACGACTGGACACCTGACGTGGCAACCTCCCTGTGGAGCAGGGTAGGAGACCCGGCGGAGGAATACCCCGCATGGTCGCAGCCTGTCGGCGCGCACGACGCCTATGGCCTCGGCGACAAGGTCACGCACAACGGCAAACACTGGGTGTCAATCGCAGCGGCAAACGTCTGGGAGCCGGGCGTGTATGGCTGGGAGGAGGCTGAGTCCAATGGTGACTGAATGGACGGTCGTGGTCGTCATTGTCTCGCTTTTAGGGTTGATTGGTACGGTCGCCGTGCCGTTGAGCCGCAACACAAAGGCAATGACATCTCTCTGCGAACAAATCAAGCACTTGAATTACCGCATGGGCGAGGAGGAAAAAGACCTGGAGATGTTCAAAGCAAAAGCTGCAGAACGACACAAGACGATTTTCGGTGAACTGGACAAGCATGGAGAACAGCTGACGGACCACGAACACAGAATTAAGGATTTGGAGAAAAAATATTAAAAGGAGTGTGTATGATGAACAAAATTAAGACGTTTTTCGAAAAGATTAACTGGCGCGTAAGGCTTAAAAGCAAGACCTTTTGGCTTACTATCATTCCTGCGCTTCTGCTGCTTGTGCAGGTCGTCGCGGCGGTTTTCGGCTTCGAGCTTCAGCTCGGCGAGCTGGGGGAAAAGCTGCTGGCCGTCGTCAATGCAGCCTTTGCCGTGTTGTCTATCCTCGGCATCGTCACAGACCCCACCACCGCCGGCGTGTCCGACAGCGCGCAGGCGCTGACCTATACAAAACCGAAGGAGGATTGAGCGATGGTCGAAATCAAAGAAATGCTTGCGCCGAAGGGCAGCAAATGCCGGCCGGGCTACGCGCTGAAGCCGACCTACATTACCATTCACAATACCGCAAACACCAGCTCGGGCGCAGGTGCGGAAAACCACGGCAAGTATCTCCAAGGCGGCGGGCAGTCGAAAACCGTTTCCTGGCACTACGCTGTGGATGACAAGCTGATTGTGCGCTGCATCCCGGAGAATGAGTGCGCCTGGCACGCCGGGGACGGCGGAAAGGGCACAGGCAACCGCCACTCTTTGGCGATTGAAATCTGCGAAAATCCCGAAAGCAGCCTTGAAGCTGCGACGGATAACGCCGCCGAGCTGACAGCGTCCCTCATGGAGAAGTACGGCATCTCCATCGGAAACGTCGTGCAGCACAACCACTGGAGCGGTAAGGACTGCCCGCGCCGCATACGCAAGGGCGAACCGTACAGCTGGGATACGTTCCTTGCCCGCGTGCAGGGCTATTTGGCGGGCGACGAGCCGTCCGCCCCCGTCCCCGAAAAGGTCATTGACGTCGAGTATCAAGCATACACGGGAAAGTCGTGGCTCGATTGGGTCGAGAATTACAACACGGTCAATTCCGACGGCTATGCCGGAATCACGGGCAAAGCGGCAACCGCCCTGCGCGCCGCTCCGTCGGAGGGGCACCTGCGCTACCGGGCGCACACCGTAGGCGGTAAGTGGTACGACTGGGTCACTGACTACGACCTCAAGACCAAAGACGGATACGCCGGCGTGCTCGGCAAGCCCATGGACATGTTACAAATGGAGCTGGTCGGCGTGCCGGGCTATCAGGTCGAATATCGCGTTTCCACCGTCGGCGGCGGCTATCTGCCCTGGGTGCGCGGCTACAACAACGTGAACACCAGCGGCTATGCCGGCATCACGGGCAAGCCCATGGACCGCGTGCAGATTCGCATCGTTAAGGTGGCGTGAGATGAAAGCAGAAACCCATACCAAAAAAAGCGAGGATAAAAGCCAAGAGGGAACCAAGGACAATGCCCAAATCACGCCGCGCGAATTCATCATGCAGCGGTTTCTGAAGACTGTATAAACGCACATAGCGCCATGCCGTATTCAGGGTGACGGGCTGGCGACTGGTGTTTGTGTCCTTCTCCGTACTTTCGAGCGCGGGGAGGGATTTTGTATGCGTTCCGTGCTAGGAAGTAGTTGCTTGCTCGTATGTCAATCATGTGTGCCAAGCCCTGTCGAAAATTTAATACAACTGTTAGCCCCATGCATGAGACCTCCCGCCACGGGAAGCGTCGAAGCATGGGGCTTTTTATTTTGTGTATAAATAATTTGTTTAATATTTATTAATCCATTGATGTTTTTATCGGTCAAGTGTACCTTTATCTTTCTAGTGTACAGTCTGCAAAGCCATATACAATCTTGCTACAGCACACTTCAAGTTTTAAGTTATCTGAATAGCCTAAATCAATGGTAATCTCTTTTGGCAGATGCTGACCATTTAAATCAAACAGTGCATAACCATTTCCCTCCCCAAGAAGAGAATAATTATCAGCAACAACAGCGAAACCTTTGCTAAAAGTTTCGCTACCCATAGAGAACGTTTCGCCGTCTGACGGTCTGTACATAGTAAGATTTACTCCCAGTGGCCAATTATATTGATTTATGCAAACAGGGATTTACTAAGGGTGAATCGTTACAACAAAATCAGTGATTTATTGACACATCTCAATAATTTTTGTTATAGTAAAAGCGAGGTGAAAAAAATGGAAAAGAAGAGTGTGAATACAAATAAAGGAAAAAGAAAAGAAAAAATCTGGGAGAAAAAGGGACTGTATATTCTTGTCCCATGTATTGCGCTGTTATTAACATTAGCAAATCAGATTATAATTTTCATTCTTTATTCCGTGCAAATTGAGCGAATTGTTAACAGCGAACAGGGCATACAAACACTTTTAGAAAGTGTACAAAGATATTTAAATTATTCAGAAAGCAATGCAATTTCTACCGTTCTAGGCCTGTTTGCGACGGTGGTTTCTGTATGGGTAAGTTTAAGTATTTACAATATTGTTGAGAAAAAGGATGTCGAAAAGACGAGAACAGAAGTGCAAGAGCTTGATAGACAATTTGAGTCATTAATGAATAATTACTCTACGTTTAATATTGGGTCGTTAAAATATATAAAAGTTTGGGAAGATAGAGTTAATGGATTTTATACAGATAGAATATGGGAAATCTTAAAAAGTAAAAAGTATCCAGCTTATGAAATTGCTACAGCAATGGTACGTATTGAAAATATTTTGAATTGTATTGTTGAGAGGTTTAATAACGAAAGCTTTTACCAAATGAAGAGTTTTCTGGAAAGATATCATAAGGAAGTAAAAGATTTAACTCAACATATAAATCATTTGTATATTGAAGGTTTTTTAACAAAAAAAGAAGAAAGGTTATTAGACAGTTACACCAGTTGTAGAGAAGCAGAGTACTTTTATTATTTATATTTCAGAGATAAACACTACAAAAAGAATACGGCAGACACACATTTGGATAGTGCATGTAAAAAATTCGAGAGAGCTTTAAAACTTTGCCCGGAAGCGAATCAAAAGTCAAATGGATATATGGATAATGCTATAGCGGTTCTATATTTTCAAAAATACCAAAGAAACAAAGAGGATATGAGCCTATCTTTTCAATATATAGAAAAGGCTTTGAATTATAGCAAAAGAGCCGCGGCGTTTGATTCGCATTATGACCGTAATTATCGAAACTACGGTGTGAATTTAGAAGCCTATGCAAAAGCGCGTGGAGCTGGAAATCGAGAAGCTTTGTTGTTAGCAAAAAAACAATATGAAAAAGCATTATCATGTGACAAGCATAGTTACAACAACTATATTGCCTATGTTTCTTGCTCTTTAAAGCTTTTAGATTTAAATTTTCATATTGATGAGAGAGTAGACCGAATAGAGCAAGGGCTTTCAGAAAAAGCTACCGACACAACACAAGAGATTCTTGATGAAATGGTTCTGTGCTACGGATATCTAACTTTGGCAATTTTAAACAAACCGATTGACCCTCAAGCCCATTATCATATGATACATGTTTTGATGTATTTGTATATGTGTGCGCTAAACCATTTGCCAGTAGCGTTCAATGAACAGGAAATAAAAGAAAAAGCAATAAGTTCAATGGCTAATTGTGAATCGATTTATATGATATCTGCAAACAAGAGAGCGAGCATAGCATATTTATTTAAGAGCCGCAATTTTTATGAAACTCTTTCCGATTATAAAAAAGCAGAACAATTCAACAATAGAATATTAGAAATAAATGATGACTCGCAAGATGCGAAAACGTTAAAAGAGTTTTACGCAAACAAACTACAATAGCGGATTCTTAAAGGAAATATTTTGTACTATGACCGAGTGTTTAAACTGATTTCTGTTGCTAACACATTGCTAACAACATATCTTTATCCGCGCTATATCAACAACCTTTAGCTCCTTGGTAAGGACGAGGTCACCAGTTCGAATCTGGTTAGCAGCTCCAAAGCCCCCGCACGGTTTTCGTGCGGGGGCTTTTCGCATGGTCCGCGGGTTT
>CASFBL010000033.1 GCA_949292775.1 uncultured Eubacteriales bacterium
CTGCAAAAGTGGGAAAATTACTTACGCTTTGTAGAGGAGACGGATTTGCGCACATTACCGCCGTTGACCGTCGGTTCTACGGACGATCTGCTTGAAACGACTCCCGAAAAGATTTTCGAGCAGCTTCCGATGTATACGCAGCTTTTGGAAAAATATGACCTGCCGACCGTAGCAGGGGCGGGCAGCGATTTTGAAAAGGCGATCCGCGTGATGCAGTGGATGACTGACCACACGCTTTACAGCGGTGCGTCGGCAGCGTGGAAAGCGGACGACAGCCTGTATATTTTGGACTTCGCCTACGATAAGGACTTTTCACATGCAATCAACTGCCGCGAAAAGGCAATTGTACTTACCGACTGCCTTTTGGCATTGGGCTTATATGCCTATCCCGTTTGCATGCTCAACAGCCAAAGCGGCGGCTGCCATTTTTCTGTGCATGTGTTTTTGCGCGAGCAAAAGCAGTGGGCGCTGTTCGACCCTTCCTTTAACTGCTGGTTTTCGCAAGACGGCGAACCGCTGGACGCGTGGACACTGCATGACCTGTTTTTGGCGGGCGGCGAACCTGCATTGGAAGGATATGACTTCAATCATACGGATAAATGCCGAGATGTGTATCTGTTTGCTTTTATAAAGCAGAATTTATCGAATCTTACCACCTGGCAGGACAATTCCATGGATCGTCGTGGATATAAGAAAAAGGATTGGAACAGCAAAAAGGAATTCAAGGCAAAACTGCCGGAATGGATTTTTTAGGAAAAAGTGAGATTATAAAATGACCAAAGTATTTATCGACGGCAGTCAGGGAACCACCGGCTTAAAAATCTTTGACCGCCTTTCTAAAAGAACGGATATTGAACTGCATGTTTTAACCGGGGACGACCGGAAAGACCCCGAGGCACGCAAAAAAGCGCTGAACGAAGCGGACATCGCCTTTCTGTGCCTGCCTGACGCGGCGGCAACCGAAGCGGTCGAGTGGGTGGAAAATGACCACACCGTGATTTTAGATACCTCCACGGCACACCGCACAAGTCCCGGTTGGGCTTACGGCTTCCCGGAGCTTTCAGACGCGGCATTTCAAAATGTGAAAAACGGCAAGCGCATCGCCGTGCCCGGCTGTCACGCAAGCGGCTTTATCGCGCTTATAGAGCCCCTCGTGCAAAACGGTTTTTTAAAGCCCGAAACCTATTTAAGCTGTACTTCTTTGACCGGCTATTCCGGTGGCGGAAAAAAGATGATTGCGCAGTATGAAACCGAAACGGACAACCCGCTTTTAAAAGCGCCCCGCGTTTACGGCCTTTCTCAACAGCACAAGCATTTAAAGGAAATGGTAGCGGTTACCGGGCTTAAAACCGCACCGGCGTTCTGCCCGATTGTTGCGCCGTTTTACAGCGGCATGCTCGTCACCGTTGTGCTTGACGCGCGGGATTTACAAAACGGCAAAACCGCGGACGATATAAAAATGCTGTATCGCTCGCTTTATAATACATCTATCGTGTCTTACGCGGACGCACCTGACGAAGAGGGATTCCTTTCTGCGGCAAAGCTGTCAACACTTGACCGCATGGAAATTTCCGTGTTCGGCAACAGTGAGCGCATTTTGCTCGCTGCGCGCTACGACAACCTCGGCAAAGGGGCTTCCGGCGCAGCGCTGGAATGCATGAATATTGTTATGGGACTTGACCCGGATTACGGTTTGGAGCTGTGAACAAAGAACATGAACAGAAACGAACTGAAAAAAATCCAAATGTCCGAGTCGATTTTTGTCGGCGTTCTGCTGGCGTTTTCCGGCGGATTAATGGACGCTTATACTTATGTGTTCCGTGGCGGCGTGTTTGCGAATGCCCAAACCGGGAACCTCATTTTGCTTGGCATCAATGTGTTTGACGGCAGCTTTCACAACGCGCTTAAATATCTGTTCCCCGTTTTAAGCTTTACTTTGGGCGTGCTGCTCGCGCAGGTGTTTCGGCTTGCCTTTCAGAAAAGCGGCCGATTCCATTGGCGGCATTTGTCCCTGTTTTTGGAAATTGCGCTTTTAACTGCCGTGTCGTTTATATCCAACGACAAGAATCTGCCGGCGAACTGCATGGTTTCTTTTGCCTGCGGCATTCAGGTGCAAAGCTTTCGGAAAATCCGCGGCAATCATCTCGCCACCACCATGTGCATCGGCAATTTGCGCACGGCAACCGATTTGCTCGCAAACGCGGTGCACGAAAAAAATCTCCGGCTTTTCAGGCGTTCTTGCCTTTACTACGGCGTGATTGTCGTGTTCTCCATAGGCGCGGTGTGTGGTAACGCGCTTGTGCGCGCGTTCGGGCAGCATGCGATTTTGGCAAGCCCGATTTTACTGCTTGTCGCGTTCTGCGTCATGTGCATTCAGGTAAACGAAGATAATAGACAAAATCATAAGGAGCAATTTTAATGCACATCGAAATTCTCAAAGAAGGCGGCGTGACCGCACCGAAAGGCTTTCGGGCCAACGGCATTCACTGCGGCATCCGCAAAAATAAAGAAAAGAAAGACTTAATGCTCATCGTGTCTGATGTGCTTTGTGACGCGGCGGCGGTTTACACGCAAAACCTCGTCTGCGGCGCGCCGGTCACGGTCACGCGCGAAAACCTGAAAAACGGTAAGGCACGCGCGGTTATTTGCAACAGCGGTATTGCGAACACCTGCAACGCCGACGGCGTGGAAAAAGCAGAAGCCATGTGCGCATTGACAGAGCAATATACCGGCATTCCCGCGAGCGATGTCGTTGTGGCTTCAACGGGCGTTATCGGTCAGCCGATTGATTTGGAGCCGATTCAAAACGGTATGCAGACGCTTGTAGACGGTTTAAACGAAAACGGCTCCGAAGCGGCGGCAGAAGCGATTATGACCACTGACACCGTGAAAAAGGAAATCGCGGTTTCCGTCGAGCTTTCCGGCGGCAAAACCTGCACGCTCGGCGCAATCGCCAAGGGCAGCGGCATGATTCACCCCAACATGGCGACCATGCTTTCCTTTATTACGACCGATGCGAATATCAGCGCGGAAATGCTCCAAAAGGCATTGCGCTGGTGCGTCACAAGAAGCTATAATATGTTGAGCGTGGACGGTGACACTTCTACAAACGACACCGTGGCAATTTTGGCAAACGGTCTTTGCGAAAACACACGCATTGAAACTGAAAATGAAGATTATGCCATATTTTGCCGGGCGCTGTTTAAAATCTGCAATCATGTTGTGCGCATGCTCGCCAAAGACGGCGAGGGTGCCACGAAGCTTGTCGAGTGTGAAGTAGTAGGCGCCGCCGACGAAGAAACGGCGCGTATCTGCGCAAAATCCGTCATTCGCTCTCCGCTTGTGAAAACGGCGATGTTCGGCTCGGACGCCAACTGGGGCAGGGTGCTTTGTGCGCTCGGTTACGCAGGCGCGGTGATTGATGTTTCCAAAATTGATGTGTCGTTCCGCTCCCGCAAGGGGACTGTGCCTGTCTGCAAAAACGGCGCAGGCATCGAATTTTCTGAAGAAAAGGCGAAAGAAGTTCTTTTGGAAGATGAAATTGAAATTTTGGTCGATCTCAACAGCGGCGAAGCCGAGGCGACGGCTTACGGCTGCGACCTTACTTATGATTATGTTAAAATCAACGGCGACTACCGCACCTGATTTCCGATTGCACGCACTGTGCAATTTTTAGCCTGCCCACTCGTGTATCAGCATACACTTCGGGCAGCCCAAAAACCGCATAGCACGCACACTCGAAAATCAGACAGTTCGTAAGGTGCCCGATTGCAGCGCATTACATAATCCGGTAATCAGAACAGAAGCAGTACAACAAACTTTGCCCGCGTTGGGGCGAAATTTAAAACCGACAAAACGGAGGACTTTCATGGATATTTCCAACATTTCCCACGCAGACCGCAGTGAAGTGCTCGTGCAGGCACTGCCCTATATTCAGTGTTACAACGGCAAAACGGTCGTCATCAAATACGGCGGCAACGCCATGATCAATGAACAGCTGCGCGACGCAGTCATGACGGATATTGTGCTTTTGCGTTCCGTCGGCGTCAATGTGGTTTTGGTGCACGGCGGCGGTCCTGAAATTTCCGAAATGCTCGGAAAAATCGGCAAAGAGAGTCGTTTCGTGGGCGGACTTCGCTACACCGACGAAGAAACGATCGATATCGTGCAAATGGTTTTGGCGGGCAAGGTCAACAAGCATTTGGTCCAGCTTTTAATCCGCCACGGCGGGCAGGCGGTCGGTCTTTGCGGGCTTGACGGCAACATGCTGGTTGCGAAAAAGCACGAAGCGAAAGAAGACATCGGTTTTGTCGGGGATATCACAAAAGTAAACACCAACATTATCGATAATTGCATCAAAGACGGTTTTATCCCGGTGATTTCGACGGTTGCCGGCGGCGAAAACGGCGAAGTTTATAATGTTAATGCCGACACTGCCGCGGCAAGCATTGCCGCCGAGCTTCACGCCGAAAAACTGCTTTTGATGACCGACATCAGCGGCCTTTTGCGCGACAAGGACGATGACAGCACGCTGATTCAGGAAGTGCGCGTCTCTGAAATTCCGTCGTTAAAGGCGCAGGGCATTATCTCCGGCGGTATGATTCCGAAAATCGACTGCTGTGCCGAGGCGGTACGCCGCGGTGTTTCCCGCACCAATATCATTGACGGGCGTATTCCGCACTCGATTTTAATTGAATTGTTTACGGATGCAGGTATCGGCACCATGTTCTTGGCGTGAGTGCAGAAAAGGAAGTAGAAACTATGCATTTTGAAGAAATCAAACAAACGGCAGATCGGTATTTGATGCCGACCTATGCGCATTTTCCCGTGGCGCTTGCAGAAGGGCACAACGCGTCTTATCTTGACAGCGAGGGGAAAGAATATATCGACTTTACCTCCGGCATCGGCGTCAATGTGTTCGGCGTAAACGATGAGGGCTGGAAAAATGCCGTGAAAGCCCAGCTCGATAAAGTCCAGCACACCTCAAACCTCTATTATACTGAACCGGTTGCCAAAGCGGCAAAGCTTCTTTGCGAAAAATCAGGCTTTGACCGCGTGCTGTTTTGCAACTCCGGCGCGGAGGCCAATGAGTGCGCGATTAAGCTTGCGCGGAAATACAGCTTTGACCATTACGGCGAGGGACGCTATAAAATCGTGAGCCTTGTAAACTCCTTCCACGGCCGCACCATGGCGACGATTACCGCAACGGGGCAGGCGCATTACCACGAATTTTTCACGCCGTTTTTAGACGGATTTACTTACGCTCAAGCGGGCGACATAGAAGCGCTTGATAAATTGCTGGATGAATCTGTCTGTGCCGTGATTATGGAGATCATTCAGGGCGAAGGCGGTGTATTGGAAACGCCGAAAGCTTACATAGAAGCAGCGCGCGCGCTTTGCGATGAACGCGATATCCTGCTGATTTTTGATGAGGTGCAAACCGGTGTCGGGCGCACGGGCAAGCTGTTCGCATGGGAGATAGTCGGCGTAAAACCTGACATTCTGACAGCGGCAAAAGGCATCGGCGGAGGACTTCCGATGGGTGCCTGCCTTTGCACGAAAGCGTGCGGCGAAACGCTGACGCCCGGCACGCACGGCACGACTTTCGGCGGCAACCCGGTCGCCTGCGCGGGCGCTGTGGAAATTTTGTCCCGCATAGACGATGCATTTTTACAGGCCGTTTGCGAAAAAGGGGATTATATCCGCGAAAAAGTTGCACAGTTCCCGGTCGTCAAAGCCGTGCGCGGCAGAGGGCTGATGATTGGCATTGACCTTGCGGAAAAGCAGGCGGGTGCTGTAGCGGCGCGGTGCTGCGAAGAGGGGCTTTTAATTCTCACCGCGAAATCTGCGCTCAGAATGCTGCCGCCGCTGACAATTACCTACCCCGAAATCGACAAAGGACTTTCCGTACTCGAAAAAGTACTTGCTGAATAAGGAGAATTACGATGAAACATTTGTTAAGCCTTTTAGACACCACCCCACAGGAAATTTCAGAGCTTTTGAACCTTGCCGACCAGCTGAAATATGAAAATAAGCACGGCATCGCGCACAAGCGCTTAAACGGTCAGACGCTCGGCATGATTTTCCAGAAATCCTCCACGAGAACGCGCGTTTCTTTTGAAACGGGTATGTATCAGCTCGGCGGACAGGCGCTGTTCTTGTCGAACCGCGATTTGCAGATCGGGCGCGGCGAGCCGATTGAAGATACCGCGCGCGTGCTTTCACGCTATCTGGACGGCATTATGATTCGTACTTTCGCGCAAAGCGAGGTCGAAGCGCTCGCAAAATACGGCACAATCCCGATCATCAACGGTCTTACCGATTTCTGTCACCCGTGCCAGGTGCTGGCGGATTTAATGACGATTCGTGAGCACAAAGGCCATCTTGACGGGCTTAAAATGTGCTATATCGGCGATGGCAACAATATGGCGAACTCGTTGATTGTCGGCGGATTAAAAACCGGTATGCGCGTTTCCGTTGCCTGCCCCGAGGGGTACGATCCCGACAAGCAGGTGCTTGACTTTGCCAACGCTTATCAAGGCTTTTCTTTGGAACGCGACCCGATGCAGGCTGCCGCAGGTGCAGATGTCATCTTCACCGATGTTTGGGCCTCCATGGGGCAAGAGGACGAAGCGGCAGAACGCCGCAAGGTATTTGAGGGCGTTTATCAGGTCAACAAAAAGCTGTTGACTGCGGCAAACAGCGGCTGCATGGTGCAGCACTGCCTGCCGGCACACCGCGGCGAAGAAATCACTGCCGATGTGTTCGAAGCGCACGCCGACGAAATCTTTGACGAAGCGGAAAACCGCCTGCACGCGCAAAAAGCCGTCATGGTTACCTTAATGGAGAAATAAGGAAACCCTAAAAATAAAAAAGCGTCCCGAAAAAATCGGGACGCTTTTGTTCGTTGTGCAGGTTTATTCGTCAACCTTTTCAAACTGGTCGGGGCCGACGCCGCAAACCGGGCATTCATAATCCTCGGGCAGCTCATCGCCTTCATACACAAAACCGCAAACGGTGCATACATATTTGGCCATGATAATTCCTCCTTATTTTAAAATCAATAATTTTCAGCAAGAACCTGGAAATAAGACTGCGGGTGTGCGCAAACCGGGCAAACTTCCGGCGCCTTTTTACCAACGACAATGTGACCGCAGTTGGAGCACTGCCAAACGGTGTCGCCGTCTTTCGAGAATACTAAACCGCCTTCAATGTTTGCGAGAAGCTTTTTATATCTCTCCTCGTGCATTTTTTCGATTTTGCCGACTTCTTCAAACAAAAATGCGATGTGGTCAAAGCCTTCTTCGCGTGCAGTCTTTGCGAAGCCTGCATACATGTCGGTCCACTCGTAGTTTTCACCTGCGGCAGCGTCCTTCAGATTATCTGTGGTTGCAGGAATGCCGTCGCCGTGCAAAAGCTTGAACCAAATCTTTGCATGCTCTTTTTCGTTTTTAGCGGTTTCCGCAAAGAGCTCGCCGATTTGAACATAACCGTCCTTTTTCGCTTTGGATGCGTAATACTGATATTTTGTATGCGCCTGAGACTCGCCGGCAAATGCGGCAAGCAGATTTTTTTCAGTTTTACTGCCTTTTAATTCTGCCATTTTTATCACCTTTCCTTATTTTATTTGCCGGGTTAGTTCCGGCTTATGCTCACATTATAGAATGAACCATTCGGATTTTCAAGCGTTTTTCTAAAAATTCACAAAACGGACACGAACACGACATTTTGCGTTATTTTGTCTCTTTTTGCAAAGCGTACCCCATAGCAAATGAGCCGCCCGGCCGGGCGAGCACTTGAAACCCCTGTCTTTGATAAAACGCGATGGCGCCGGTGTTTTTGGCGCCGACACAAAGATATACGCCGGCAATGTCCTGCTGCGCGAGGTGCGCTTTCAGTGCGTCCATGAGCGCGCTTCCGAGATGCTTGCGCTGATATTGCGGCAAAAGGTCAATGTGCAGATGTGCGGGGTATTTTTTATAAAAGCGTTTTTGTACACGCGTTTCCGCAGCAGCACGCAAGGCATAAATAACGCCGAGCTGCCGAATGCAGCGAAGCTCGTGTGCTTTGAAGTCCGCAAGGTATTCCTGATAATCCGGTGCGCAGAGAATATACCCCACGGCGCGGTCGGCATCGTCAACCGCTACAAAGCAGCACTCCTTTTGCGCACGGGTGTAATAGCGGTTATACATATACAGCGTATACAGCCTGTCCTTTTCAGAGCTTCGCGCAGCTGCCGGGGCAGTCTCAATGCAAATGTGTTCCACCGCGGGAATATCTTTTTCCTCTAAAATCCGAATTTTCAATCGCGTCACCACCGTTCTCTGCGATTGTAGCACATTTTGCGCACGGCGGCAAGAACATTAAAAATTGCTTTCGGTGTCGGAAAACCCGGCGCGGACAGCGTCGATTTCGGCTTGTCCGGCGGGGGCGGGATTGACAAAGCCGCGCTTTTCCATTTCTTCGTAAACCTTGGCGCGGATGTTGTGTTCCTCCCTTAAAATATCCAGCATATCGCTTTGCAGCGTGCCGGCGCTGCATTTGCCTGCGGAAAGATTATAAAGGTCGGTCATCTGTTTTTGTGACAACAGAATATCCGCCAAAATTTCCCGGTCAGAGATAGGCTGTGCGGCCTGCGGCATAATGTATCCCTCCTGTTTCGTTGGTTAATTCAGATTTTGCAAAAGCATGTCATAGTGATTTTTGTGCTGCGCGGCAATCTGCTCGCAAAGGCCGCGCACGGTGGGGTCGCCGGTTATTTTTGCAAAATTTCTGTATTTTAAAAATAACTCCCGTTCTGCGCGCAGTTCTTTTGTAACAGCCTGTAATTCCTCACTGGTCATTTGCGCCATCGGCTTTCCTCCTTTTCTTTTGCATAATCGGTTACAAAGCAAAAAGGCAGACAGCGTTGTGCCTGCCTTTTCGGTTAGGTCGTTGGCAGGCCGAAACTGACCGAAAGCGCCCGGTCGATTTTGGCCATTTCATCTTCGGGAAGATTCCCCATTCGCTCTTTCAGCCGCTTTTTGTCCAGTGTGCGCACCTGTTCGAGCAACACAATGGAATCCTTTTGCAGCCCGCAGTTGTCAGCGTGCACGCTGATGTGCGTTGGCAGCTGGGTTTTATATTTTTGGCTGGTAATTGCCGCTGCGATTACCGTCGGGCTGTATTTATTGCCGACATCATTTTGAACGATCAGTACCGGCCTTGTTCCGCCCTGCTCTGAGCCGACCACGGGACTCAAGTCTGCGTAATAGATGTCCCCGCGCCTGATTGTCATTTTTATCACGCTCCAAAGATCATTTGATGTACAACTTTAGTTTTGCCATCAAATATCTTCTGTAAACATTTTTTTGCAAATTTGGGGGAGCATTACATTCTATTCAGGGTTGTATACAGCCGTGTCCGAAAACTTAAAAATCCCCTGTAAAAAAAGCGCCTGCAAAAAAGCAGGTGCTTATCAACAAAAAGCGGCCGAATAGGAAAGGTCAGTTTTTTGTAAGACAGTTTTCTAAAAATGCAGCGGCACTGTCCATGACGGCGCTGTCTTCTTTGCACATTTTCCGAAAATCCAGCGTTTCGGCATAAGCTTTCAGCGCGTCGTTGTCTTTGTTGCCGGAAAGCACACCGAATTTTTGAAGCACTTCGGTGATATAGGCTTCTGCCTCAGGTGCCGAATAGACATTGTGCTGTTTGCCGGGGGAAAGCTTTGTTTGAATATTTTTCTTGTTTTGAAGCAACGGACTGCAAGCGGCGGCGTTTTCGGGCGGGACGACCGGGTCGTTTTCGCCGTGCAAAAGCAAAACGGGCACATCGCTTTCTGCCAAAATCTCCGAAGTGGTCATCACTGCGGCGGGACCGAACTGTAGACGATTCCAAAATCGCAAAAATGGTTTTAAAACCGCAAAGCTTTTGCCGGTTTGTGCCTTTGCCTGTGCTAAAAGCAAATCGGGTTCGCTTTCAGGCGCGGAAAATGCCAAAACGCCGCGTACATTCGGGTGATAATACAGCGCGCGGCAAACCGAGTAACCACCCCAAGAATGCCCGGCCAGCAAAATGGGCAGGTTTTTGGATTTCTCATTTTCTTTTGCAAATTGAATTGCACAAAGCAAATCGTGAAATCCCTGACCCATGCCGCGCAGCGATTTGCCGCTGGAGGCCATTGTGCCGGTCTGGTCATAGGCGAGCACCAAATAGCCGTGTTTTGCGAAAAAGTCGATTTCTGTCGTATAGCTCAAATGTCCGCCGCCCATGCCGTGTGCAAAAATCAGCAATGCGCGGTAGTCGGTGCGTGTTTCGTCCGAATAGAAAAAGCCGCGCAGCGTTTCTTTATGATTATTTTGAAATTCCACCGGCTGGGCTTTTAAGCCTTTGAAATCTTCGGCTGTGAAATAGCGAAGCAGGGAATTTCCCTCACAGCGCTTGCCGAATCCGACTTTCAAAACAGATTTTGCAAGAATCAAAAGGAAGCTCAGCGTCAAAACAAGCAGAGCGCATAAAACATAAACAGCAATCATTATAACACACACTCCAAAAGGGATTTACACCGTAAGTATAGCATATTCCGAAAGAAAAAACAGACGCTCATATTAGAGCGCCTGTTTCGAAACCAAATTATTTCTGCGGCTTTACAGCAAGCGTGGCAATGTCGGTCAAGGACATTTTGTCGCTCGGCACGATGAAAGTGCTTTCCATCAGCGCCTTGGCAGCGTCAAGCGAGGTTAAGCACGAAGTGCCGCTTTCCACCGAAATGCGACGCAGCTTGAAACCGTCGCGGTCAGGAACACGCCCGTGTGTCGGGGTGTTGATAATTAAGGAAACATCGCCGGCGTTGAGCATATCCATAATATTCGGGCTGTCGCCGGAGATTTTGTTGACGGGTTTCACATTGGTAAAGCCTGCGTCCATCAGCGCCTTGCGCGTGCCGGGCGTTGCATAGAAGCGGAAATCGGAATCCTTGAACTCTTTGAGCATTTCGCAGATTTCCGGCTTGTCTTTGTCGCGGACGGTGACAATGATTTTGCCGTCCTTCGGCAGGCTCACGCCGCCGCCGTCGAACGCCTTTAACAGCGCTTCGTTGTAATCTTTTGAAATACCGAGCACTTCGCCGGTGGATTTCATTTCCGGTCCTAACGAAGTGTCCGCGCCGATAATTTTTTCAAACGAGAACACCGGCAGCTTGATTGCATAATATCCGCTGTTCTTGTAAAGTCCGGTGCCGTAGCCCATGTCGGCAATTTTCTCGCCGAGCATGGCGCGCGTTGCGAGCGCAATGGCGGGGATGCCGGTTACCTTGCTGATGTAAGGCACGGTTCTCGAAGAACGGGGGTTGACTTCGATGATATAGACCTCTTCGTGCAGAACAATGAACTGAATGTTCATCATGCCGATAACATGCAGGGCAGACGCAAGCCGCTTGGTGTAATCGACGATGGTTTTCTGCACCTTTTCGGAAAGCGTGACCGCGGGATACACCGAAATAGAGTCACCGGAGTGAATACCGGCACGGTCCACATGTTCCATGATGCCGGGGATAAGAATGTCTTTGCCGTCGCAAATGGCGTCCACTTCGACTTCCTGTCCCATTAAGTATTTATCGACCAGCACCGGGTGCTCCGACAGGTCGGGAATGGTGCGGGTGATGATGTCCATAAATTCGTTGATGTCGGCGTCGCTTGCTGCAATTTGCATGCCCTGACCGCCCAAAACATAGCTCGGACGCACCAAAACGGGATAGCCGAGGCTGTGTGCAGCGGCGAGTGCCTCTTTGGCGGTGAACACCGTTTGGCCTTTCGGACGCGCGATGTCGCAGTATTCCAAAATTTCATCAAAGCGTTCACGGTCCTCGGCGGCGTCCACATGGTCTGCGTCCGTGCCGAGAATGGTCACGCCCAAATCGTTAAGCGTTTTTGTGAGCTTAATGGCGGTCTGCCCGCCGAACTGGACAATCGCGCCGTCGGGCTGCTCCATTTCGACAATGTTGGTGACATATTCCGGTGTCAGCGGTTCAAAATACAGCTTGTCCGAAACATCGAAGTCGGTGGAAACCGTTTCGGGGTTGTTGTTGACGATAATCGCCTCACAGCCCGCTTTTTTCAGCGCCCACACAGAGTGCACCGAGCAATAGTCGAACTCAATACCCTGGCCGATACGAATCGGGCCGGAACCGAGCACCATGATTTTCTTTTTCTTCTTGGTGGTGTCTACTTCGTTTTCAACGCAGTAGTCGGAATAGTAATAAGGCGTTTGCGCCGCAAATTCAGCCGCGCAGGTGTCAACAATCGAGAAGCTCGGCTGAATCTTCCACATTTTCCGAAGATTTTTGACCGCCGCTTCTGTCACGCCGATGTTTTGTGCAATGACATCGTCGGTAAAGCCGAGGCGTTTCGCTTCGAGCAGGGTGTCGCGGTCGCAGCAGCCTGTTGCAAGCAGTTTTTCCATATCGACAATGACTTTGATTTTCTGCAAGAACCAAATGTCGATTTTGGTGATGTCGTGAATCTTTTCAAGCGGCATATCGTTGTAGATTGCCGCCGCAACCACATAAATTCTGGTGTTATCAATATTTTCAAGCAGCTTTTCAAGCTCTGCGGGGGATTTTGCCATTAAGTCGGGATACAAAAGGCTTTTGCGGTTTTCTTCCAAAGAGTGCATTGCCTTTTGCAGCGCTGCTTCAAACGAACGCGCAATCGCCATAACTTCGCCGGTGGCTTTCATCTGTGTGCCGAGTGTGCGCTTTGCAGTGACAAACTTGTCAAACGGCCACTTCGGGAATTTCACCACGCAGTAGTCAAGCGCCGGTTCAAACGAAGCAAAGGTCTTGCCCGTAACGGCGTTGGGGATTTCGTCAAGCCCCAGCCCCAGCGCGATTTTTGCCGCCACCCGCGCAATCGGGTAGCCGGTCGCTTTGGAAGCGAGCGCAGACGAACGCGAAACACGGGGGTTAACCTCAATAACTGCATACTGGAATGAATCGGGATGCAGAGCAAACTGCACATTGCAGCCGCCCTCAATGCCAAGCTCCGTGATGATGTTCAAAGCCGAAGAACGAAGCATTTGGTAATCTTTATCCATTAAGGTCTGGCTCGGGGCAACGACGATGGAGTCGCCGGTGTGCACGCCGACCGGGTCCAGGTTTTCCATGTTGCAAACCGTGATGCAGTTGCCCTTGGAGTCACGCATCACTTCGTATTCGATTTCTTTCCAGCCCGCAATGCATTTTTCAATCAAAACTTCCGTTACGCGGGAAAGCCGCAGGCCGTTCGCGCAGATTTCGCGCAGCTCCTGCTCGTTGTCGGCAATGCCGCCGCCCGTGCCGCCCAAGGTGTAAGCGGGGCGTACAATGACCGGGTAGCCGATTTTTGCCGAAAATTCCACGGCGGATTCCACATCATGCACAACCAGCGATTCAATACACGGCTCGCCGATTTTTTCCATGGTGTCTTTGAATTCCTGCCGGTCCTCCGCCTTTT
>CASFBL010000034.1 GCA_949292775.1 uncultured Eubacteriales bacterium
AGCTCTTCGCTCTTTACTTTCCGTTTCGCTCTCTCGAGCTCCCGGTTTACTGTTCGTACTTCGTACGATTAAAACTCTTTGGATGCTCTCAAGCATCCTTAGAATCTCGGGTTCCTTTCATTTGTCGTTGTTTAATTTTCAAGGTCCAGGTCGCTGCTGGCGTTTGGGGTTTGTCCCTCTCGCCTTAGCGCTCCGATATAATATCAAAACCCACGACAAAAGTCAACACTTATTTTCAAAAAAAATTAAACTTTTTCCGAGTTTTTAAAACGCCGCCGGGTGTTTGTGACGAGGTATATAAAATGCTCCTGTTTTGCGTGCTGTTTTTGTTGAAAAAGAAATATCTGCCTTTCATTGTAAAAAGACAGACAGAATTATTGCTATATTGATTCTGATTTTAGGGCGTATCGGTCAAGCCCAAAATATAATCGGTTGTTGTTTTATAGTATTTTGCCAAAGCTATCAAAATGGCTGTTGGGATATCCCTCTGCCCCAGTTCATAATTGCTGTAAACCTGCTGAGAACAATGCAGAATTTCCGCCATTTGCTTCTGTGTCAAATCATGGTCTTCACGCAGGTCACGAATCCTATGATACATGATCTCATCACCATAGAGCATTATAGTTTACAACATTTTGCAGTATTGACTTTTACCGCAAAATGCAGTAAGATGAATTGAACGATTATGTCGTATCAACGCTATTGGAGGAGAATAAAATGGAAAATCAAAACCCTGGGGCACCTGTTTCGCCGGTGACTGAACCGGCAACGAAGTTTTGCAAGCACTGCGGGCAGGTGATTCCGATAGACGCCGTGCTTTGCGCACACTGCGGCAGACAGGTTGAAACACTCGCACAGCAGACCGCTGCACCGCAAGTCGTTATTCACAACGACAACATAAATACAAATACCAACCAAAATTTCAACCAAGCACTATCACAAAAAATGAAAAACAAGTGGGTCGCACTTGCGCTTTGTTTCTTTTTAGGTTTTTTAGGCGCACACAAATTCTATGAAGGCAAAGTCGGCATGGGAATTTTATATTTGTTCACTTGCGGACTGTTTGGCATTGGTGTGCTTGTTGATTTCTTTATTATATTGTTTAAACCCAATCCTTATATGCCTTGAAGCAGAGCAAGAAAACGGCAATCTGTCTGCTTTGCAGTTTCAGCGCCTTACTATTTGGTCTTATAATCTATATTTTCTGTCGGCAAGGCACGCATATACATACCGCTCTGCAAAGTTGGTTTGGTCTGACGCTTCCCACGCTGCATTTCGGCGGTTTCATGGGAAAGCTTGCTCGCAACTGGCTCGGAGATTTTCTGTGGAGTTTTTCGCTTTGCTTCTTGCTGGCAGAAATATGCAGGCCGTTTCGTCACAGAATTGGACTTGCAATTCTTGTGCCAATTACACTTGGTACATTTCTTGAGATTTTGCAATTTTACGGCGTAATTACGGGGACCGCGGATATTTGGGATATTCTCATGGAAGCCGCCGCTGCTTTTTGCGCCGGAATCATTTTGAAAAGGGGTAATCTATTATGAAAAAAGCAATCTCTATCTTGCTCGCAGTACTTTGTATAGCAATGTTTGCTGCGTTTGCGTTGGGAAGCGGCGAGGATGATTCCAGTGTTTCTTCCGGCGAGGGCGGTACAGAGGCTTCGCAAACACAATCAAATGAGTCTTTGACTGCCAAAGTTGGCGACACACTGACAACCTCAGATTTAAAAATCACCTATGTCTCCTGTTCGGAATATAAAGATTACAATGAGTTTGTTCCGCCTAAAGAGGGAAACAAAATCATTAAACTGACCTTTGATGTTGAAAACATCAGCGATATTGACCGCTATATTTCCTATTATGACTTTTCCTGTTATGCGGATAATGTAGCTGCTGATGCTTATTATTCCGTTGATGACGATTTAGCAGCTACTGTTTCTCCCGGCAGAAAAGCAACCGGCAGTGTTTACTTTGAAGTGCCGAAAAACGCCGAAACTATCGAGGTAGAATACGAAACGGACTTTTGGACGGGGAATAAAGCCATTTTTGTAGTCCAATAAATTTGAATTAATAAAACAGCCCTGATGTAAAACATCAGGGCTGTTTTTTGTCATAGGCTATCTAACAATGTTTTATTCCAACACACCGGATTCTATGAGCTGCGGTAAGACGCGCGCGGAGGCATATAGATAATAATCAAAATTAACGCCTTCAAAATACATGTTTGCCGAGGCTACACAAACATAATTGTTAGAAACAAGCGGTGTGCTTCTCGTAACGACAAAATCCGGTAAACCTAAGGCGACTTGCGCATCCATTGCTTCATACATTTCTTCAAGCGGGATGTTCAGCGTACAAAAATATTTGCTTTCCGGCACAAGGTCACATACGGTATAAAATCCGCCGTCTAAAAAGCCGTAATTCAAAAGTGACGGGTCTTCTACGCTCAAAATAGTTTCTTTAAACTGATATTGCGGCATATCCTCTTTTTCATATTGCATCAAATAGGTGTTTTGGCTGAACGCCCAGGCAAACAACCCTGTGCAGACAAGTGAAACGGCTGTGAGCGCCGCGGTGATACGGCGGAAATCCTGTTTTAAAAGGCGGTCGGTCAAAACGCATAATGGAATCAGCCCATAAACGGCAAAGGGTGCAAAGGCAAGCCAATAATACATCAGATTCAGCGAGCCGGAGAAAATCAGCGGCACCAAAAGTAAAGCCGCTAAGGCGGGAGCGAAACGATACTTTGCCGGCGACACGAGCGAATACCAAACTATGCCGATAAACGCCGGAATCGCAAACGGATAAGCCCAGCTTATAAACATCCGCACACGACTATAGAGCATTTGCAACAAAGCAAATACCCCCTGCTCTGCATCCTGCGCCGCGGAATAGAGGAATATATTATTGTAAAAATACGCTGTCCAAAGGTCAGAAAGCGCGTCATTTTTTATGAAATACACGAGCACCGGCACACTCGGCACAAGAACACCGAGCAAGACCCCTGCAACGGCTCGAAGTGCCGGCAAAAAACCTTTATCGCGCAAAGTGCGATAAAGCGGAACCAACGCCCAGCCGACAAAGAACCCAAGCAGGTTGAATTTAATCCACAAAACACAGCCGCCGAGCACACCCGCCAAAAACCAGTCCCAAAAGGAAAGGTTCTTGCCGCGCCGGAAAGCCCTTTCCGAAATATAAATGCACGCCATGAGAATGGGCATACACAATTCTTCAGCGCTGTCGCCATGGCAAAAGCTGTGAGAAGTGTAAATCAGCGCACCAAGCCACGGCAGCCAAAACAAAATGCCGCGTTGGCAATAAAGCCGAACTGTTTTGTAAGCAAAAAACAAAAACAGTGCGCCCGCCAGAACCTCCAGCAGATAAACACCGAAAAAGGATTCGGCAGAAATACGATAGGCCAGTGCGTGGAGTCCATACAACAAGATGCCCTTTTGCTCGTAAATGTCGTGATAGAGCACCTCGCCCTCTGCCATGGCTTTGCCGACGGTGAAAAAACAGTTTGCATCTACCCAGTCATTGAGCGGATACAGGAACGAAGATTTGGTACAAACAGTCAGCACGAGAAACGCCGATAACAGACAATACAGAAAGACAAAAAAGTCACGGCGGCGATTGACCGCTTCGCCGGGCTTTTCTGACACGGTATTTTGAAAGGCATGGCTGCCTGATTTTTTTGCCTGTAAAGACACCCACACAAAAATGGCACGATACACAAAAAACGACAGTCCTGCAAGCAAAATTGCCGGAACGATACGCAACAGCAAATACGGCAGCGACCAGGAAGCCGAAAAAATACTGAGTGTTTCATTTGCTTCCAGTTCAGCGAATAAATCCGCACCGGAAAGAACCGCGCAAATCGCGGCGCAAAGCGGCGGAAAATAACCGTCATTATGGCGGAACGACAACAGGTTGCTCGACTTTGCCGCTATAATTAAGAGAAAGACAACCGGCAGAACCCAAAGCACTTCCGGCAAAACATACAGCGTTCCGCGCGCCAAAAGCAGCATAACAAGCCCGCAAAGCAACAGAAAAATCATATTGCTTTTTAAGTTGGCAGCAGCGGTTCGCATATGCTTTCCTCCCGGTTGATTTTTTCATTTCATATAGTTGTTATGCACTTTCATAATGATAGCGTAATTCCTGCGCACGGTCAAGCGGTTTTTGTCGTGTTCAGTACTGACAAAATGGTCGTTTTTTCTTGACTTTCCATAGGCGGTACGCTACAATCGAATCAGCACAATTTCATATTATAAGGAGGCACACTATGGGCGAAAAGCTTTCTTTAAAAACCAAGTTTGGCTACGGGTTCGGTACTTTTGGCAAAAGTATGAGCTACGGCCTTGCAAACGGCTTCATATCGATGTATTTTGTGTCGGTCTTGGGATTGAGTACAGAATTTCTCGCTGTGATGTTTTTCCTGGCGCGTATTTGGGACGGTGTCAACGACCTTTTGATGGGCACCATTATTGACAACACGAAATCGCGGTTCGGCAAATTCCGCCCTTGGGTGCTTTCCGGTGCGCTTTTAAACGCAGTCGTTACCGTGGGGCTGTTTTGGCAGCCGGGATTAAAGGGTGCGGCGCTCTATGTTTTCGCAACGGTGATGTATCTTTTGTGGGATGCCACCTACACGATGATTGATGTTAGCTATTGGTCGATGATTCCGGCTTTGACACTCGACAGCAAGGAGCGCGACCAGGTATCGATGCTGCCGCGCATCATCGGCGGCGCAGCCGGCATTATCGGCGCGTTCACCATGCAAATCGTTGATAAACTCGGCGGTCCGGTCATCAATGGCGGTTATCTCAAATACGCCATGATTTCTTCCGCAGTCTATATCGTAACGGCCGCGATTTGCGTGATGACGACCAAAGAAACCGTTGCCACGCCCCCGCGTGAAAAAGAGAAGTTTTCGCTGGTTGAAGCGGCGCGCATTTTGTTCACCAACGACCAAACGCTGGTGATTGTGGCCATTATGATTTTATTTAACCTTGCCAACAACCTTACGAATGCGGTTTCGCCGTTCTACTTCAATTTTGTTGTCGAAAACAAAGATATGTACAGCATGTTCACGATTTTGCTCGGCGCGGCGCAGGCGATTGGTCTTTTCGGGTTTCCGTTTTTCTCCAAATGGTTCGGGCGCAACCGGGTCTATATCGGGTCGTTTATATTGCCGTGTTTCGGGTACTTACTGATGATGTTGGTCAACTGGGTGCTTGGCGGCAGTTTCCCGTTCTTTGCGGCTGCTGCGTGCGTGATGAGCATCGGTTTCGGCTCGATGGGCGTCATGCAAAATGTTATGCTTGCCGACGCCGTGGATTACGGCGAATGGAAAACCGGGCAGCGTAATGAAGGCATCATTTTCTCGACACTGACTTTTTTAAGTAAAATTGCGGCGGCGCTAAGCTCCATGACCACCATGGTGGGCTTCTCAATTGTGCACTTCGGTGGTGAAAACGCCACGACCGCCACGCCTGAGGCGGTTCGGTGCATTGAAATTATCATGTTTGTGTTACCGCCCGTAATTTTGATTGCGGCGCTGCTGATTTATTTAAAATGGTTCAAATTAAAGCCTGACCTTGTCAGCCGCATTTCTGAGGAAATCAAAGCGCGCAGAGCAGAAAAAACTGAACAAAGCGCCTGATAAATACGCGCATTCTATTAAAGCCCCTGCTAAAAAGCAGGGGCTTTTTGATTATGCGTCCAAATGCAAAGTGGCCGTATTCGGGTCAATGGGTGTTGGAAGCAGGACGCTGTCTAAAATATTGAGAATGGTATTTTGGAAATCGTCCTCTCCGGCTTTTTTCATCCCGGCTTTTTTAGCAAGGCCTAAAGCGCGTAAAGTCAGCGCACGCAAAAAGCGATATTCGGCGCTGTTTTCCCGGACAAAGCGTTCCCCGGCATAAAAGCCACGGAAGCCGTCAGCAAACAAGTCCTTCACTTTGGTTTTGCGAATGTCGCGCACACCGCTTTGCAAGCAAAGCAGGCGGTCAACCGCTCCCACGGTGATTTTATCCGCAACGAATCCTGCAAATCGGACAAGGCGTTTGTGTGCGTCTATTCCCGTTCGCCCGATGCTTAAGCCGTTTAAAATCGCGGCAAGGCGATCAATGTCATGCCGTGCGCCGTCAATCGCACCGTAAATTATGGAGTCAAACCGCGTTTTGGTGTATTCCAAAGTATTGTATGTTTCGCCGTCCATTGTAAAGGTTTCGGGGTGCAGGGTCTCGATATGCACTTCGCCGTTTTGAATTTCAACTTTTCGTATCGGCACGGGGTAACTCACGAGCGCCGCTGTGCCCACATCGTAAAATGTGCGGCCTGAGGGCGTTTTACGGCTTCTGATGCACTGAATATGGGTGTGCCCCGTAAAAATAAGCGTCAAGCCCCACGAGGCGAAGGTGTCGGCAACCGTTTCATAGTCGAGCAGCATATCCCGTTTGCTGACCATAGGGTAAAGCGGTGACGGCGGCACGACCGGGTGATGCGTCATTGCAAAAATAAAATCCCCTGCCGCGTGCGCCGCCTGCACATTTTCATGAATCCAGTTCATACACTCCCGGTCATATCCGCAGTTAACGCCGTTGCCGTCATCATTGAGGCACAGCACCCGGTAGCCGTCTTTCAGCCGAATGCAGTAAGAGCCGCTTGCTTCGTGAACGCTGAGTGCTTGCTGCTTACCGAATTTTGCATAAAAGCCGTCTAATTCCGTGCGCTTTGTGCCGCGCGCAGGCACGGACTTCTCCCCTTCATAAGCAAACGATTCAATCACACGGCCGGGAAAGCGGTCATCGCTTGTGTAATCGTGCGTAGCGGTAACGGCAATGACCCGTTTGCCTGCGTTTTGCAAGGCTTCCAAATGCTTTGCCGCTTCCGCATTGCTTAGATATTCACCATTGCTGGTAATGTCGCCGCTCAAAAGGACGGTGTCAATTTCCGGCATATTCAGCATGGTTTTCGCGGCGGCATCAAACAACGCGCCGGAAGCTTTATAGCAGGTACTGCCATATGCGTCGAGCTTTTGGAACGCCGCGCCGGAAGTGCCGAGCGCCTGCCCGAAAATGTGGGTGTCGGTTACCAAGAAAAAGCGCAGAGGTTCTGCCAAAACGACCATCTCCCGTCTTGCTGGATTTATAGGTTTCTAATTCGTATAGTACACGAGAGGAAAAGAAAAGTCAATGCGGATAAAATGCAAAAAGCCCGGCGAAATTCGCCGGGCACAATGCGGGTTCAGTTAAACTGCTGCGAGCGCCTGCTCAATGTCGGCGATAATGTCATTGACATTTTCAATGCCGACTGAGAAACGGATAAGGTCGGGCGTTACGCCGCATTCCTCAAGTTCTTTGTCGCTTAATTGACGGTGCGTAGATGACGCCGGGTGCAAAACGCAGGTGCGCGCGTCGGCAACATGGGTAACGATGGCGGCAAGTTTTAATGAATTCATGAACTTTTCCGCCGCGGCTCTGCCGCCTTTAACGCCGAAGGAAATCACGCCGCAGGTGCCGTTGGGCATATATTTCTGTGCGAGCGCATGGTAACGGTTATTGGGCAGGCCCGGATAATTGACCCAGGAGATTTTGTCGTTCTTTTCGAGATATTCTGCAACCGCCTGTGCATTTTTGCAGTGGCGTTCTACGCGAAGCGCAAGCGTTTCAAGACCGAGATTCAGATAGAAGCTGTTTTGCGGCGAGGGTGTGGAGCCGTAGTCGCGCAGAAGCTGGGCAACGATTTTGGTGATATAGCCCGCTTTGTCGAAATCACGGGTATACACTGCGCCGTGATAGCTTTCATCGGGCGTGGTAAGACCCGGGAATTTGTCGTTCTGTTCCCAGTCAAAGTTGCCGCTGTCAATCACTGCGCCGCCGATGGTGGAAGCATGACCCTCCATGTATTTGGTGGTGGAGTGGGTAACGATATCCGCGCCGAACTCAAACGGACGGCAGTTAATCGGCGTTGGGAAAGTATTGTCGATAATCAGTGGAACACCGTGGGCGTGCGCCACACGCGCAAATTTTTCAATATCAAGCACATCGAGCGACGGGTTGGCAATGGTTTCGCCGAAAACCGCCTTAGTGTTCGGGCGGAATGCCGCGTTCAAGGTTTCTTCGTCGGCATTGGGGTCAACAAATGTGACATCGATGCCGATTTTGCGCATGGTCACATTAAACAGGTTGAAAGTGCCGCCGTAAATGGTCGCGGAGCTTACGAAATGGTCGCCCGCGCCGAGAATGTTGATAAGCGAGAAGAAATTCGCCGCCTGACCCGAAGAAGTCAGAACACCTGCAAAACCGCCCTCAAGCGCGGTAATCTTGGCTGCTACTGCATCGTTGGTAGGATTAGCAAGGCGGGTATACATATAGCCGGGTTCGAGGTCGAACAGCTTTGCCATTGCTTCGCTGGTGTCATATTTATAAGTCGTGGACTGGTAAATCGGCAGCACGCGCGGTTCGCCGTTTTTCGGGCTGTAGCCGCACTGCACGCATTTGGTTTCGATTGCGTAATCTTTCATGTTAAACCTCCAAAAAATGTTTCATAATATCCGGACCGTGGTCGATAAAAACGCCGGTCGCTTTTGCCGTTTCTTCGTTAATCGTCTCAACGCCCTGTTGCTCGGCGTTTTTGTGATAAATCAGATACGGCACCGGGTCAGACGCGTGCGTCTGGGTCACAATGGGCG
>CASFBL010000035.1 GCA_949292775.1 uncultured Eubacteriales bacterium
CCCATCGCCATCATGCCCTCTACGCCGAGGTTCATGCTGCCGGAACGCTCGGTAACAACCTCACCGGTCGTACCAAACAAAAGCGGCGTACCCATGCGGATAGAATAATAGAGAAAGTTAATAATTGTTTCCATTACTGCTTAACCTCCCCTTTTGCTTTTTTACCGTTCCAAACAATTTTATAACGAATAAAGAAATCTGCCGCAAGAATAGCAAACAGAATTACGCCTTCCAAAATTTCCGAAGTTGACGAAGAAATGTTGAAAGTACTTTCAGCAACTGCCGCGCCTTTTTCCAAAATGCCCATCAACACACTGCCGACTAAAATCCCGAACGGATTCAGCTTTGCAAGCCAGGCAACAATGATGCCTGTCCAACCGACATCGCTTGTAATACCTTCACTGAGCATATGCCCCGTCGCAGACCCGGAAACATGAAGCATGCCGGCAATACCAACTATGGCAGAGCTCAAAAACATAGTGCGCACCACAATCTTGCTGACATTCATGCCGGCATAGCGCGCCGTGTTGCGGCTGTCGCCGACCACGCTGATTTCATAACCCTTTTTGGTATAGCGGAAATAAACAAAGGTGAAAATCACCAGGAATATGGCGATTAAAAGCGAGACATCTACTTTTACGCCAAAGAAGTCGAACTGATACATCCAGGCATTCGCAGGAAGCACTTTAAAGTCCGGGCGAAGCAGTTCGCCAGTCGCAGAAAGCTTCCGGAAGAAAATTACATTTTTAAGGTAGGAAAGCACATAAAACGCAATGTAGTTGAGCATCAAAGTAAGAAGCGTTTCATTGGTGCCGAATTTTACCTTCAGCACTGCCGGAATCAAGCCGAAAAGGCCGCCGCCGACAGCACCTGCAACAAACATTAAAAGCAGGCAAGCCCACTGTGGAACTGTATCGCCAAGACCAAGGCCGACGGTCGCGGCAAAAATCGCACCGACAATAAACTGACCGTTGGCACCAATGTTCCAAAACTTCATTTTAAAGGCATAGGCAATGCCAAGTGAGGTAATCAGCAAAGGAATAACAATGCTTATAAAGCCGCGGAAATAAATTGTGTTGTTAAAGCAGCCTACCAATACCGTTTGATAATAGGAAAGCGGATTGGTTCCCATGCAGGCAACGAGTACGCCACCGGCAATAATAGCAAATAAAATAGCGCCGATATAAAACAGTATGCTTTTACCGGTGGAAAGATTGTCGCGTTTCGCGATTCGGAACAGTTTTCTGTGAGATTTTGCTTTCTTATCTTTATTCGAATTTTCCGGGCGGAACTGGATTTCCGATTTTTCCACTTCTTCTGCCTTTCCGGGGGCATCTTTTTCTTCCGTAGAAAACGCATCGGTCATCAAAAGCCCAAGTTCTTCTTTGTCCGTTTCCTGCGCATTGACAACGCCGGTAACGCGCCCATGGCAAAGCACAAGGATGCGGTCACAGAGTTCCAGCATTACATCCAAATCTTCACCGACAAACAAAATGGCAACGCCTTTTTTCTTTTGCTCGTTTAAGGTGTCGTAAATGGTGTAAGACGAATTGATATCCAACCCTCGAACGGGATATGCGGTAACCAAAACATTTGGGTCCGCCTCAATTTCACGGCCAAGAAGAATTTTCTGCACATTACCGCCGGAAAGTCTTCGCACAGGGGTATCGCGCCCGGGCGTAACGACTTCCAATTTTTCAATGACACGGTCTGCCGTTTTTGCTGCGGTCTTGCGGTCCACAAACGGACCTTTTGACACTGTATAATTTTTAAGCATCATGTTGTCGGTGATGCTCAAGGAAGCAGCAAGTCCCATGCCGAGCCGATCTTCAGGGATAAAGCTCATGCTGATACCGCGTTTAATGATTTCACGCGGAGGCAGTTTCTCAATATTTTCGTCTTTATAGAGAATTTCACCGGACTTGATTTTCTGCAAACCGGCAATCGCTTCGCACAACTCTTTCTGACCACAGCCAGAAACACCGGCAACGCCAAGGATTTCTCCGCCGTGCACAGCAAAAGAAACATCATCAATCGCCAGTGCGCCATCCTCGTTGACAATCGAAAGGTTTTTTACCTGCAGCAAGGGTTCCGTGGCCTCACACTTGGGGCGGTCAATTTCCAAAGAGACCTGTCTGCCAACCATCATGTTGGTAAGTTCTTGCGCGTTGGTTTCAGCTGTAACGACCGTATCAATAGATTTACCTTTGCGCAGAATGGTCACACGGTCGCTGATTTCCAGCACTTCATTGAGCTTGTGGGTAATGATAATAATGGAACAGCCCGCTTTGCTCATGCGGCGCAGAATAGAAAACAGCTTCCGGGTCTCCTGAAGCGTTAAGACAGCGGTCGGTTCATCCAAAATCAAAATATCCGCACCGTAATACAGAACCTTTAAAATTTCAATCGTCTGCTTTTCGGATACCGACATATCATAAACATATTTTTCCGGGTCGATTTCAAAACCGTAATCCTTGCTGATTTTTTCAATCTTTGCAAAGCGCTTGGAAGACAGCAACTGGTTTTTCTCACGGCGGTCGCCAATCCAAATGTTATCTGCGGCGGTGAAGTTTTCGACCAGCTTAAAGTGCTGGTGCACCATACCAATGCCAAGCTTCTTCGCATCTTCCGGTGAAGAGATCGTTACTTCTCTGCCGCCGATAAAGATTTGGCCGCTGTCCGGCTGATAAATGCCGGAAAGCATGTTCATCAATGTGGTTTTGCCCGAACCGTTTTCGCCGAGCAGCGCAAGAATTTCGCCTTTTCGCAAAGAAAGGTCAACATTTTCATTTGCGGTAACAGAGCCGAAAGTCTTTGTGATGCCGCGCAATTCAATAGCAAGCGTTTTATTTTCCATTTCTCACAATCCTTTAAATTTCTCTTACAGACATTCTAAAAACAACCGGTTAAAAAAATAAGTTGCCTTTAGAATGCCTGTATAAACAAGAGGACGAGGCGTGTTAAAACTATTAACACGCCTCGAATGTGTTGCAGACGCAGTTTACGCGACCTGTACGCCTTCTACAAAGTAATTCATAGAGCCGGTGATAACGCTGTCTTCAACAGAAGCGCCGCCTGCCGGAACGATTTCGTTGCCCGCGTTGTCTTTCAGCGCAGCGTCAGTCTTGATGACATTATTATTTTCATCAAAGGAAAGCTTCACGCCGCTGAAAACATCCCAGGAACCATCCGTATAAAGCGCCTTAACGGCATCGATTTTTTCCTGTGTGCCGG
Source organism: uncultured Eubacteriales bacterium (assembly GCA_949292775.1). GTDB lineage: Bacteria > Bacillota > Clostridia > Oscillospirales > Acutalibacteraceae > Fimenecus. The sequence goes on from CASFBL010000035.1 coordinate 3,235, forward strand.
GTTCGCAGTTGTCAGAAAGCGGAGAAACATCGCAAAGGCCTTCTTTAACGCCCTTGTAATAGTTACCAAATTCAACCCATTTGCCATCGATAACGGCCTGAACAGCAGCGGTGTAATAAACATCCCAGTGCCAAACCGTAGCGGTCAAGTGTGCCTTGGGCGCATCTTTGGTCATATCGGAGTTGTAGCCGCAGCCAAACACGCCGGCTTTTTCAGCCGCAATCTGCGGGTTAGCGGTATCACAGTGCTGGGAAATTACATCGCAGCCCATGTTGATAAGCGCTTCCGCGTAAGCGGTTTCATTAGCGGGGTCAAACCAAGATTTCAGTTCTTTTACATAAACAACTGCATCGGGATTTACGGACTGTACGCCAAGTGTAAAGGCGTTAATACCGGAGCAGGTTTCCGCAAGATCAGTACCGTAAGCGGAAACATAACCAATCTTGTTGGTCTTGGTCTTCAAACCGGCAGCAATACCTGCAAGGTAACGAGCCTGATAGATTCTGCCGAAATAGTTATTCAAGTTGGAGCCGTTGCTCTTATAGCCAGTACCATGGGAGAAGATGACATCCGGATGCTCATTTGCAAGCGCTTCCATTGTATCCATATAGCCATAGCTGGTGCCGAAGATAACATTGCAGCCCTGCGCAATGCAGTCTTCAATCGCGTTTCTGATTGCAGTGGTATCCGAGTCGGAAATGTTCAACTGGCGGACAATCTGGTCATCAGAAAGGCCGAGATTCTTCTGCATACCCTGAATACCAAGGTCATGCGTGTAAGAATAGCCGGAACCGTCAGCCGGATCACCAATGTGGATTACGCCGATTTTAAGCTTGTCCTTCGGAATCGCGGCAATTGCGCCAGCCTGTGTCTTGTTGCCCTCATCGGCGTCTTGTGTATTGCCGCACGCGGCGAAGCACAGCACAACCATTACAAGAGCCAAAATGATGCTGAGAACTTTTTTCATGTCTTTTCCTCCCAAAAGTTTTATATTATGCAAAGCGGAACCGTTCCGCAAAACATACCGACAGAAAACAGAAAAACCCCGGCGAAGAAAAACAGCATATATGCTTTCCGCGTGGGGCCGGGAAACAAGCAGAAACTGTTCCGCCTGTATACCCTAATAGTAAAATATTTTAAGAGAAATGTCAATAACCGTCAATTACGGAAAGTGATTTTTCCGGTTTGTGCATCCATGGATTCCACAATAGCAAGCGACTCCAGACGAAGCCCGCGAGCCCGAATCATGTCGCCGCCTTTTTGGAAGCCTTTTTCTATCGCAATACCGATGCCGGAAACCTGTGCACCGGCAGCATGAACGATGTCAATAAGCCCTTCAAGCGCACACCCGTTGGCAAGAAAATCATCAATGATCAAGACCTTGTCATCGGGAGAAAGATATTTTTTGGAAACAATTACATCGTAAACACGCTTGTGAGTGAATGACTCGATTTTTGTAGAATACACTTCACCGTCAATATTGACGCTTTGTGCTTTTTTGGCAAAAACAACCGGCACATTAAAATACTGCGCAGCAATGCAGGCGATTCCGATACCGGAAGCCTCAATCGTCATAATTTTATTGATTTCAACATCAGCAAACAGCCGTTTAAACTCCTTGCCCATTTCGTTGAAAAGCGCAATGTCCATTTGATGATTCAAGAAAGAATCCACCTTTAAAACATTACCGGCTTTGACAACACCGTCGTTTTGGATTCGCTCTTCCAGTAATTTCATTATATCCATTCCCCACAAACAAAAGATAGAGTGTAGATAGTATACAATATTCCGACAAATTTTTCAATAATATTTACACAAAATCCGACAAACATCCAAATTTTCTGCACAAGGTTTTCAAACACAGATAACTGCGGTATAATGAAAATATATCATCTGAGAGGAGTGTTCGGCATCGTTACAGACCTTACCGTCGGCAAACCGCGCACGGTTTTGTTTCGCTTTACCTTTCCGCTGCTTTTAAGCGTTATATTTCAGCAGTTTTATAACATTGTGGACAGCATCATCGCCGGACATTACATAGGTGTAATGCCCTTGCGGCAGTCGGCGCCTCTGCGCCTATCACAATGCTTTTTCTCGCCATAGCCAACGGCATGAACATTGGCTGTTCCGTTGTCATATCCCAGTATTTCGGCGGGAAACGCATGACCCACATGAAATCCGCCGTCAGCACGGCCGTTATTGCAAGCGCCGGGCTTTCCCTCGTTTTGACCGGCATCGGGCTTTGGCTCTCCCCTCTCCTTTTGCGGCTGATTGACACGCCGGAAGAAATCATGACAGACTCAGAGCTCTATTTGAACATATACATTTTAGGGATTTTGTTCTTGTTTGTCTATAACATTGCAAATGCCGTGTTCACAGCACTCGGAGATTCGAAAACCCCGCTGTTTTTCCTGATTGTATCTTCTCTCGGCAATATAGCTTTAGATATTTTGCTTGTGACCCGCTTTCAAATGGGCGTAGCAGGCGTTGCATGGGCAACCTTTATCGCGCAGGGATTTGCATCGGTCGCGGCGGTGCTGTTTTTGCTTTGGCGCATGAGAAAAATAGAAAGCGAAAAGCCGAGCATCTTTTCTTTAAAAATGCTCGGCCGGATTTCGCGTATTGCCATACCCAGCATATTGCAACAAAGCTTTGTTTCTGTAGGCAATGTTTTCGTGCAGGGACTGGTCAACAGTTTCGAAGCAACAGTTGTTGCGGCGTTTGCAGCGGCTTCTAAATTGAATTCTTTTACGATTACTACACTTTGTGCACTCGGCAACGGGCTTTCCAGCTACACAGCGCAAAACATCGGCGCTAAAAATGTTCGCCGTGTCAAGCAAGGATTTTCTGCGGGTATTTTGTTAGCGCTTCTAATTGCCATTCCCTTTTTCATTGCATTCTTTTTCTTCCCCGACTACACCATGCGGGTATTTGTCACAGAAGAAAGTACAGATGTTATTGCCGCCGGCATTCGCTTTTTAAAAATCGTCTCTCCGTTTTATTTCTTAATTCCGGTCAAACTGGTTGTGGACGGAATTCTGCGCGGAGCAGGTTCTATGGCATCGTTTATGATTGCGACTTTTTCCGACCTCATCTTGCGTGTGGCGTTTGCTTATATTCTCGCACCGCATTTTGCCGAAACTGGTATTTGGTATTCTTGGCCCATCGGCTGGACGGTAGCTAGTATTCTTTCTTTCTCATTTTATGCGGCCGGCGTATGGAAAAAGAGAATTCCGAAAGACGCTATGTGAAGTGTATAATCAAAGACTGAAAAAACAGCCGGCATTTACCGGCTGTTTTTTATTGGTTCTTATTACACAAGCGGAATACCAATGGTCAAAATCTCAAACGGGCCGTAAGGCACGGCGTCACATTCGCCTTCCACATCCTCAAGCATATTCAAAAGATTGACCGTCTTTGGCAGATGAAGCGTACCGCGTCGCCCGTCCTGTTCCGAAAGTCGAACAACAACCATGGAACCGTCTTCAGACAGCTTCATCGCCTGTAAAAACAGTCCAGGGAAAGTATTTTGACAGGAAACATCCGCTTTAACAATCGGAATGTTATACTCCAATGCAATCTTATTGATACCCGCATCAACCGGCGAACCGCTGTGCGGCAAAATCATATAGCAGAACCGATGCACGCCCATATCCGAAGTCGGGTCCGGACGAATTGTAGCGCGCAAAAGGCTTAACGCCATGGTGTTCTCGGAAAAGCTGACGCCGTATTTACAGTCATTGATAATCGCAACGCCGCCGTCGGTTTCCGAAAGGTCACACCACTTATGGTGACAGACCTCAAACCGTGCCTGCTGCCAAGAAGTGTTTTGGTGCGTGTCGCGCTTGATAAACCCTGCGCCGATGTCACAAATCCCCTCGCGCGTCAAGACATTACACCCAAACTCCACCTTGGCAAGACGGTGTTTTTCGCGCCAGTCCACAAGGTTTTCAACTTCGATCCCGCGCGACTGCCGGAAAAGGCGGATTTGTCGCCGCCAACTGCTCTGTCCGATTTTCAATTCCGTTTCAAACACCGCAACTTCATCGTTCTTTTCGGAAAGGAACAACGGCACAACAACCTCCACAGGATATTCCTTATCCTTGTAATTCGGCAAAATATCCCACGCGTCATACACGCCGGGCTTGTCTTCATAAATTTTCAGCTTGTTAAAATCGCCCTGCACCCATTCACGCTCTTTGCTTTTTTCATACAGGCTTTTAATGCTGCCGTCTTTCTGAAACTCGATTTGGTAATACGGCGTTTCAACCATATTTTCTAAAGTCAGGCACCACGCTTTTGCCGTTCCGGCGCTGCGGCGGATTTCTCCGCTTGCAAGCGGCGGCAGGTGTGGCACACACCAATACCCCTTTCTGCCATAGCGGGTGCTGTCGCCGTTCGGATTTTCGACAAAGGTAAGGGAAGTGCGGGCAAAGTTTAACGAATTAAAATATTTTTCACCGCTGCCGATGATTTCGGTAAGCTTTGCATCAATCTCTTCGTAGTCAGCTATTGCATCTTTATAAACCGGCGTGATATGACTGCCCGGCAGAATGTCGTGGAACTGGTTTATCAACAATTTTTTGTAGCACGCGGTCAGCGTTTCGCGCGGATACGGCGCACCGGTAAGCGCACGCAGGGTCGAAATGATTTCCGCTTCGCGAAGTTTATATTCGAGTTTGCGGTTCCACTTCTTGATATTTGCCTTTGTGGTAAAAGTGCCGCGGTGCATTTCAAGATATAGTTCCCCGTCCCATTTGGAAAGTGACGAATTATCTTTCAAATTCTTTTCTAAAAATGCTTCG
>CASFBL010000036.1 GCA_949292775.1 uncultured Eubacteriales bacterium
ATGTGGTCGGGGCTGTCCGCTGCATGTCCGTTGCCGTCGGCGGCAAGCACCTGCACCGTGCAGTTGCCCCATTCGTCATAGGCGTAAGTCGCCACGACTGTGCCCGAAGCGTCATAGATACCGATAACATCGCCCTGCGCATTGTAGGCAAAGTAATAGGTCGCCGCCGCGGTTTGCGTTTCAGACGAATAATGGTCATAATGAAGCCCATATACATTGCCGCTGCCGTCCAGCAAGAACATCAAATCCTTGCCGTCGGAGCTGTTCATTCCGACCATTTGCCCGTTGGTGCGGTAAATTTTAGTCGTCACGCCGCCCGTGGTTTTGGAAAGCCGCAGGCCGTTTTCGTCGTAGGTATAGCTTGTTGTTACGCCGTTTTTCGTAACGCTTTGCAGCTGTCTGCCTTTATCCCAGGTAAAGGACATGCCGTCCCGGTATTGCAGCGGATTGCCGATTTCGTCATAGGTAATGGTTTGTCCGTTGAAGCTTGTCAGCAAATCCGACCAGGTGCTGTCGGTATACCCATAGGTTTTCACGGTTTCACCGTTCTGCGTGACCGAAGTTATGTTGCCGTTTTGATAGCTGTATTCGGTGGTGACGCCGCCCCGTGTGACCGTTTTCAGCTGGTTCAGGCTGTCATAGGTATAGCTTTCCTGCACCGCGCCGTCTTTGGTGATTTGGGTAATGTTCCCGACCGCGTCGTAGGTATAGCCGATTTCCCCAAGCCCCGAATTGTTTACGGTCTTGACAAGCGATGTGGTTTTGTCTTCACCGACATCGTGATAGGTATAAGTCGTAACACGCGGGCTTTCCCCGCCGGTGGCGGAATAGGTGCGGCTTGTGACACGCCCGAATCCGTCATAGGCGAACCGGATGCGGTTTTCGCCCTGCATTTGCAGCGCGGTCACGCGGTCAATATTGGCGCCCGTGCCGTAAATCAGATTGAAGTTCGCGGTGCGGTACTCGCCCGTTGTGCTGCCCTGATTCGGCATACGATAAGAGAATTCGGCAAGGCGGTTGGTCTTGCTTTCATAGCCGTAACGCATATCGGTCACGAAAGCGCCGTTCATCGTGGCCGTCGGGTAGGTTGCGCTTCGGACAACTCGTCCCGCAAGGTCATAGGTGAATTTCGTATAACGGCTGTTTGCCGTGTCTTTGATTGCAAAGGTCTGCCCTTGTGTGTTGTAAGCAATCTTTACACTGTCGTTACTGCCATTATATCGTTTTTCTGTCAATCTATCAAGATTGTCATAGGTGTTTATCAAATAATCCCCGTTGCCGTAATCCTGACGGGAAACCAATCCTGCCGAATTGTAGGAAAGCGAGGAAAGCGTCCGCCACGATGTGCCGTTGCCGACCTTTGTCGCGGTGGTTCTTCCGAACACATCATATTCAAACGCATATTGCAGCGCATTGTTTACATTGATAGTTTTCAGCCGGTCGTTTTCGTAGGTATAGCTGTTGGTCATTCCGCCGGAAGAAACCGAAAGCAACGCGTTGTTATTTGCGTCATAGGTGTAACCGGTTGTGCGGTCCAGCGCGTCTGTCGCTGAAGTCAGCGTTCCCTTTTGCTCGTTATAAGCATAGGTCGTTTCATTGCCGCGCTCGTCTTTGGATGACGCGGCAAAATTCCCGCTTTGTGTATAGGTCGTTTCGGTGACAATGGTTTTGTCCTCCGTGGTCTCTACGGGATAAAAATACCAGCGCTGGCCATAGCACGGCTCCGACGCGTTAGGGAATGGTGTAGTCTGGAACACCCCTTTGGATTGTTCCACATAATTCCCGTGCTTTTGGCCGTCAACCAACAGGGTGTAACCTGAACTACCTGTGAACAGGGAAAAGGTGTTGTCTCTTTCGGGAACGATTTTAAATTTTTGTGCTGTATTGCCATTTTTATTGACAATCTGCAAAGCTGCTCCGTTTGCGGAAGAACCGTTTGCCACATCAAAATACAGATTTTTTTCGGGTTTGACCATGGATTTTAGATTGTAAACCCCGGGTTCTCCCGGAACAGCCTCCAGCCGCCATTTCTGCTCTGCCGAACCGGGTGTGTAACGGTAAGTGGTCGACTTATCGCCAACATTCCCCGCAAAATAACTATCCAGCGCCAAACCGGAATAGGCATTGATTAAGTAATATTCCTTGCCGGATTCGAGCGTTGTTGCAGGCTGTCTTGCCGTGACTTCCGCTTTGGTAACATTTCCATTTCCGTCATAGGTAAAGCCATACTGCAGCCCGTCAGAGGACAGCGCATAAGTCAACTGTTTTTTATTGTTATAGGTATATAAATAGGAACTGCCCGACGGATTGAGCATCGCCGACATCTGACTGCCGTAATAGGAAAACTTGGAATTGGTTTCGGCAAGGTCTTTTGTGGAAACCACATTGCCGTTGCTGTCATAGTCGTAGGTTTGCCCATACTGCTCTTTGAAGCAAAACGCGCCGGTAATATAGGCGTTGTTGACGTTATGGTCGTAAATCAAAGAAATCGCAATCTTGTCGTAATCTCGGGGAATAATCGCTTCGCCCGTTACAAACTGCCATTCATTTTTCAGGTCGGGATTGCAATTTATGTGGACATAGCCTCGCCACCGCCCGCCGGCATCATAATAATGCAAAACAAATTCAAACCGCGGTTCATAGGCATCGCCGTCCTTCGTCCCATTCTCAACCGGTGCAGACGCGGCATATACCCACATACCAAAGGTGAAAACATCGTTAGTTTGCCCGGAGACATTGATAGTTTGTAAAAGGCTTTTATAACGGCCCTCAACCGTCCCCGGAAGTTTTCCGCAATAATCAAAGCCGGTAAGGCCAGCATCGGTGCGCGAGCCCTCAGCACCGCCTTCTGCCCTCCAACCGGTCATACCATTTGTAAATCCAGAGTTTTCCACAAGGTTATAGGCGCTTTCGCCCTCGCTCTTTTCAAGCTGCAAGTCGTCAAACCACACGGTGCCGCTTGCGTCGGCGCCCAAGCCGAACACCAGACGCGCGGTGCAACCCTGCGGCAGCGTAAAGGTCACGCTTCGGCGCTCCCAACCGTCAGTCGAATTCGTTTGCTCAATGGGAATGCCGGAAAGGCATACATTGGACGAGTTCCAAATTTCAACAAACATGGAAACGCCATCCGGAATGGTCCCACCTTCGGTATTAATATATGCCGAAAAAGTATATGTACCTGCCGCAAGGTTGTTCATATACTGCACCGCATTGACACGCCCGGTGTTGGAAGCGGCTTTGTAGATTTTTAACGCCGATTTTGTAATGTTTTTTCGGGTGGAATCAATCGAAATAGACTGGTTCGCCGAATCCTCAATATAAACCGCATACCCGTCGCTGAAAGTACGCGTAAAGCCCGGATTGACAACATAGTTGGTCACCGTTTGCAAGACTTGTGATTCCTGAATCAGCTTGTTCGCGCGGCTGTCTGTCGGCGATGCCGGCTGTGCCCAGTTATAGAACTGCGCGGAACCGTCTTGGTTAGACACAATGCCGGTTTGCTGCCCTGCATCATTGAACTGGTAAGTATAGCTGCGGTTGGTTATTTTGTCCGTTACCGTGGTCGCGTTTTGCTTATAGGTAAAAGTATAGTTTTCCAACAGGCTGCTGTCGGAAGTGCCCCAATTGATTTGCGAAACCCGCTTTTGCTGAGAATTGTCATAACTGATTTTCACCCGCGTGCCGTCTATCCCACGGATTTCGGTTAAGGAATAATCATTGTAATTGTAGGAAGCCGATACGCTCTTCCCGTCCGGGAAAGTAATGCCGACAACCGTACCCAAATAATAGGTCAGGCGCGTTTCACGCCCAGCGGGGTCAACAATATATTCAATGTGGCTAGGATAGTCCGCACTTAAATAACGGAAAGTATAGCTTCGCCCGGCGCCGTCTTGAATTGAAGAAATACGGGTCACACCGTAGGCCTGCTCATAACTGACCGTTGCCGAATTCCCGTCCGGGTTTAATATCTTCGTCAGACGACCGGACGCATTGAAATACATTTTGACTTCATTTTTATCGGTAATGACATATTTCGCGCTTGTGTCGTTGGTATCCGAGCCAACCGCAATGACTTTCAGAGTAAGTCCTAAACCGTCCTCGTCTTTGCCCTCGGTCGTTGAGCCGTTTTCAAAATAAAACCAATGCTTTGTGCCGTCGGCATCGTTCATATAATATTTGAACCCGTTTTCCGCCAGCTGCCCGGTTTCCGCGGACAGATAAATGTGGAAATTCGTTTGCATACGGCTACCTGCGCGGGAATACGGCGCGTCCGATTTATTGGAATTGAACACCAGCGACAAATCCACCGGCATTTTGTTGCCGCCGGCGCTTGCCGTCACCGGCTGGGAATAGACAAGGTTGCCGTTAAAATTGTTTACGCTGACAACACCGTTTCGCCCGGCAGAAAGATTGGTAAACGACCACTGGTCTTCATAGCCGGACATATTGCGGTAATAAACGACCAAAACAGGGCGAACGCCGGATACAGTTGTATACCCACTGGATAAAATCCAGGCGCGGGCTTGTGAAGAACTCGTTTCCGCGTCAGAGCGCAGGAAGACACCATAATTGGGTACTTCACCGCTATACCAGCCGCGCACCAAATCCGTAATTTCAAATCGCTGCCACCGGTCCGCATTTGTATCGCTTCTTTCCATGGTTTGAACAATTTGATAATCTAAAATCGCACCATCAAACCCCACGCCGCTGTTCCAACAGACTGTGCTTTGGTTCCAGTTTGTGGTAACCCGGTGCAAATCAATGCGCAATTCCGGGTAGCACGCCGTAACAAAAACCGACAGTTCCGCATGAATGACTTTATCTGCAATACCCAGTGTCGGTAAATTTGGTGTTTTAATTAAACCGCAGGTTTTTCCAAGTCCGTTGGTTTTTCCGACATAAATACTGCCTTCATAATTTGCACTGCCCCGTCCATAGCATGTGCCGGGGGTTCCCGATGCGATAAAGGTGCTATGACAGTTTACCGTATCGTTCCACTCTTGGCTCGTTTGTAAGTAGGGGTCAACGGTTACCGGAAACGCGCGTTCATCCGCCTGTAACCATGCACCGTCTAACGTCAGAACGACTTGAAATGAGTCATTCTTTCTTTCGCCGAGCGTCAGGGTAACTGCCGTAGAAGTTTCTCCGTTTGCATCTTCCATGTACGGTGCCGTGAGGACATAGACTACCCTGCCGTCGCTTGCGCGCAGCTCAATGGTTTGTGTATCCACTGCAACGGGGGTCAGGCCATTCGCCTTATATTCCGCCGTAAATTCGGTCGGTGCTTTGGTGCTTTGCAAAAGCAGGTTTTCTTTTACCCCTTGCGAATTTAATACATATTCAAAATCTGTGGCTTTAAATACATTTTCATAAAGGACAGTCGTGGACAGCTTTTCCAATGTCGTCGGATCACCGTCATCTTCTGCTTCTGCCACTTTTGCCGTACTCTTTTTGGCATCCAAATAATACCAGGAAAGCTTATATCCATCTTTTTCCAATCGGACAAACTTGTGCCCGTTTGTCTTTTTAGAAAGCCGCACACTGTAATCCGCAGTTTGGTTGGTGAGGTCTTTATTTTTTAGAAGCTTGCCCTCGTTTTCTTCTGCGTCAGCTTCGACCTCGGTCAGCGTGTTGTCATAATCCGTCCAAACTCCGTTTTTCTGAAAATGTACGGGGACGGCATATTGTGCCGCTTGTATGGAGCCATCGCTCATCCGAAAATGCTTGACATTCTCCTCGCGCAGAGAAACTTCCTCTGCAAGGATTTCCGGCGTTGGCACTTCAGCCTCCGCAATGGAATCTGAAGTTGCGGAAACCGTTGATTCTGTATCTGTTTCCGAACGGCTTTGGGCAAAAACCGTTATAGGCACAATTTGTATACATAGTGCAACGGTCAAAAGAATTGATAAGAATTTTTTAATTCCCAAGTTTTTCGACGATGTCATTCAATTTTCCCCCTTTAATTTGCTTTATTTTTATTAGCTGCACCTTTTGCCCAAAAGTCAAAGCTGAGTAAAAAACAAGAAACCAAAAAGGGCTACACATGTCATTGCTTGTGTCGCATGATATGCATAGCCCTAAGCCGACCACAAAACAGAAGAAATTTGCACTGCATGCCCGTATGCAGGAGATTCGTTTTTCTGTAAATACTTGTAAATTAGCATTGATATTGATTGGCTCAATTTATCATTAAAAATATTGAGCGCAATTCATTTTGCTTTTTTGAACACAACATTGTTTCTTGCTCGTCAGCGGATTCTACCTATCCACAAAAAGTATGTAATAAATAATAAGTTTACTATTATCTTTCCTACCAAAAACGCATCATATTGTCAACACACATTGCAAAAATGACGAAAAAACGTGTAAAATGGCGCGTTCTCTCACACTAAACAGGCATTCTTACATATAGCTGAAATGGACTTTGAAGGAGTAAATTTATGAATACTTTACTGTGCGAAATTGGGTAATTTGTGGATATGTGTAAAAAATACGGCAATCAGCTTTGGGAAAGTCTATTCGGAACATGATTAACAATTATGCCCATTCAGGAAGCATTCCCTTACATATCACCCCGCATATGCTCCGCCATACTTTCGCGACAACTCTATTGGAAGAAGCCGTGGTTTTCATTATATTCAACAGTTTTTTGGTTACAGTTCTATTGTAACCACACATATTTACACACATCAGCGCAACAAAAATCCGCAATATTTTGAGGCGAAACGGCCACGTAATCGGGTGTATTTTTTGCTTTACAGCTAACAAACAGAACATAAGTTGGCTTTGAATTTTTTCTTGCTACAACAGCTGTTTTCGTATTATTTTAATATCATTCAATTCTATGGTTACTGATCGCCAACTTTAAAGCCCCACCGGTCTTCTTTGAACTGCCCCAGATTGTGCGGACAGTACAAAAAGCCCCTATGTAGGAAATATTGAGTTTTAAGCGGAGTGGCGAAGCGTCAGCGGCGCCACTCCGGTTTTAATCTGAATGCGCTCATGGTTATAGAAGTAAATGTATCTATCGATTAGATCGTTGGCTTCTTGGAAAGTCTTCGGCTTATGCCGGTAGATACACTCCGTTTTCAATATTGAGAAGAAATTCTCTGCCATTGCGTTGTCATAAGGATTACCCTTATTTGACATTGACGGTGTAATATCGTAAGATTGAGTTAGCTTAAAATATGCT
>CASFBL010000037.1 GCA_949292775.1 uncultured Eubacteriales bacterium
CTACAAAGCGTAAGTAATTTTCCCACTTTTGCAGCTTGCGAATCAAAAGAAATCGCGGTAGCTTCATTTTTCTTCCTCCGTCACGCCTTGCGGCGCGCCACCTCCCTCGTCATAGGGAGGAACGCTCGGTTTTTATTTATTTTGGTTCAATCCCTGCACGCGCTTTACCTGCGCGCGGACATTTTCGGGGGCAGGGCCGCCCAAAGAGGTTCTGTCTTTGACGCATTTGTCGAGGTTGATAGCTTCATAAACGCCCTCGTCAAACAGATCGCAAATATTCTGATATTCACAAAGCGGTAAGGTTTCGAGCGTAAGACCTTTTTTAATACAAAGCGCCACAAGCTCGCCCGTGGCTTTGTAAGCATCGCGGAACGGCAAGCCCTTGCCGACGAGATAATCGGCGCAGTCGGTGGCGTTGATGAAGCCGCCGGCCGCCGCTTTGCGCATATTTTCGGGAAGCGCGGTCATTGTGTCGAGCATCGGGATGAATGCGGTCAAGCACATTTTCACGGTGTCAAACGCGTCGAAAATGGCTTCTTTGTCTTCCTGCATATCCTTGTTATAGGCAAGCGGCAGACCTTTCATCATGGTGAGAAGCGTCATCAGGTCGCCGAACACACGGCCGGACTTGCCGCGAATCAGCTCCGTAATATCGGGATTCTTTTTCTGCGGCATAATCGACGAGCCTGTGGAGAATGCGTCGTCAAGCTCGATGAATTTAAACTCCCAAGAGCACCACAGAACGATTTCTTCGGAAAAGCGCGACAGATGCACCATTAAAATGGAAAGCATGGATGCGAGTTCCATACAAAAATCCCGGTCGGAAACGGCATCAAGTGAATTTTGCATCGCGCCCGAAAATCCAAGGTCACGGGCGGTCATTTCGCGGTCGGTGTTATAAGTCGTTCCGGCGAGCGCGCACGCGCCTAAGGGGCAGACATTCATGCGCTTTACGGCATCTTGAAGCCGTTCCTTGTCGCGCAGGAGCATTTCCGCGTAGGCGAGCAGATGATGGCCGAAGGTTATGGGCTGGGCGCGCTGCAAATGCGTGTAACCCGGCATGACGGCGTCGGCATATTGCTCGGCTTTTTTGCAAAGCACCGAGACAAGTTCGGTCAGCTGTGCATATAACTCGTTGCAAGCTTTGCGCAGATATAACCGGATATCCAAAGCGACCTGGTCGTTGCGGCTGCGCGCGGTGTGCAGGCGTTTGCCGGCTGCACCGACGCGGGCGGTCAGCTCCCCTTCCACGAAAGTATGGATATCCTCTGCGTTCGGGTCAATTTCGAGCTTGCCACTCTCGATTTCTGCACAGATTGCTTTTAAGCCGTCCGTAATCAGCGCCAAATCCTCTGCCGAGATGATGCCCTGTGCGCAAAGCATGGTTGCGTGCGCAATACTGCCGTCGATGTCCTCACGGAACATACGACTGTCAAAACGAATAGAGGAATTGAAGTCGTTGGTTTTCGGGTCGAGCGCTTTTTGAAATCTGCCCTGCCAAAGTTGCATAATTTTTCTCTCCTGTATATGCGCAATACGACAAAGGGCATTTTTGCCCTTTGCCGCCTTTTGCTTTGCGGCGAAACTGCCGCTTTTTTGTTTCTGAAATCTTACTGATTATTTTCGCGTTTTGCGTCCAGCAAAGCTTTAACTTTGATCGGCAGACCGAACAGGTTAATAAAGCCTGCGGCATCTGCCTGGTTATATGCGCCGCCGTCTTCGCCGAAGGAAGCGACATTTTCGTCATACAGCGTATAGGGAGAAGTTACACCGGCATTGATGATGTTGCCTTTGTAGAGCTTCACTTTGACATCGCCGGTTACGGTCTCCTGCGTTTTGTCGACGAATGCGGAAAGCGCTTCGCGCAGCGGAGTGAACCACTGGCCGAAATAGACAAGCTCGCCGAACTTCTGGGACACAAGCTTTTTATAGTGGGAGGTCTCGCGATCAAGCGTGATCATTTCCAAAAGCTCGTGCGCTTTATAAAGAATTGCGCCGCCGGGGGTCTCGTAAACACCTCTGGATTTCATGCCGACCAACCGGTTCTCCACGATATCCAAAAGTCCGATGCCGTTTGCGCCGCCAAGCTCATTGAGCTTTTCAACGATTGCAAGGCCGTCCATTTCTTCGCCGTCAATCGCGGTCGGAACACCTTTTTCAAAATGAATGGTAACATAGGTCGGCTTGTCGGGCGCCTGCTCGGGGGCTACGCCCATTTCAAGGAAGCCCTCTTTCGCATACTGCGGCTCGTTTGCCGGGTCTTCCAAGTCGAGACCTTCGTGAGACAGGTGCCAAACATTTTTATCTTTGGAATAGTTGGTCTCACGGTTGATTTTCAGCGGAATGTTGTGCGCCTCGGCGTATTCGATTTCCTCTTCACGGGATTTGATATCCCACTCCCGCCAGGGGGCGATGATTTCCATTTCCGGCGCAAACGCTTTGAGCGTCAGCTCAAAACGCACCTGGTCGTTGCCCTTGCCGGTGCAGCCGTGGCAAATGGCGTCGGCGCCCTCTTTCTTGGCGATTTCTGCCAAGCCTTTAGCGATGCAGGGCCGCGCGTGGGAAGTGCCCAGCAGATAGGTTTCATAGTCAGCGCCTGCTTTCAGGCACGGCCAAATGTAATCTTCCACATATTCCTTTTTCAGGTCCAAAACATACAGCTTGGAAGCGCCGGTTTTCAAAGCCTTTTCTTCGAGCCCGTCAAGCTCGGTGCCCTGACCGACATCGCCGGAAACGGCGATAACTTCGCAGTTGTTGTAGTTTTCTTTCAGCCACGGAATAATAATAGAAGTATCGAGACCGCCTGAATAGGCAAGAACCACTTTTTTAATATCTTTTTTCATAATTGTGAACCTCCCGGATTCGTGTTTTTCTGTTCTGCTGTGATTATACGCCTTTTTCGCATAAAATCAAGTGCTTTTTGCATATTTATTCAATATTTGTCACTTTTAATATTATAAATATACATTCGGTTGCTGGTTTTATGCAAATTTTATTCTACTTTTCAGGCTTGCAGCGCAAAAATATGCAAATCCTTTGCAAAGTTGAAAAAGGGCAACCCGAAGGTCGCCCTTTTTTGTGTGTTGCGCCACAGCGGGCGAACGGAATTTTGCCGTGGAACCGCCCTTGAAACAGGTTAGTCCGCAGTGTAGGGCAGAATCGCGATTGCTCTTGCCCGTTTGATAGCCGTGGTGAGCTCTCTCTGATGATAAGCGCAAGTGCCGGTCACGCGGCGGGGAAGGATCTTTGCGCGTTCAGAGGTATAGCGGCGCAGTTTAGCTGCGTCTTTGTAGTCAATCTTATCAACTTTTTCTACGCAGAAAGAGCAAACTTTTTTGCGTTTTCTGTTCATCGGGCGTCCGCCCTGTGCTTTATCGTAAGCCATTGTAAATCCTCCTTATTCAAAATAAAACATCAATTAAAACGGCAGGCCGTCGTCCTCATCCGCACCGCCGAACGGGAAAGCGTCGTCGTCGGATGTGGGAAGCACCGAGAAGCCGTCCGCACTGCCGCCCTGGAAGGCAGGCGCGGGACGGGAAGCTGCCGGGGCAGCTGTGCCGGATTCCGCCTTGCTGCCGCAGAACGAAACATTGCTTGCAACGATTTCGACCGCGGTGCGTTTATTGCCGTTTTTGTCCTCATAATTGCGGGTCTGGATAGAGCCCTGCACCGCAATCATGGAACCTTTGTGAAAATATCTGGTTACAAATTCAGCGGTCTGCCGCCAGGCAACCACATTGATGAAGTCGGTCTGTCTTTCTTCACCGGCGCGCACAAAAGAGCGATCCACCGCAACAGAGAAAGAAGTAACCGATGTGCCGTTACCGGTCGTGCGAAGTTCAGGGTCAGCTGTCAGCCGTCCCATAATAATTGCACAGTTTAACATGATTACACCCTCCGATTACTGCTTCACAACAAGGGAACGCAGCACGCCGTCGGTAATGTTGGCGATACGCTCAAGCTCAGCCGGGAAAGTCGGCTCGCTTTCGAAGTTGAAGAGTACATAGTGGCCTTCGGCTTCGTCGTTAATTTCGTAAGCAAGCTTTCTCTTGCCCCATTCATCAACGCTTTCGAGAGTGCCGTTCGCTTCAATAAGAGCCTTGAACTTCTCCACCAGGCTCTGGGTTGCCTCGTCGCCGTTTTTCACAGAGAGGACAACAACTGCTTCATACTTAGACATTCTTTTTGCACCTCCTTATGGACTTTCGCCCACGGACTGTTGTTTGGATTTACCCGTGGGAAGGAGCTGTAAAACAAAAAATTATTTTACAGCGGTTTGTAATTATAGCAAACTTATTTTAGAAAGTCAAGCGATTTACCGATTTTTCAGAAAGAAAAACGGCAGGGGTTTTCCTGCCGTTTTCTCTCTTTTTCTGTATTTATCTTTTCTGCATTTATTTATAGTATGCAAGTTTATAAAAATTCGGATAAGCATTTAAAAATGCAGAAAGCGTGGTTCTGGAGTTTGAACCGGGGTCGTTGATGGTGAATTTCGCCGCTGAAAGCGAACCGCCGGTAAAGCCGGTCACAACGACCCAGTGCTGTGCGCCGGAAGATTTCTTCGCGCCCAAAATTGCAGGCTTGCCGCTTTTAAGCAGATTGTAAATCGTCTGCAAATAGTTGGTGCCGTTGGTGGTCGTCACATAATTGGACGGCCAGTAAAGCCAGCCTGCCGGCGCATAAGTGAGTTTGGACACCATGCCTGCCGGTGTAATGGTGGTCCCGGTGCGGTAGCTTTCCGTCATGGCAAGCGCCGTGGTTGTACAGCCGGAGGTGCCAATGGTATCCCCCTGTGTACCGATTTTAATTCCCGACCAACGAGAGTCATTCTGTTTAAAGCTGACAACAGAAAGTTTGATTGCCGCATAGCCGTTTGAGCCGGAAGAAGCCGTTTGCAGGTAAGCCGCGCTTACATAACCGGTGCTTTTCCCGTTATAGAGAATTTTTGCCCAGCCATTGCTTTGCGAAAGCACGACCACCACCCTGCCGCTCGGCAAACTGGTTTTCACACTGTAAGCCGTAGACGCGCCTGTGCGGACATTCAGATTGCCGCTTGTGGTGCGCACCGTTGCTGCATAGCTGCCGGAAACTTCTTGGATATAGCTTGCCGAAACATAGCCATAACGGCCGTGTGCATATTCAACCCGCCACCAGTTTCCGCTTTTTTGCAGCAGAGTGACGGTCTCCCCTTTATATAAGGAAGAGACGACCGATGAAGAAGTGCTTGCCTGCGCGCGCACATTCAAACTGCCGGATGTGATTTGCACAGTGCCTGCCTTGCTGGTCGCGTCTGCCGCGAATGCAGGAATCTTGCATGCAAACAGCACAGACAGCATCAGGCACACAGATAAAATTCGTTTGGTTGTTTTTCTCACACAAATACCTCCTTGCCCGGCAAAGCTGCCGGATGTGTGTGGTGTCATTATAGCAAACCCTTGGCTGCTTTTCACGCGCCAAATTCTGTTATGGAAATGTTGGAATGGACTGGATTTTTCTTAAATCAAACTTCCCAAACCATTGAAAAATTGTGTTTTGCTTTTTGTTCAATGCGACAAAAAGCAAAAATGTATTGTTTTTGCATTGACTTTTGATGACAGGCTGATATAATAAATGCATACGAAAGGCAACGAAGTCTTTTTAAAGGCTTCGCTGCCTCTTTTTATTTTGAAAGGAGTCGTTCATATGGGTTACACCAAAGAAGATGTTTTGCGTATTGCAAAAGAAAAGGATGTGCAGTTTATCCGTCTGCAGTTTACGGATATTTTCGGGCAATTGAAGAATGTGGCGATTACCCAAAGCCAGTTGGAAAAGGCACTGGACAACAAGTGCATGTTCGACGGTTCTTCGATTGAAGGCTATGTCCGTATTGACGAATCTGATATGTATCTTCGCCCGGACTATGATTCCTTTGTGATTCTGCCTTGGAAAGACCGCGTTGCGCGGCTCATCTGCGATGTATACTGCGCTGACGGGGAAACACCGTTTATGGGCGACCCGCGGAATGTGCTGAAAAAAGTGATGAAAGAAGCCGCCGACATGGGTTACACCTTTAATGTCGGCCCCGAATGTGAATTTTTCCTGTTCCAGCTGGACGAAGAGGGCAACCCCACCACCAAGACCGGTGACATTGCCGGCTATTTTGACATGGGACCGTCTGACCAGGGCGAGCAGTGCCGCCGCGACATCTGCCTGGCACTCGAAGAAATGGGCTTTGAAATTGAAGCTTCCCACCACGAAGTGGCACAGGGGCAGCACGAAATCGATTTCCGTTTTGACGAAGTTCTGAAAACGGCAGATAATGTGGTCACCTTTAAGCATGTTGTTAAAACTTATGCACGCCGTCACGGCCTGCACGCGACCTTCATGCCCAAGCCCGTTTACGGCATCAACGGTTCCGGCATGCACACCAACATGTCTTTGATGAAAGACGGCAAAAACGCATTCTATGACCCCGATGCTGAGCTGGGTCTCAGCGAGACCGCCATGCAGTTTATTGCCGGTGTGCTCAAGCATGTGAAAGGCATCACCGCGATTGCAAACCCGCTTGTCAACTCTTACAAGCGCCTTGTGCCCGGCTATGAAGCCCCGGTTTATATTGCGTGGTCCGCTTCCAACCGTTCTTCTTTGATTCGTGTGCCCGCTTCGCGCGGCATGGGAACGCGCGTTGAGCTGCGCAGCCCCGATCCTTCCTGCAACCCCTATCTTGAAATGGCGCTGTGCCTTGCCGCCGGTCTTGACGGCATCAAGCAGAAAATGACGCCGCCGGCCGGCATCAACAAAAACATTTTCGCCATGTCCCAGAAAGAGCTTGCTGCAGAAGGCATTGAAAGCCTGCCCGGCTCTTTGGAAGAAGCCATGGTGGAATTCCGCAACGACCCGTTCATGCGCGAGGTTCTCGGCGAGCATGTTTATCAGAAATATCTCGAAGGCAAACTTCGTGAATGGCGTCATTACCGCAACAAGGTCACCAGTTGGGAAATTGACCGTTATCTCAACAAATATTAATTTGAATATCAGTAAATTATGACCTCTCAACAGAGGTTACAGTGTTTTAATAAAATCCTCCAAAAGCCTTGAAAATAAAGGATTTATCGCAATGTGTTCGCCTTATCTCTTTATACG
>CASFBL010000038.1 GCA_949292775.1 uncultured Eubacteriales bacterium
GGCACCATCTCGCAGGAGCGCTACATCGATACCGAACAGCCCGACTATGTTTACACGCTTGAAGTGAGCTCGGACGGCAAAACTTGGCAACCTTACGCAGGCGGCAGAACAAAACTACCGCATAAACTGTGGGCAGGAAACGCGCAGGCGCGGTTTGTGCGCATTACCTTTGAAAGCGCGCCCTTCGGGCAGAAGTTTACATTGTGCGGCCTGCGCGTGTTCGGTTTCGACGGCGGTACGTTGCCCGCAAAGGCAACGGGAACGGCAGCAAAGCGGCTCTCGCCCACGCGCGCAAAGTTTTCGTGGGCGGCGCAGAAAGACGCGACGGGGTATTGTATCCGCCTCGGCATCGCGCCCGACAAATTATATTCGAGTGTACTCTTGTATGGTCAAACAGAATATACGGCTACCTTTCTGAATGCCGAAACCAAGGTTTATTACTACGCAGTTGACTGTTTCAACGAAACGGGTATTGTACAAGGCGATGTGCGAAAAATCGGAGAATAGCAATGGATAAACTAAAAAAATTTATAAAAAGTAGAACGACGGCTCAATTTTTATTGCTTTCCGCAATGCTTGTGGAGCTTGTTTTTGTAATATTATATCCTTCTTTTTTTGGTGGGAATTTTCAGATGTCCTGGGTGGTTTTCGCTTTGGCATTGGCAACTTTTTTGATCGGGTCTGTACTTTTGCTACTTCCGTTCTTCTGCCCCGGATCAGAAAAAAGGATAGCGCCCGTCACGCCGTTCCTTCTTTTCGGTCTGACTCTTTTAACGTTCTTTTTGTTTGTTCCCGTTTGCTACGGCCTGACAAGTCTTTGGAACTTGATGGATGTTCTTGCGCAGGTGATAGTATGTGCGTTTTTATTGCTTACGTCATCCGTTCTTACGACGATCGCTGTGTTCAAACGGCAGATAAAAGAACAGCAATAAGTTATTTTCGGTAAAACTTCTGTCGGGAGGGTATCATGGACAAAATATTAAAACGGTTGAAAACCGCAGCAAAAATTCTGGCAATTCTCTTTGCCTGGTTGGCAGGAAT
Organism: uncultured Eubacteriales bacterium; assembly: GCA_949292775.1. Classification (GTDB taxonomy): domain Bacteria; phylum Bacillota; class Clostridia; order Oscillospirales; family Acutalibacteraceae; genus Fimenecus. The sequence continues at coordinate 1,042 of CASFBL010000038.1, forward strand.
ATGTATGGTTTTTTCCGATCTGTTGCAGTTGCCCAATTTCAAAGCCCTTGTCACTAAAGGGCTTGAAATTCAGACAAGCAGCATTGTCAATCTTGAAAACGATGATGCGCAGCCTATGGAGTATTACAGGACTGAATTCAGTTCAATAGCGGAACTGCAGCGTGAATCGCGGAAGGTTGTCGAAAATATCGTGGCGGAAGGGGCCGTATTGTTAAAAAACGAGCTTGTGGGCAGGGAGCGTGCATTGCCTTTATCCGTCGGCGATAAGGTAAGCCTGTTTGATTTTACAAGCGTAGATCCCGTGTGGGGAGGAACAGGTTCCGGCAATGCAAAAGTCACGGGAACGAGCGGCAATTATCCGGGTGAGGTTCCTTCTTATAAGGATGCGTTTGAAGATGCGGGCCTTATCGTCAACCCCAAGCTTTGGAACTGGTATCAGTCAAATGCGGAAAAGTATAAGAGAAAAGCGGCATCCGAGTGGCCGTATGAAACAAACATAAACGGAGTCGATTGGGCAAGCATTCCCGCATCGTCAGGCAAGGCGGATGCGAAATACGGCGACGCCGCCATCTTCATTCTCGGCCGTGTGGGTGGCGAAGATCACGACCATCTGATGCTTACATGGGATACGCAGGGCAGCGATCCCGCGGGAACGAACAGCCAGAAGGGTTATCTGATGCTGTCTGACAACGAGCGTAGCGTTTTGGCTGCTCTGAAAGAGCTGAAGGACAATGGTACTTTCCAAAAGCTGATCTTGTTGATAAATTCTTCAAACCAGCCCGAGCTTGACTGGCTCACAGATAACACCTACGGCATCGACGCGGCAATGTGGATCGGCGGCGTCGGGGAAACCGGGCTTAATGCGGTGGGCAAATTATTGACGGGTGCGGTCAATCCTTCCGGACGGCTGAGCGATATGTATTGGAACAAGCACGAGTATAATCCCGTGCACGCCAACTTCGGTACGTACGCTTTCAATACGGGAGTGGGCGCCTCCGACGCCGAAACAGACAGGGGCGTTGCGGCGGGAACTTTGATTTTAGACGGGACCAGAACAAATCATGCCGATTCTCGCTATATCGTATATCAGGAGGGCATGTATCTCGGTTACCGGTATGCGGAGACCCGCTATGAGGACTTGGTGCTCGGCAGAGAAAATGTCGGCGATTTCGATTATAACAGCGTAGTGGCGTATCCCTTCGGGTACGGATTGTCGTATACGCAGTTTGAATATTCTCCCGTTACCGTCACGAAAAGAGATTATACAGCGAAGCCTGTAAGACCGCAGACAGACAGGACGTTGCAGAAAACCGAATATACGGTGACGACGACGGTGACCAATACGGGGCAAACGGCAGGGAAAGAGGTCGTCCAGGTATATATGCAGAGGCCTTATACGCGGTATGATATTCAAAACGGCATTGAAAAACCAGCGGTTGAGCTTGTTGGGTTTGCAAAGACGGGAATTTTACAGCCGGGCGATTTTGAAGAGGTAAGCATAACGGTCGATGAAAAATACTTTGCAGCATACGATTCCAACGGGGCAGGAACATATGTGCTGACGGGCGGCGACTATTACCTGACGGTGGGCAAGAACGCCCACGACGCAGTCAATAATATCCTTGCGGCGAAGGGAAAAACGACCAAGCATGGTATGACGCACGACGGAAACGAAAAACTTGTCTATAAAATGAATCCGAACGGCGATGAAAATTCTGTTCCGAACACGACGAAATACGCATTTTCGGACGCCACCGGGCAGGAAATAAAAAATCTGTTTGATTTTGCGGATATTAACCGCTATGACGGGCGCGGCAGCAACAGCGTAACTTATGTTTCTCGCAACGACTGGACGGGTACGCTTAAATTTGCCGATCCTGACGCAGGGGTAAACCAGACAAGTCAGGTCAAGCTGGTCAAAACGCAGCAGATGATAGACGATATGAGCGCCCAAAGGGATTATCTGCCGGTGGTCTCCGGCGAGTATCCTACATACGGCGCAGACAACAACATTACGCTTGCCGAGATGGGGCGGCGGAATGAGGACGGCTCGCCCGTCTATGCCTACGACGACCCGAAATGGCAGGAGTTTTTAGATCAGCTTACATGGGATGATTATCTTATCCTTTTGTCCGACGGCAAACGCAAAACAAATGCTGTCGATTCGGTATCCAAGCCTATGACGTTGGATCACAACGGGCCCATCGGGTTCATTCATCCCTATCGCGATACGGGCATTAAAAATTCCGATAATTCCTCCTGGCCGAATGACGCGGGTTGGCAAACCTGGTCTGGCATCGATAAGCAGGCGGGGCACGGAGGTCTTTCCGAAATCGGGGTGGATCCTGTGACAAAATTGCCCAACCGCGAAATATACGGCAAGCAGCCTGTACAGGATCCTGACAGGTGGAAATATCCAACCGCCTATCCTTCCAATCCCGTTCTCGCAGCCACATTCAATGTAGAGCTCATCGAACGTGCTGGTGAAATGGTCGGGGAAGACGGTCTGTGGGGAGGCTATAACGGGATTTACGGCACGGGCGTCAATATCCACCGTTCGCCCTATGCGGGTCGCGCATTTGAGTATTTCAGTGAAGACGGCTTCCTGAGCGGAGTGATGGCGGGGCATTGGTCGCGCGGATGCCAAAGCAAAGGCGTCTATGTGTACAACAAACATCTGGCGCTGAATGAACAAGAGTACGGTCGCTACGGTATTTCAACTTTTATAAACGAGCAGACCTTCAGAGAAATTTATCTGCGTGCTTTTGAAATTCCGATCGTTCAATATGATGCAAAATGCATCATGGGCGCGCTCAATCGCGTAGGCGTTCAATGGTCAAGCGCCTGCAAGGCCTTGAATACCGATTGGCTGCGAGGCGAGGCAGGCTTGAGTGGCTTTGTCGTGACCGATTGGTGGGAAAGCGGGATCATGAACGACACGGATAATACCGAGTACTATATGCAGCTCGGTCAGATCACCATGGCAGGGACCGATCTGCCCGACGGCGTACTCACGACGGAAAAGCTTGACCGTTACAGGCAGGGCGGAAGCAACGAAAATTGTGAACTTGCATGGGCTATGCGGGAATCTGCGCATAGGATCATGTACACGGTCGCACATTCAAACGCAATGAACGGATTCACCGTAAATACCCGCGTCGTCACAACAGAGCCGTGGATAACAGATTTCGTCAATGTCTGCGTTGTTGTAACATGGGTTCTCTTCGGCGTATTTGCTATATCATTTATCGTTCTTTCCGTTGTGTGTAAAAAAAGAAAAGCAGAACAGGTGTAAAAAATATTGATTGATTCAAAGAGGTAAACCATGTTTGAGATCGATGAAATAAAAATTGAAAACCGCAAGTGCGGGTGCGTCACGGACAGCGATGCGCCCCGCATTGCGTTTTCGTTGAAGAGCGATAAACAGGGGACAGAGCTTGCAAGCGCCATCGTGCGCGTCGGCGGCAAAGAATTTACGACAAAAGAACAGTGCGGCGTCGCCCTCAAAGAGCTTGCATTGCGTCCCTTTCATCGGTACGAAGTATCGGTTGTCGCCACAGATAATTTCGGTAACCATGCGGAGGGTAAGTCATTTTTCTGTACGGGCCGCCGCGATCTTCCGTGGACGGCGAAGTGGATCACCAACGCTTCTTACACTTTCCCCAAGAACGCCTCGCCCGCGCCCTTCACCTTCCGAAAAATATTTGCAGCGAAGAAAATAAAGCGCGCTCTTCTGACGGCGACGGCGCTCGGCATTTATGAATTGGAGCTCAACGGCAAGAAGGTGGGGGAACAGTATTTCGCTCCCGGCTTTACGAGTTACAAACATATCCTGCAATACGACCTCTACGATGTAACGGCGCTTCTGAAAGAGCAAAACGAGCTTGTCGCCGTGGTCGGCGGCGGCTGGGCGGTCGGCAGGTTCACCTATTCGAGCAAGAGCCGCATCACCTGCGACAGACAGGCGTTTTTAGCCGAACTTTTCCTTGAATATGAGGATGGCTCGAAGGAGAAGATCGTCACCGACGAAAGTTGGCAGCAGACGATGGACGGGAATTTCCGCTTCGGCGATTTCTACGACGGCGAAGTGTACGACGCGACCCTCGATCTGAACCAAGCCAAGTGGCGGGCGGCGGATATTTACAGACCGAAAATCAAGCCGCAGATCACGGCGCGCTATGGCTGCCGCGTCACCGCGCACGAGCGTCTCACACCTCTCTCGCACTTTCCCGCGAAGAACGGGAAAGAGGAGATCTACGACTTCGGGCAGAATTTTGCAGGCGTCGTCTTTTTGCGCATTAAGGGGAAAAAGGGGCAAAAGATCACCGTGCGCCATGCGGAAATTATCACGGACGGAGACTTGAACGTCAAATCTCTGCGCACGGCAAAGGCGACGTTCGTCTATATCTGCCGCGAGGGGGAGCAGGAGTATTCCCCGCACCTCACCTATATGGGCTTTCGCTATATCGGGGTTTCCGGCATTGCGCCCGAGAACATCGAGGTGTGCGCGCTCGCCCTCTATTCCGATTTTGAGGAGACGGGCAGCTTTGAATGCTCAAACCCGCTGCTCAACAAGCTGCAGAGCAATATCGTATGGAGTGGAAAGAGCAATTTCGTCGATATCCCCACTGATTGTCCGCAGCGCGACGAACGCATGGGTTGGACGGGCGATATCTCCGTCTTTGCAAAGACGGCGTGCTTTAACTTCGACCTTGCTGCATTCCTTGAAAAGTGGCTTTGTGATGTCCGTGCGGAGCAGGGCAGGGGCGGTGGATTGCCGCTTGTCGTGCCCAAACAGGGCATTTCCGCGCC
>CASFBL010000039.1 GCA_949292775.1 uncultured Eubacteriales bacterium
TGCTTTGCTATGGTAATATATTTCAATAAAGAATCTTCAGGAATTGTGAAAAGGGGCGTGTACCATGCGAAAGAAATCTCTTGCCGTTCTTTTGGCGGCAATCTTGCTTTTTGGCACACTGTGCATCGGCGTCAGTGCGCAGACAGAGGCAGAAGAGGTCGTGCTGTCTGAAACCGATATCTCCCACAGCATCAACCCCGACATGTACGGTATTTTTATTGAGGATATCAATAATGCCGTAGAGGGTGGTTTAAACGCGAACCTGGTGCGCAATAATTCCTTTGAATATCTACACAATGATCAGGAGCTTTCCGGCTGGGAATTTTCCGGCGGCTACACACGAGAGACCGAAGGCGGTATGAATGCCAACAATCCGTCCTATGTCACGATTTCCGGCACCGGCAAGCTGACGGTAAAAAACCTTGGCTTTTGTGAATACTACGACTACAAGACCTATGATGCCAATGAAAAAAGCATACAGCGTCCCGGCATGGGGATTGAAGCCGGCGAATCGTATGATTTCTCTGTGTGGCTGAAAAATACACATACCACAGTGGATGTGTATTTGGTCAATAAAAACGGCGAAAAAATTTCAGATACCAACACTTTCCGTGTGTCGGTCGATGATGCTTGGCAGAAATTCGGCTCTTCTCTGACGGCGGCCTCGACCGGCGAAGCGGCGCTGGTCATGGAATTTGAAAGCGGTCCCGTCTCCTTGGATTTTGTTTCCCTGTACCCCTGCGCGAGCCACGGGTACAATACCGCTGCCTGGAAATACACAACTCTGCGAAAAGACTTGTATGAAGCGCTTTATGAGCTGCATCCCGCCTTTGTGCGTTTCCCCGGCGGCTGTGTTGCAGAAGGGGACAGCCTTGAAAACAATTACAACTGGAAAAATACCATCGGTCCGCTGGAGCAGCGCAAGCAAACTTATAATTTGTGGCAGAACGAAGTCATCGACTATAACAACAGCTTTTCTGTCGGCTACCATGAATACTTCCAGCTTTGTGAAGATTTGGGCGCGGAACCGGTGCCGATTTTGAATGTGGGTCTTGTCTGCCAGCCGCGCAGCGGGTATGACGAGCAGTATGCAAAATACCAGCTGGGCGAGCTGACCGAAGAGGAGTGGCAGGCTTATCTTGATACCATTGCTTACCGTCCCGGTACAGCCGAGTGGGACAGCTATGTGCAGGATGTTTTGGACTTGATAGAATACGCCAACGGTGACCAAAGCACCGAGTGGGGCGCAAAGCGCGCCGAAAACGGACATCCCGCACCGTTCGGGCTTAAATATCTCGGCCTCGGCAACGAAAACTGGGGCGAAGTCTATTTCCGGAATTTGCAGGCGCTCAAAGAAGCGGTGGAGGCTGTTTACCCGGATATTACAATTATCACTTCCGCAGGTCCCGTCAGTGAGGGCGAGCAGTTTGACGCTTCTTGGAACATTCTTTCTGAACAGTATGCAGACACGGTTGTGGATGAGCACTATTATCAGGATGACACCTGGTATCTTGAAAATACAGACCGTTATGATGACTATGACCGCAACGGCCCGAAAGTGTTCCTCGGCGAATATGCCGCGACCTCTACGGGCGTCGGAACCATTCAGACCAAATCCAATTTAAAGGCGGCGCTCAGCGAAGCGGCTTATATGACCGGTCTTGAACGCAACGGCGATGTTGTTACCATGGCATCTTACGCACCGCTTTTGGCAAAGAGCAATGCGCAGGAATGGACCATTAACCTGATTTGGTTTACGGCGCACAAGGTGGTGCTGACGCCAAGCTATTATGTGCAAATGCTGTATATGAACAATACCGGTTCTGAATATCTGGATGCCGCTTTGCCACAGGGGAATGACGGGCTTTATCAGTCGGTCACGGTTGATCGTGAAAAAGAGCTTATCTATGTCAAGCTTGTCAATACAACCGGTGAATCCCGCCGTATGCAGTATTCTCTCGACGGCTTCGGAACCGTGAATTATGCCGATATCCTTACGCTTTCTGACCGTTCCGAACTTGCCTGCAACGAAGAGAACCGGACGACCATTACGCCGAAAACGCAAAAATTGCAAGACGGCTCGCTTTCGTTTACCGCAAGCGGATATTCGGTCAATGTTCTGCGCATTGCCTATGGCAGCAATACGACCGGGAACGGCCTTTACAGATTGCCGAAAATGCCGGAAACCGGCAAATATTATACGCCGGTTGAGCGCGTGCTGATGTGGGCGGTGCCCGCGGCGGTAGTCGTGGTCGGCGGCAGCGTTGCATTGGTTGTGTGGCTGCGCAAACGAAAAAAATCCAACGCATAGAAGTTTTGATTTAAAAATTTACAGCATAGAATGAAATAATTGTATTTCCATACAAAATTCATTCTATGCTGTATTTTTTTGTTCCTTTGCGTCCGGCTGTGTGTTACAATAAGGGCGATTGATTTTGCGGAGGACTTTTATGCAGGAACTGATTGCAAAAATTGAAGAAATCAACGCGGCGGTCAACGGCGTGGTGTGGGGCATCCCGATGCTTGCGCTGCTTTTGGCGGTTGGCGTCTATTTAACGATCGGCACGGGCTTTTTCCAAATCCGGCGTTTTGGTTATACGATGAAGAACACGATTCTTGCCGTGTTCCGCGACAAAAGTGTTGTGCGCACAGGTGACCACAAGGCTATTTCTCAGTTTCAGGCGCTTGCAACTGCGCTTGCCGCGACAGTTGGAACAGGCAATATTGTCGGTGTGGCTACGGCGATTGCCGCCGGCGGCGCCGGAGCGATTTTCTGGATGTGGGTGTCTGCATTTTTTGGCATGATGACCAAATATGCCGAGATTGTTTTAGGTATTTATTTCCGTCATAAAAACGAAGAAGGGGAATGGGTCGGCGGCCCGATGTACTATATAGAAAAAGGGCTGCATCAGAAATGGCTGTCCGTGCTGTTTTGTGTGTTCTGCCTTTTTGCCTCGTTTGGTATCGGCTCGATTGCGCAGGTCAACGGTATTGCTACCGCCATGCAGAGCTCGTTTCATGTTCCCGGGTTTGTAACCGGTATTATTGTCTGTGCCTTAACAGCTGTTATTATCATCGGCGGCATGAAGCGTATTGTGACTGTAACAGAAAAATTTGTGCCGTTTATGGCGCTTTTATATATTGTCGGCGCATTGGCGGTCATTTTTGCCAATTACCGTAATATCCTGCCTGCATTTTCCGAAATCTTTACCGGTGCGTTTCAGCTGCGCTCTGTTTCCGGCGGTGTTATGGGCTATGCCATTGCGCGCGCCATGCGTTACGGCTTTGCCCGCGGCGTCTTTTCCAATGAAGCGGGGCTTGGCTCTTCGGTTTTGGTTCATTCTTCTGCCGATGTCAAAGAGCCGGTCCTTCAAGGCCTTTGGGGTATTTTTGAGGTGTTTTTTGACACCATCGTAATTTGTACTTTAACAGCGCTTGCTGTGTTGACCACCGGTGCGCACACCGTTTCCGGGCTTGAGGGTGTTCGCGTTACGATGTTTGCATTTGAAAGCGTGTTCGGCCGGTTCGGCGGTTATATCGTTACGATAGGCCTGGTTCTGTTTGCCTTTTCCACGCTGCTCGGTTGGTCAGTCTATGGCTGCCGTGTAGCAGAATATCTTGGCGGCAAACGCTTTAAAACCGTCTACAAATTCATTTTCCTCGTGGTGGTTTTTATCGGTTCGGTGTCCAGCGTACAGCTGGTATGGGACCTTTCCGACACTTTCAACGGCCTTATGGCGCTGCCGAACCTTATCGGTGTTTTGTTCCTGTCACCGCTGGTCTTTAAAATCACCAATAACTATAAACGGCGTGTCTGGAAGCACGAAAATATTTCACCGCTGCTTTCCTATCACCAAAACGATAAATTTAAAGTCGTTTACAGACGATAACTGACATCAGATGACCGCGAGCCGAAGTTTTACGGTGCGCGGTCATTTCTTTTCAGGCAGCACAATATATATGGGATAGACCATTCTTTTGAAAAAGAGGCTGCTTATGGTGATTCGTCTTAAAAAACTGCTGTCAGTTCTGCTCGGCATACTGCTGATTGTATTGGGACTGCTGTTTTTGCTGTATGGCGTGTCAGCGCTTAAAAACAAGGAAACACCGGCAACCGATAGTCCGAAACAGATTACACAGGCGCAGGCGCCGGCCGAACAGCCCATGATTGCACTGACCTTTGACGACGGCCCTTATGGACCTGTAACCAGCCGGATTTTGGACGCTCTGCAGAAAGAAAACGGCAAAGCGACATTTTTTATTGTAGGCAGCCGCATTGCAGGGCGCGAGGAAACTGTTAAAAAAATTGCAGCCGCAGGCTGTGAGATTGGAAACCATACCTATGACCATGTAACGCTTCGGGGCTTAAATGACGCGCAGGTGCTTGACCAGCTGCAAAAAGATGATGAAGCCTTAAAAAAAGTCGTGGGGCACGAAAGCACGCTGCTGCGACCGCCCGGTGGGATTTATGAAAAACACCTGCTGACTTTGACGGACAAACCCATTGTGCTGTGGACGATAGACACCATGGATTGGAGCCATCAAAACAAGGATATCACGGTAAAACGCGTGCTGGACAATGTGGAAGACGGCGACATCATTTTGATGCACGATTTGTTCCCGGCAACGGCAGACGCGGTAGAAGAGCTGGTGCCGGAGCTTACCAAACGCGGCTTTCAGCTTGTGACGGTCAGTGAACTAATCGCCGCGCGCCGCGAGCCGGACGGCGTCGTTCTGCGGCAGAGTGCCTGATATAGAAAGAAAGGTTGACAAAATCGATTTCCTGCGTTATTATAATAGCACATTATCACTTTACCATGATAAAACGGAGGAAACGCTATGAAAAAGCTCATCAGTATGCTGCTTGCCGTTGTTCTCATCGGCTGCACTTTCGCCGCTTGCGGCAACAACGATACGGCAACAACCGATTCCGATGTGGAATACATTAAAAACAAAGGCACGCTGGTTGTCGGCATCACCGAATATGCGCCGATGAACTATAAAGAAAAAGGTTCAACCGAATGGACCGGTTTTGACACCGAATATGCGC
>CASFBL010000040.1 GCA_949292775.1 uncultured Eubacteriales bacterium
GAATTTCTTTTTTATCCATATAGGCACATCCAGCAGCAAAATCAATGGTCAAATCTCCATTGCAGTATACACTGGTTTGTATTTGGGAAGAAGCTTCCTCTGTCCTATTCCTGCGTAAAGCCACACGAAGACGGGCTCGGCGCTGCTCATCATGGCCATCGCCGGAGGCGCCGTCCTCCCCATGGCCGCCAAGGCCGTCCACTTAGACCCCGCCGTCATGGCAAGCCCGTTTATCACGACGATTGTTGACGCGCTTTCTCTGCTCATTTATTTCCGTGTCGCGTCTATGATTCTCGGCATATAACAAATAGAATATAATTGCTTTTCAAAAGTCCGGCTTGTGCCGGGCTTTTTTGTGTCTGCGCATATGCACAAAAACAGCTTCAAAAAACTGCGCAAACCGCCCATAGACAACGCTGCCGGTTTGCGATAAAATATTTTTGTAAGACATATTTTAAAAGGGGAGGAAAGTACATTCTAAAATGCTGTAATTTTGCACAAAACCATACGCGTCAAACCACTCTTTTTGTTCATGGAAACAGATGTTAAAAAATTAACAAATTACCATTGACAATTATTTAACAATGGACTATGATTAAATCAATACGAAAATACTGATAGGAGCGAAATGCCAAATGCGCAACTCAGAAAACACTGTGCAGGGCATATCCAGGCAGGCGCTTTTACGGCTGCCGAATTATCTGAATTACCTTAAAAAACTGCAAAGCGAAGGCGTCAAAACGGTCTCAGCGCCGAAAATTGCCGCCGCTTTGGGGCAAAACGAGGTGCAGGTGAGAAAGGATATCGCTTTTGTCAGTTCGTGTGCGGGCAAACCCAAAACGGGGTTTGACACAACGCAGCTCGTGCAGGACTTAGAGTCCTTCTTAGGGTATGACAATGTCAACGAAGCGGTTTTGGTCGGCGCCGGGCAGTTGGGCAGGTCTCTGCTTAACTATAAAGGCTTTGCCGAATACGGTGTGCATATCGTCGCCGCATTCGATACCGACGAAACGCTGACCGCGCAGCCTTCCGGCACAGAACAGCGGATTTTTCCAATGGAAAAACTCGAAGACCTCTGCGAACGCATGCGCATCCACATCGGCATTGTGACTGTACCCGCGGAGAGTGCACAGGCAGTTTGTGACAAACTGGTCGCCTGCGGAATTCGGGCAATTCTCAACTTTGCGCCGACGCACATTACAGTTCCGAAAGGAATCTTGCTGCAAAATGAAAACATTGCGTCGTCGCTTGCAGTGTTGTCCGCCCATCTGAAACAAACCATGACAAACAATCCTGAAACATGGAGCAAAGGAGATTGAGTACAATGGAAAATGCAAAGACTTATGAAATCGTCGATTCTGTTGAAATGCTTGAAAAAGCACTGAAACGGGTCCGCGAGGCACAGGCGGTCTTCGCGACTTATTCGCAGGAGCAGGTCGATAAGATCTTCCGCGCTGCCGCGATTGCTGCAAACAAACAGCGTATCCCGCTTGCAAAAATGGCGGTGGAAGAGACCGGCATGGGCGTAGTGGAAGACAAGGTTATCAAAAACCACTACGCGGCAGAGTATATTTACAATGCCTATAAAAACACCAAGACCTGCGGCGTTGTTGAAGAGGATAAAGCGTTCGGCACCAAAAAGATTGCTGAACCTATCGGTGTTGTTGCGGCGGTTATTCCGACCACAAACCCCACTTCGACCGCAATCTTTAAGACCCTGATCTCCCTGAAAACCAGAAACGGCATTATCATCAGCCCCCACCCGCGTGCGAAAAAGTCCACAATTGCTGCGGCAAAAGTCGTTCTTGAAGCGGCTGTTGCGGCAGGTGCTCCCGAGGGTATTATCGGCTGGATTGATATTCCGTCTTTGGATATGACCAACCTTTTGATGAAAGAAGCGGATATCATCCTTGCTACCGGTGGCCCCGGCATGGTTAAGGCTGCTTATTCTTCCGGCAAACCGGCACTCGGCGTCGGCGCTGGTAATACGCCGGCGATTATTGACGACACGGCAGATATTCTGCTTGCCGTCAACTCAATTATCCACTCCAAAACATTTGATAACGGCATGATCTGCGCTTCCGAGCAGTCTGTGATTGTGCTGGATAAAGTCTATAAGAAAGTTAAAGACGAATTTACCGCACGCGGCTGCTATTTCCTGAAAAAAGCTGAAATCGAAAAGGTCAGAAAGACCATCATCATCAACGGCGCGCTCAACGCCAAAATTGTTGGTCAGCCCGCTTACAAGATTGCGCAGCTTGCCGGTGTCACCGTTCCCGAAACCACAAAGATTTTGATTGGTGAAGTCGAAAGTGTCGATATTTCCGAAGAATTCGCACACGAAAAGCTGTCTCCTGTTCTTGCTATGTATAAGGCAAAGGATTTCTCCGACGCACTCGACAAGGCAGAGCATCTGATTGCCGACGGCGGTTACGGCCACACCTCTTCTGTGTACCTGAACCCCGTAACGGAGCAGGCAAAGCTTGCGGAATTCGGCGAGCGCATGAAGACCTGCCGTATTCTTGTCAACACACCTTCTTCCCAAGGCGGCATCGGCGACCTTTACAACTTCAAACTGGCACCCTCTCTGACACTTGGCTGCGGCTCCTGGGGCGGCAACTCGGTTTCTGAAAATGTCGGTGTTAAACATCTGCTCAATATTAAAACCGTTGCCGAAAGAAGGGAAAATATGCTGTGGTTCCGCGCGCCTGAAAAGGTGTATTTCAAGAAAGGCTGCCTGCCTGTTGCGCTTGACGAGCTGAAAAATGTCATGGGCAAGAAAAAGGCTTTCATTGTTACCGACTCTTTCCTTTACAATAACGGCTATACAAAGCCGATTGAAGATAAGCTCGACGAAATGGGCATTCAGCACACCTGCTTCTATGAAGTTGCTCCCGACCCGACGCTCCAGTGCGCAAGAAAGGGTACTGACCAGATGACGCAGTTCCAGCCCGATACTATCATTGCTATCGGCGGCGGTTCCGCAATGGACGCGGCGAAAATCATGTGGGTCATGTATGAGCATCCCGATGTGGATTTCTCCGATATGGCTATGGATTTCATGGATATCCGCAAGAGAATCTACACTTTCCCCAAAATGGGCGAAAAGGCTTACTTCATCGCCATTCCGACTTCCGCAGGTACCGGTTCTGAAGTTACCCCGTTTGCAATCATCACCGATGCAGACACCGGCGTGAAATGGCCGCTTGCAGACTATCAGCTTCTGCCGAATATGGCAATCGTTGATGCTGACATGATGATGAGCGCGCCGAAAGGCCTTACCTCTGCTTCCGGTATCGACGCTGTTACCCACGCGCTTGAAGCTTACGCTTCGATTATGGCGACCGATTATACAGACGGTCTTGCCATTCGCGCATTGCAAATGATCTTCCAGTATCTGCCCAGAGCCTATGACAACGGTCAGAACGACCCGGTTGCTCGTGAAAAGATGGGCAACGCGGCTACCATGGCTGGTATGGCATTTGCAAACGCATTCCTTGGTGTTTGCCACTCCATGGCGCATAAGCTCGGCGCTTTCCACCACCTGCCGCACGGTATTGCAAACGCACTGCTGATTGACTATGTCCTGCGCTTCAACGCAGCGGAAGTTCCCACCAAGATGGGTACTTTCTCCCAGTATGATCATCCGCATACCTTGGAAAGATACTGCGAAATTGCAGATGCGCTCGGCGTGACCGGCAAGACGAATGAAGAGAAGTTTGAGAATTTGATTGCAAAGCTCGACGAACTCAAAGAGCACATCGGCATCAAAAAGACCATCCGCGATTATGGCGTAGATGAAAAATACTTCTTGGATACGCTGGATGAAATGGTTGAGCAGGCGTTCAACGACCAGTGCACGGGCGCAAACCCGAGATATCCGCTGATGAGCGAAATTAAAGAGATGTATCTCAAGGCATATTACGGTGAATAACAGGAGGAATCAGAATGAAGCTCGATAAAGTTATTGCGGTAAGAACATCCAAAACCGTCTACAAAGACGGCGACCGTGCCATCAAAGTTTTCGATGCGGATTACAAAAAATCCGATATCCTCAACGAAGCGCTCAATCAGGCAAGAGTTGAAGAAACCGGTCTGCCGATTCCGAAGCTTTTGGAAGTCGGCGTGGTTGACGGCAAATGGGCGATTGCTTCGGAATTCATCAAAGGCAAAACGCTTGCCCGCCTGATGGAAGAGAATCCCGATAAGCTCGATGAGTATATGAACCTGTTTGTCGATATTCAGCTGGACATTCATTCCCGCAAAGCACCTTTGCTGAACAAGCTGAAAGACAAAATGAACCGGAAAATTTCCGAAACCGACCTTGACGCCACCACGCGTTATGAGTTGCACACCCGTTTGGAAGGCATGCCCAAGCACAACAAGGTCTGCCACGGCGATTTCCGTCCCAGTAATGTCATTGTCGGCGATGACGGCGTCAATTATATCATTGACTGGTCGCACGCCACCCAGGGCAACGCTTCCGCAGACGCGGCAAGAACCTACCTCGTGTTCTATTTGAAAGGCGAAGTGGAAAACGCTGAGAAATATCTTGACCTGTTCTGCGAAAAGAGCGATACCGCAAAGCAGTATGTGCAGAAATGGCTTCCGATTGTTGCCGCTTCTCAGAGCGTAAAACGCAACCCGGAAGAAAAAGAACTGCTTATGAAATGGTTGGATGTCGTCGATTACGAATAAGCCGTATAATGATAATAAATAAGGAGAATCTGCAATGAAAGTGACAGTTTGCATCGGAAGCTCTTGCCATTTGAAAGGTTCGCGTCAGGTCGTCGAAAGACTGCAGG
>CASFBL010000041.1 GCA_949292775.1 uncultured Eubacteriales bacterium
TGCCGGTGGAGGAATGCGAAACGCTCGACGAAACCGAGCGCGGCGCGGGCGGCTTCGGCTCGACGGGGAAGCAGTAAGGCCTTGCACGCACACGCCCCCGCCCTGCCTTCATGGGTCGTGTGTTCGCATGGGGAAAATATGCGGAATACCCGGTACCGGCCCATCCAAAAATTTTTTCAAAAAAAATAAATATTGTGTCACAAAAGCCTCCTTTTAAACTGTTGTATATAGCAGAGGCATATTAACAGTTTGAATGGATGCTGCCTTAACTCTGTTTGGAACCAGCATAGGTGATCTAATTGCCCGAGGGCTTGACTGGGTAGATCCGCTTTGGAAAAAAGGATATGTCCGAAGCAACGGATATATTTTGAATTAAGGTGGCTGTATTGAAAAAAAGATATAATATAACAACATTACTATTAATGATCCTCGTTTGTCTCGGACCACCACTTAACCTTTTGTTTGAATATTTTGTTTTGCATCAACAACCGTCACCTGTTTTATGGGGTACAACTGTTTTTTCGCTGGTCGGCTTGTTGCTCTTCATTGTCTTCTATATTAAAGTGTTGAAGTAGCAATGTACTTAAATGTGCAGTTTGGCTTGCTTTAAGTAAGAAGTTTAAGCTGTAGGGAGGTATTTCTGTGAGAAAGTTCATTTGCGTTCTTCTGTCCTTCGTGACCGTTCTGTCATGGTTTGCGGCTTCTTTTACGGTTTTCGCGTCGGAAAGTCAGGAGAGCAATGCGATTCGCGGTTTTATTGACGGGATTACGGAGTTGGTGCAGGCGTATGACACCGATAAGGAATTTACTGTTCCTGAAAATGATGTGTCTGAGCAAATCCGGTCTTTTTCTGCCAAAAGCGCAGTAGATGAAACCGATAATCATGCTGCGCAGGAATACACCTTACAGGATTTTCAAACTGCAAGATTGATCGTTCGTGCAAACGGTAAATTCAATCCATACGGTGCGTTAGAAGATGTCAGCGGCTTTGAGGACTTTCATATTCTTCAATATGAAAGTCCCGAAGCGGCTATGGAAGCCTATGAAAATCTGCAAACTCAAAAAACGGCTTACAGTGCCGCACCCGACGAGGTAGTCGCCCCGCTGCAAGGCGAGCAAGCTGCGCTTTCCGAAGAAAATACTGAGGAATATCTGTGCGAATGGAGCCACGACAGAACGCAAAGCGACCGACTGCTTGACTATATAGAAAGCTCGGGTGTTCAGCTGCAAAAGACTGTCGTTGCCGTTGTAGATGACGGCGTGCATTATGACCACCCGTTTTTAGAAGGGCGTATTGAAAGAACGAATTTTAATTCTTCCAGCAGCGGCAATATAAACGATGAATACGGTTCTCCCGTTGACAGCCACGGAACGGGTGTTTGCAGCATTATTGCCGATAATACGCCGGATAATGTTCTGATCCGATGCTATAAAGTTTTGGACGACGGCGGATATGCCCCCATTTCACAAATGTGCGTGGGTTACATACAGGCCATCGAAGACGGCGCAGACGTTATCAATATCAGTTTGGGATATTGGGACACAACAGGACTGACGGAAGCCTGTGTAAAGGCGGCATATGAAAAAAACATCTCGATATTTGCGGCTATGGGAAACAGCGGAGAGTTCGACCAAAATTCTGTTCCCGGGAACATACCGGAGTGTATTGCCGTTTCGGCAACAGACAGCAACAACACAACCGTTCTTTGGGGTACGCTGAGCGACGCTTCTGATATTTCGGCGCCGGGGCAGGAAATCGATGTTGCAATGCTTGAAAACGAATATGCGGTTTGGGACGGGACCTCCTTTGCGTCGCCCTGCGCAGCGGCATTGGGCGCGATTTTGAAAGCACAGAATCCGAATATAACCGTTGACGAAATGGAAGAGAAAATAAAAACCTCTTCCTTTGATGTCAAGCATTACAATTTTCCGGAGTTCAACGAAAACGATTATACAGACAATTATCATACCATTCTTGACGGCGTGGGGATGATCCAGTACGCCGATGCGTTTGGCTTGCCGGAGCTTGCCGCGCCCGTGTTCAATTTAGAAGATACCATATACCTCGGCGCACAGACGTGTTCACTTGCCTGTGCAGATGACAGCGCGGTAATTTTATATACAACCGACGGCACATATCCCGATTTGTCCAATGCCCTCGTTTATACACAGCCCTTTGAGGTTGCCGAAAGAACGCGCATTCGGGCTGTCGCGTATTATCCAGACGGCGGATATTACAGCCGGGAAACGGAAATCACACCGAGAATTCTGTATCAAGACAGCGAAGACATGTATACCATAACGGCAGACGGCGTGATCACCGCGTACAGCGGCAAGGTTTCAGACCTGTATATCCCGCAAACCATCAACGGCATTACGGTAACCGGCATTGAACGGGGCGCTTTTGACAAAGCGGCGATAACGAGCCTGGTTCTGCCCGAAACGGTGACCGAAATTCCGGATTATGCTTTTGCCGAACATAAGTCCCTGGAATTTATCCGGGGCGACGGCGTTACCTCTATCGGCACCCAAGTCTTTTACGAATCCGTGTTAAAATATGCCGAATTCCCCAATGTCACGGAAATTGGACTTGTGAGCTTCAAGATGACCTATTCTTTTGTTGCGGGCTATTTTCCGAAATTAGAAGTTGTCGGCGCACGGGCATTTCAATATTCAGCAATCATTTCATTTGACGGGCCCGAAGTGCGAGCCATAAACCGTGGTTCTTTTGCAAGCTGCAGTCGGCTTGAAAGCGTAAATATACCGAAATGCACGGAAACCGTCTGGGGAATCGGAAGCAACGGCGAGTTTGAAGACGCCTCTATGCTTGCGGTACTGCAAATGTCTTCCACGCAAAATCTGCTGGCGGGAGCTTTGCAGGGCACACGCATAGAAACAGCGGATTTTCCTTTTCTGAAAACGATGAAAAATAATGCTTTGTACGACTGCATGAGCTTAAAAGTTATCCATATGCCTTTGTTGGAGTCTGTTCCCAAAGGGGCTTTCGACGGCATAAATATAACTATTTCAAGCCCAAAAGGAAGGGTTTATTATCTGGATAGTGTTACGGAGATCGCAGAAGACGCCTTTGGGTTTTATCCGACCGCGCGAATTGAATTTTCCCACCTCGTAACGGCCCAAAGCCTTCCCGCCTCGAACGATGAAAACGGTTTATTTCCGCAGCAATGTACGATAGCCATGCCCTCCACATTCAAAGAATGTACCGAAGATACAACAGGCAGGAACTACAAGGTCTACGGCACAAAGGGTACATATGCAGAGAAATGGGCGAATGCGAACGGCCACGAGTTTATTGAAATCTCGCAGGAAACCGCGCTTTTGCAGGATGTTCCAATGGAATACACCGACGAAACGCAAGTGCTCAGCCCTGATGTCATCGGCTTTAACCGCACCTATCAGTGGTACGGCAGTTTCACGGCGGACAACACCGCGGGCGAGCCTATCGAGGGCGCGACCGAAAAGGCATTTAACCCTGCTGATTATCCTGCCTATCCCTATTACTATTGCGTCGTCACCAGTACCGATGTAGGCTTTGACCCCATTGAAATCCGCACGGGCGTCACGGCAAACAAGGTAGCGGCGGCCGATTATTCTGCATACAATGCGGCGGTAGAAAAAGCCAATGCACTTGAAAGAGAATACTACAAGGATTTGACCGTTCTCGATGCCGCACTTGCAGTGGATGTCAGCGGGCTTACGGTTTCAGAACAAGCCATTGTTGACGCGCAAACCAAAGCAATAGAAGATGCGTTGGCGGCGCTCGAACTGAAAGACGCCGATTACACCGCCTACAACGCCGCCGTAGAAAAAGCTAAGGCTTTGGATAGGAGTTTGTATACAGACACAACAGAGCTTGACCGCTTGCTCAGCGAAGACATCCGCGGATTGACAATTCTTGAGCAAGACATCGTGGACACGCAAACCCGCGCAATCGAAGATGCTTTGAACAGCCTTGTATTTAAGCCTGCCGACTATACGAAATACAACAAAGCCGTCGAACAGGCAAAGGCGCTTGACCGCAGCTTGTATGAGGATTT
>CASFBL010000042.1 GCA_949292775.1 uncultured Eubacteriales bacterium
AGCAAGGCCGCCGCCAGAAGGCAGGAAATGGCCGCGTTCTTGTTTCGTGTGCGCTTTTGCATCGGTCTCCTCCGTTTTTTTGCTGCTTTTATTATAGCCTCCGCCGGCGCGCGCGTCAACCGCTTTTGCTTTGCCGCCGCATCAAGGCCGCGCCCGCAAGGCAAAGAACCCTTGTCCCAAAAGCGGACGCAGGTTCTTTGGCTGCTGCGGGCATTTGCTCCAACTGCCGGAAATGTGGCGGCAGCGCTTTTTTACGGCGCTGCCGCGCAAGAGGCCGTTACCCCCACTTGTACCGGCTCAAGTGCGCGCCCTGCAAATTGGACAAGGCGCTTATATTGTCGCTCGGGATGCCAAGCGTCTGTTCAATCTTCTCAAAATACGCTATGGCGAACTCTCCCCCGGGGCCTTTCATGCGCCACGCGCAGATTTCCGCCCAAACCTCGTCGGACAAGCTCTTTTCGTGGCTGTTCCAAAAATGCCACTCCGCTTCATCTATGAGTTTGCACAGCTCGCTCATGGTCAGATAGTTTTCTTTCCATATATCCTGTTTGGTTTGGGGATACGCCGTGAAAAACGGCCGTTCTAAGGAAAAGCACCAAGATTTCGTAAACTGAGGGTCCAAAAGCCACGGCTTGTCATATCGGCGGAGAATCTCACATTCAAACGCAAACATTTTCATGGCGTCCTCCCGCCGAAAGCCTATGCGCGTCAGTCTCCCGATGTAAAAATCGCGATAAGCAAGGTCGCCGCAGCGCACATATAGCGCCGCAAACTGGGAGGTCATCCATGTTTCGGGCGATATGGAAGGGCGCGGTGTTTCCCGGACTTCTTTTTTACTTCTTTTCGCAAACAAATTCCCAAACATACCCATCATTTCCCCTCACATCTGTGCCAACGACGCATTTTTGAAAGCGTCGTCATCGGTAACTTCGCGGATAACCTTAATCTGCTTCGGAAAAACGATTGCCGCGCCTTCATCGCGAAGCTCAATCTCGGCAATTGCCTTATCTTTCCAAAACGGGTATACGTCAATTTCGAAGTACTGATTCTTGTAGGTCAGACAGTATCTTGTTTTCCGAATCTGCCGCTTTGTCGTGTCTGCTTCCATTAAAAGCTTAAGGTAATCTTCCTGCGACAAGCGTCTTTCAATCTCTACGCGCTTAGCACCGGAAATCTTTCGTTTGATTGTCTGGAAATAGATATAGTGGCCGTCCGCGCCGCGCTGGCGAATTCGTACTTCTTCGCCGGCAGAACTTTGGAGATAGGTTTGTATAATTTCGATGCGACGGCAGGCAGGATGCCCCTCGAGCCACCGGATATCCGGGTACTCGATTAAAAACTTCCTTTCTATCTCATAGGGTTCGGGCTCTCCGACAAAGGCGGCAATCTCGGCAATCAATTTTTTCATTTTCTCCTCAAAGGAGGTTGTGTTGTCAATCACACGCAGATGCGGGTGCCCCGTCCAGGCGGATATCAATTTATCGTCCAGCGCCGCCGCTTCTTCGACCGTTTCCGTTCTGGCCGCATTGTTGGCGGTCGTATAAAATTCTTCCGCCCCCTTTGCCGCGGTAACCAAATGAAATACGGCGTCGTATTTATCGCGCAGCTCTATCTCGTTGGACCCGATAAAGCGCAGAACCTCGGCAAATTCCGCATCATCCATATACGCCTTGTTGTCAAGCGCGCCCCGGTCACAGACAATAAGGATTTTGTCCGCAGCCATGGTGCGCGCCGCCTGCTCAAAGACGCGTTCCTTTGCCATTTGCAATTCCAGCTGGCACTTCTGATATTCCGCATTTGTACCGCACACCCACGGTGCAACGCCGCCGGTAATTAATTCTGTCGCAGTCTCGGGAACAAACAGTACGCTGTACCCCATTTGTGTAAACGCGTTTTGTATCCAGCTCATCGCTGTGGATTTCCCGGCGCAAGGGCCTCCGGTTATCACAATTTTTGTGATTCGCTTGTTTTGCTTTGCTTCTTGCAGGTCCAGCAGCTCGCTGACATCCATGTGGAAAAAGGCCGCCAATTTTCGAATGGTGTTTGTGTTCGGCTTCGCCTTCCCCGTTTCCCATTTGGAAACAGCCTTATCGGTCACGCCCATCATTTTAGCCAGTTCGCTTTGGGAAAGCCCGGCCTGTTTACGCAAAGCAAAAATCCGATTTCCGAACGTGTAATCATACATTTGATATCCCCCCTCGTTTCTACACCGCCATTATAAGCGAAACAGCATGGTATGGCAAGTCTGCTGTTATCGAATTTCGGTAGAACATCCTAATTTCGAACGACAGCCTAAAGCAAAAGCCCTTGCGGGGCTGGTTTGCTCGCAAGGGCTTACAATTCAATATTGCATTACTTGCCAATCGGCTTCATTGTCGGGAAAAGTTTCTCCAACAATTCACATCTATTCATATTCATTCAAATCCTTTATTCTGCTGACTTTCCCGAACTTCATACTCATTCATATTGCATCAGGGAAAAAACAAATTTGTTGTCAATCTGTTGTCTTTGCAGCTTTTTTGTTGTCAGGCTTCACACCGAGAACCCTTCTCAAAAGATATCCAACTTTGATAAGTTGTTAAATGACTCTTGCTTCTTTTGATCCGTTGCTTCAGCGTAGATATCCATCGTCGTTTCAATATTACGATGTCCCATGATATCTTGAATTACTTTCAAATTGGTCTCGTGCTCACAGAGTCTGGTACAAAAAGTGTGTCTTAGATGATGACAGGAAAAATCCGGAAGAACAACCGGCTCGCGGCGCTCTCTTTTGGCCTTCACAACTTCCTCGGAATTGTGGCTGCAGATAATGCGCTTAATGGTTCGATTTGCAGACTGAGGGGTTTGCACTCCGCCATAGCGATTGATGAATATAAATCCTCTCATACCGTCAATCACCGGATCATAAGCTCCATTCTCGTCCTGCTCCTCGCGGACCATCTGAAATGCATCATACACCACATCAAGCATAGGAATTGAACGAATACCTGCCTCGGTTTTGGGTTTCGATATCTGCAATGTTGATGTTCTGGAGTTTCCGACCGGGTAGTAGACTACACTGTGGTTGATACTGATCTTGCGGTTATCAAAATCAACGTCGTCCCATGTCAATCCTAATACCTCGCCGATTCGACCTCCGGTGCCAAGCAACACAGCGAATAACGGCCACCAATGGTAATATATCGGATGGTTTGCGATGTAGTCCATAAAGGATCTCTGCTGCTCCATGGTGAGAGCATGACGCATACCTCTTGCTTTGTCGGACTCTTTGCTAACTTCCTTCATCACTCCATCAGACGGGTTCTTTCTGATTACCTCATCCCGAACCGCCAATTGAAATGTTGGATGCAGCAAGGTGTGTACCGAGTCCAATGTACCCAATGATAGGTCATCTACGTTCAGTAGATGGAGATAAAATTGGAGCACATCCGAATACTTA
>CASFBL010000043.1 GCA_949292775.1 uncultured Eubacteriales bacterium
CATGAACCAAGACGCATACGATAAGTTCCGCTTGAGCAAAGAGGATTACGAATTGCAAAAGGAACTGGAAAAAGAACAGGAGAAAGCGAATGAAACCGATTCGAAAGACAAGAAGAAAGACAAGAAAGCCAATGCAAAAAAAGACAGTACCCAGTTCATTACGGTTGAACCGGACGGCATAGAAGACCGTATCGTGCGCCTCACCCCTAATTCATCGAGCTTAGCCTCAGCCGCAATCTCGAAAGACGGGGAAACCTTGTATTACTTAGCCGCATTCGAAGGCGGATTTGACATGTGGAAAATGGATTTGCGCAAGCATGAAACCAAACTCCTGCACAAGATGGATGCCCGCTGGGCGAATATGGAAACCGATAGCGAAGGGAATTTCTTCGTATTGGGAGGCGGAACGATGCAGAAAATGGACGGGAAATCAGAAAAGTTGAAGCCGATTACTTATCGCGCCGAAGTGAAGATGAATCCGGCGGAAGAGCGCGAATACATCTTCGATAACATCTATCGCGAGGAAAAGGCACGCTTCTACAACGTGAACATGCACGGTGTGGACTGGGATGACTTGACGAAGACCTACCGCAAGTTCCTGCCTCACATCAATAACAATTACGATTTCGCCGAGATGTTGAGCGAATGGCTGGGCGAACTGAATGTATCTCATACCGGCGGGCGTTTCTATCCCGAACTGGATACCGAAAGCACTGCCCAATTAGGTCTGTTGTATGATTGGGACTATACGGGCAAAGGTCTGCGTATCGCCGAAATTATCGAGAAAGGTCCTTTCGACCGCAAGAGTACCCGTGCGAAAGCCGGTGTGATTATCGAGAAAATCAACGGGCAGACCGTCGGGACATTGGAAGTCATGCAGGCAGTAGTGGACTTTTTCACAAGCGACGATAAGCGGTGGGCTCTTTATAACCTGATAATCGAAGTGGACGACAAAGCCGCGAGCGGCGAAATAAAAAACAAGCAAAATTACCTCGTGTCTGCGCTGTACAATGCAGCGAAGATGAACGGGGCATAACGGAGGAAACATGAAAAACGAAAACAACGCCGCTATGGTTGCGGGCATGGTTGCGACGGAGCCGAAAAAGTACGACTGCTGCGGTGAGATGTTCTACGCGTTTGACCTGTCCGTCATGCGCATGAGCGGGGCGATTGACCTGATTCCCGTCAATATGCCCGTGGTGCTCTGCGACGAGGTGAACGTCGGGGACGAGCTCTGCCTTGTCGGGCAGGTGCGCACCTACAACAAAATGGTGGACGGCAAAAGCAGGCTCATCGTCGTGTTTTTCGCGTTGGAAGTGTCGGAGTACAAAGGGAACGAAAACGAGGTCGAGCTCACGGGCTTTTTCTGCAAGCCTCCCGTTCACCGCACAACGCCGCTCGGACGCGACATCTGCGACGTGCAGATCGCGGTCAACAGGGACAGGCAAAAGTCTGACTATATCCCGCTCATCATTTGGGGCAGAACAGCGCGCCTGATTTCGAGGCTTGACGTCGGGGCTCACGTCAACGTTAAAGGTCGGCTGCAATCTCGCGTGTATCAGAAACAGACCGAGCAGGGCGTAATCGCAAAGACGGCGTATGAGGTGTCCGTCAGCAGAATATCGGAGGTCAAAGATGTTTCAGGATAATCTGTTCAGAGAGCTTGTCGTGGATAACTTCGCGGGCGGCGGAGGGGCGAGCACGGGCATGGAGCTTGCGCTCGGCTATCCCGTCGATATCGCGGTCAATCACGACGCGGACGCAATCGCCATGCACAAGGTCAATCACCCATACACGCGCCACTTTCAGGAGGACGTGTTCGCCATTGATCCCGTGCAGGTTACGGGCGGGCGTGCGGTCGGTATAGCGTGGTTTTCACCCGACTGCAAGCACTTTTCCCGCGCCAAAGGCGGTAAGCCTGTTGAAAAGAAAATACGAGGATTGTCCTGGGTTATTATTAAGTGGGCAATGTCCGACGTGGCACCGAGAATAATATTTATGGAGAATGTTCCTGAAATAAAGACCTGGGGACCATTAAAAGAAATAAATGGGCAAATGCGTCCTGATCCCGAGCATGAGGGTGAGACATTCAACGGATTTATTGCAATGCTTACGAGTGGCATTGAAAAGGAACACCCCGCGTTTTTGGAGGCTTGCGAGTTCCTGAAGATAGAGCCAGACAGCGAGGACGGAGACAGGCTCGCTGCGGGGCTCGGTTACGCGGTTTCATGGAAAGAGATGAAAGCCTGCGACTACGGCGCGCCGACGATACGCAACCGCTTTTACCTCATAGCGCGGCGGGACGGGCAGCCTATCGTGTTTCCCGAGCCTACGCACGGAAAGAACAGGGAACCTTACAGGACGGCGGCAGAGTGTATTGATTGGACGATTCCGTGCCAGTCGATATTCGGGCGCAAGAAGTCTCTTGCCGAGAACACGCTACGCAGGATCGCAAAGGGAATTGATAAATTTGTTATACGAAATGCTAATCCGTTTATTATACAAATGAACTTCGAAAACATGCCGCAGGATATTAGATCACCGTTAAGCACAATAACTACAGTTAATAAGCATTATATTTGTGCGCCGTCGCTTATTCAGTATCATTCCGAACAGGGCAAGGGCGAAGTCCGCGGGCAGGAGCTAAACAAGCCGATTATGACAATCGACGGATCGCCGCGGTATGCGATGAGTGCCTGTT
>CASFBL010000044.1 GCA_949292775.1 uncultured Eubacteriales bacterium
CGAATACAGTGCCGCCCCGGTCATAATTGTATGCCGACGCATAGTCTGCACCGACCATTTTTCGCTTTGATAAAACGCGTCGCGCAGATTGTAGTTGCACCGGAAATAGCGAAGCTGTGGGTTAACAGAAAGCATCACGGTTTTGTCCCAATCGGTGCGCCCCGTCACAAACCGCACGCTATTAAGCACCTTTTCCTCGCGCCGGGCATTTTTCTTATAAAGCAGCTTGTAAAAAAGCGGTGTTCTAAGCCGCGCCCAATCCCGGAGCGTCGAGATGCGCAAAATCTCCCTTGTGGAAAGCCCGCCGTAATACTCTTCGGCAATGCGGCGAATCACACCTTGAATCGTTAAAAGGACCGGTGTGCTCCCACAGACCTGCAGCATTTCATAGCCCGGAGCGTATTCCGTCCCGTGAATGTGAATGAGATGCGGTGCAAAGAGCTCCAACACCCGTTTGCAATCCTGTGCGGTCTTTGGGTTATTATACAGCAATCGTTTGCCGCCGCCCGGGAACAGAAAATGTCGGATGCCGTCGACCTCCAGCTCACGGAATTCTGCACCGGAATAGTAAGTCATTACGCCAAGCTCGACAAAGCCGTCTGCGGCAACACCTTTAGCAAGGTCCAAAAGCCAGCCGCCGCTCGCCGAGGTCCGAATACCTAATACTTTTGCCGCTTCCGGAAAAACCATATTTACTATCCATAAAACGCGCATTAAACCACCTCTGCTTTTTTATACCTGCCAGAAGAATTGGTAAAACGGGTCCGTCCGAATAAAAAAGAATAGCATAACGGCAACGCCGGCAGTATAGACGATAGGTCTGTATCGTTTTTCTACACATAGCACAAATTCCGGAATGACCAGCATAATGACCAGCGAATAATACTGCTGTATACGCATAAAGCTTTGCTGCTGAAGCACAAGAAGCGTGGATAGCACAGTCAACAACAGTAGATTATATAGAAACCTTGCGCCCGGCCGATTCTGCCGAATTTTTGGATATAAAACAAACGCAAGTACACACACACTCAGCATTAGCACGACAAAAGTTTCTGCGCCGCCAATCGCGTTTTCAATCATTCCCTCACTGAAACCTAATGCGGAGGCAATCGGCCCGTAAAGTGCTCGCCCTAAGACTGTACAAAGCGCAATTCCAACCGCAGCAACAGAAACATACGGCAGCCGCAATTCAAAATTGGCAATAAAATAATATGGCACAAACACAAGAGAGGATTTATGAATCATAAATGCAATAAAAGCTATTATTAAAAATCGGCCTAACTTTCGTTCTTTAATGTATTTATACCCAACAAACACAATTAACGCCGTTGCTAAGGTTTGCCTGTGACCGGTCACAGAAAAAAACGAATAAAAAAGAATGGAATAAATGATAAAGCTCAGGCACGGCATAGCGGAATTTCGATAAATCCAAACCGTCATAGAAATAATGAATACCGCCGCGACAAAGAACAAAAAAGCCTGGTAGTTATCAGAAACATATTGAAACAATTTAACCAGAAGCCCATAGCCAGGGTCCTTGGCTTCCGCGCCGTGCACCAGATAATCCCAACAAAGCTGTAACTGCCTTTGCAGGCTAGTATATTTCATTTCATTGAAGGAGCGAAGATATCCAACTGTATCCGCACCAACCGTTTCTGCGCGTAGACCTGACAGTAAAATCCATTGCAGTGCCGCAATGATGCAGAACCACAGACGCTTACGCCTGGTGGGTTTAATCCACAGCAGTACCGCGCCCCAAAACAGCAGAAGCGCGATATTCAAAAGATAAACGGTCACAGTTCGGACCCCTTCCTAAAATTCTCCGAAATGTCGGCCGCTTTGAAAAGGGCCGTTACTGCAAAGCCAAAAGGCCGTCGTGCAGCATACTTTGCATCTGCGCCTTGTCGTGGTGCTTTTTCCCGCAGGCATAGGCCTGCCTTGCAAGCCGGTCAAGCGATGCGGGGTCGGCGAGAACCGCCTCCAGCTTTTCGACAAGCGCCCCGACGCTTTGCGCCGTCAACGCGCAGTCGTTTTCTACCAAATGCGCTATCGAGGCTACGTCCTGCGGCCCGACGGCCAAAATCGGCCGCGCGGCTTTAAAATAATCCACCAGCTTCGTGGAAAACGACTGCCGTACAATCAGCCTGTT